>NZ_JAGEKQ010000004.1:0-310589 GCF_017565385.1 Dermacoccus sp. NHGro5 | reverse complement strand
TGGAGATGAGGTTTCAATGCACCTTGTGGTGCGGAGGTGTCCTAGCGACGATGGGGTTGATAGGCCGGATGTGGAAGACGAGTAATGGTTGTAGCTGACCGGTACTAATGAACCGATAACTTATTATCACACTCAGTATTGTTGTGCTAGTGCTCGCGTCCCTGTGTAATTCTGAAACAATACACTCGCCATGATGGGTTGATATGTTTCATAGTGTTACGGTGGTTATAGCGAAGTGGGAAACGCCCGGTCACATTCCGAACCCGGAAGCTAAGCCCTTCAGCGCCGATGGTACTGCACTCGGTAGGGTGTGGGAGAGTAGGACACCGCCGGACTTCTTCAACAGAAGGGTCCTTGATCTGATGAACGTCGTGTTCCTTGAAGCCCCCGATGGGTGGCTCGGAACCTGAACAGTTCTTGGGTCAAGGGCCCTTCTTTCATGTGCCCTGGCTGCGCAGCCGTGGTCGACGCCATCGCTCGGTCGTAGCAATGGGTGCCGGCTCGCCCGAGGCGCCGCCCTCGTGCCACGATGTCTATTGCCCGTCCTGAGAAGAGGAAGACATGCCTGACGAGAACACCGAGAACACGCCAGAGCGTCGCGAACGCAGTTCGCGCTGGTCGCAGGGAGGTCGCGAGGCGGCCTCCGGCGAGCGTCGCCCGGCTCGTGACGACAGGGGTTCCCGTGAGCAGCGGGGTCGGTTCGAGCGCGACGATCGTCGCTCGTCAGGTCGCGACGAGCGAAGCAGCTATGGACGGGGCAGCGACCGTCGTGACGACCGTAGAGGTGTCCGCCGCGATGAGCGTGGCTACGGTGGCCCGCGTCGGGACGACGAGCGGGGTCGTGACGATCGCCGTTCCTTCGGTCGTGACGATCGTGGGGGTTTCCGTCGGGACGACCGTGGCCGGGACGAGCGCAGCTATGACAGACCGCGTCGGGATGACGAGCGGGGTCGTGAGGATCGTGGGGGTTTCCGTCGTGATGACCGTGGCCGGGACGACCGCCGCTCGTCTGGGCGTGATGAGCGTGGTGGTTACGGACGCGGTTCGGATCGTCGTGACGAGCGGGGTGGCGGTTTCCGTCGGGATGACCGCAGCGAAAACCGTGGCGGGTTCACCGGCCGGGGGGACCGCGGTGCCGGCTGGTCGGACGAGCAGTCGTCGATTCGTGGCCCGCGCAGCTGGGACGCGAAGGCCGTGGGGGACGAGCGTCCCCGTCGCAAGCCGGAGCCGGTGCTGCCGGAGGACATCACGGGCTATGAGCTCGACAAGGCGGTGCGTCAGCAGCTGCGAACCCTGAGCAAGGAGAACGCCGAGGGCGTCGCCAAGCACCTCGTCGCTGCCGCCGAACTGCTGGACGAGAACCCGGAGAAGGCGCTCGACCACGCGCAGCACGCCGTGAGCCGGGCCGGCCGGGTTCCGGCAGCGCGCGAGGCGCTCGGTCTGGTGCTCTACCGAACGGGCGAGTTCGCCGAGGCGCTGCGTGAGTTCCGGACCGCGCGCCGGCTGTCCGGCTCCGACCACCTGCTGCCGTACATGGTCGACTGCGAGCGTGGCCTGGGGCGCTACGAGCGGGCCCTGGAGCTGGCGAACTCTCCGGAAGCGCAACGCCTCTCTGAGGCCGACAACATCGAGTTGGCCATCGTCGTCTCCGGCGTGCGCCGCGACATGGGACAGTCGCGGGCTGCCGTCGTCGGACTGCGCATTCCCGCCCTGCAGAAGGCGACGACGCAGCCCTGGGCCGCTCGTCTGTTCTACGCGTATGCTGACGCGCTGCTCGACCTGGGTGAGCGGGAGGAAGCGCGGGCGTGGTTCGTCAAGGCCGACGCGGCCGACCGTGATGGCGAGACGGACGCCGCCGACCGCATCGACCAGATCGACGGCTTCGAGCTGACCGACCTCGCGCCGGAGGACGAGCAGGACGTCGACCCGCGTCTCGCCGAGCTCGACCTGAGCGCGTTCGGCGCCGTACCGCCGAACGAACCGTCAGCGTCGGTCGGGGAACAGGACCCCCGTGACTGAAGGCCTGCTCGACCGGTACGACGGCATCGTCTGCGACCTCGACGGCGTCGTCTACGCAGGGCCCGACGCCATCCCGCATGCCATCGCGAGCCTCCAGAGCACGCGCGAACATGGGACGCGCGTCGTCTACGCGACGAACAACGCCTCGCGTCCCCCGTCGGCCGTCGCGGCGCATCTGCGTGAGCTCGGGCTGCGTCTGGACGACGAGGACGTCGTCAATTCGTCGATGGCGGCAGCGCACGTGCTGCGCGAGAGTGGCGCGCAGGTGCGTATCGTCCTGCCGATCGGCGGGGAGGGCGTTGCCCGAGCGCTGAGGGGGGCCGGTTTCGTCTGCGTCGGCGACGACGATGCAGGTGCAGGGACCGGCGACATCGATGCCGTCGTCCAGGGCTACGGGCCGGATGTCCGTGCGACGGACCTCGCGGCCGCAGCGCACGCCGTCAACGGTGGTGCGCGCTGGGTCGCGACGAACACTGACCTGACCTTGCCGACCGAGAAAGGGATCGCACCCGGCAACGGCTCGCTCGTCCAGGCCGTCCGCAATGCGGTGGCGGTCGATCCCGAAGTGGCCGGCAAGCCCATGCCCGTCATGTACGACATGGCGAGTGAGCGCATCGGCGCGGCCGACGCGGCGCGCGTCCTTGCTGTCGGCGACCGGCTCGAGACGGATATCGAAGGCGCGACCCGCGGCGGGTACGACAGCGTGCTCGTGCTCACCGGCGTTCACGGCCTCGCGGACGCAGCCGCGGCACCGAAGGAGCGTCGCCCGACGTACGTGCTCGCGGATCTGCGCGGGTTGACGCAGCCGTACGAGGTCGAGACTGCCGGGAAATGCGACGCGGGGGCGAGCATCGCTCGCGTGCGCGGTCTGCTGACGTCCCTGTGGGAGCGCGTCGATGCGGGAGACCTCTCCGCCGAGGACGCGGCGCGCGAGATGCGTCAGGCGTGCGGGTCATGAGCATCGGGGTGCCCAGCCCGGGTGAGCTCGCCCAGCGGGCCGAGGGCCGTCGTGTGATCGCCGGGGACGGCCCGGTCGGTGACACAGAGCTGGACGATGCCGTGAGCCGCCTGCGCGAGAGCGTCGATGCGATGGCCGGCGAGTCGACGGGCGGCAATGGGTCGGTCGGCAGAGTGTCGAATGACAGCGGGTCCGAAAGCTGTGGGCCCGACGTCGACGCCGCCGAGGTCATCGCTCGTGCACACGACGTCCATGAGAGCTTGCAGCGACGCCTCGAACAGGCCCAGGCATGAGTGGTGTGCGACTCGACGCCGCCCTCGTGGCGCGCGGCCTCGTGCGTTCTCGCGCCCAGGCGAAGGAGCTGCTCGACGCGGGGAGGGTGCTTGTCGACGGCAAGGTCGAGGCGAAGGCGTCGACCAAGGTGAGCGACACGCAGAACGTCGAGATCGAGGGCGACCTCGACCACTACGTGGGCCGTGCCGCACACAAGCTCCTCGCCGCGTGCGAGGCCTTTCCGGGTGTCGCGACCCGCGTCGCCGGAGCGCACGCCATCGACGTCGGCGCCTCGACCGGTGGGTTCACGCAGGTGCTGCTCGAACGGGGGGCGGCTCACGTCGTCGCTCTCGACGTCGGGCACGGCCAGCTCGCCGAACCGGTCAAGAGCGACCCGCGCGTCACCGATCTCGAGGGCGTCAACGTCCGCGACGTCGTGAGCGCGACGCAGCTCGACGGCTCACCGTTCGCACTCGTCGTCAGCGATCTGTCGTTCATCTCGCTGACGCTGGCGCTGCCCCACATGTCCTTTCTGCTCGCCGACGACGGTGATCTCATCGCGCTCATCAAGCCGCAGTTCGAGGTCGGACGCGAGAGACTGGGCAGGACGGGCGTCGTGACGTCAGTCGAGCAGCGTCGCGAGAGCATCGAGAAGGTGCTCGCGTGCGCGTCCGAACTCGGCCTCGCCGTGCACGGTCTCGCGTGGAGCCCGATGGTGGGCAGCCACGGCAACCACGAATACCTCGTCTGGTTGCGTCGCGCCGCGGTCGGTGGCGCACTCGACGACGCCTCCGCCAACCAGCGAATCCGCGACCTCACGCGAAGGAGCGAGTGATGAACCGCCGCGTCCTGCTCATCGGCCACCCGCGCCGGCCCGAGGCCTACGAGGTCGCCGAGCGACTCGTCGAAGGGCTGACGGCCGCCGGGATCGAGGTCGCGGGCATCGCCGACGAGCTGGCGGCCTTCGGGATCGCGCAGCGGCCGGGCGTCGTCACCGTCGCGCCGGAGGAAGCTGGGGTGGCGTGCGAGCTCGCCGTCGTCCTGGGCGGTGACGGCACGATCCTGCGCGCCGCCGAACTGTCGCGCGACTGCGGGGTGCCGCTGCTCGGCATAAATCTCGGCCACGTCGGGTTTCTCGCGGAGGCGGAGAAGGAGGACGTCGAGCGGATCGTCGCCTGCGTGCGTGAGCGCTCGTGGATCGTCGAGACCCGCGCGACGCTCGAGGTCGTCGCGACCGACGGGCGCGGTGAGGTGGAACTGCACCGCGGGTGGGCGCTCAACGAGGCGAGCATCGAGAAGGCCGCACGAGAGCGCATGCTCGAACTGACCGTCGAGATCGACGGCCGTCCCCTCGCGTCCTGGGGCGCTGACGGCGTCGTCATCGCGACGCCGACGGGGTCGACGGCCTATGCCTTCAGCGCGGGAGGACCGGTCGTGTGGCCGGACACCGAGGCCATCCTCCTCGTGCCGATCTCGGCGCATGCGCTGTTCGCGCGCCCGCTCGTGCTGGGGCCGCGCGCGCAACTTGCCGTCGAACTCGTGCCCGGTGCGCAGGGGCGCGCCGTGCTGTGGTGTGACGGGCGGCGCCCGTTCGATCTGCCCGACGGCGCCCGTGTCGAGGTGCACGCGAGCGACAAGCCCGTCACGCTGGCGCGCCTGAGCACCGCGCCGTTCACGGATCGTCTCGTGCGCAAGTTCGACCTGTCGGTCGAGGGCTGGCGCGGCACGCGACGCGCGCATTGAAAAGTTCATCTGTTCGTAAGCGTGTTCGAATCACCATTCGTCGCGTCGTGCCCCTAGGGTGGGAAGCGTGCTGAGGGAAATCCGGATTCGCAACATGGGTGTCATCGCCGACGCGACGCTCGAACTCAGCCCGGGGCTCAACGTGGTCACGGGCGAGACGGGCGCGGGTAAGACGATGGTCGTCAGCGGTCTCGGGCTGCTGCTCGGTGAGCGTGCTGACGCCGATCGGGTGCGCACGGGGGAGAAGTCGGCGCTCGTCGAGGGGTTCCTCGACGTGCCGGGCGAGCATGTGAGCGCGGCCGCGCTGGCCGATGAGTTCGACGTGGAGGCGGGCGACGAGGTGATCCTCAGCCGCTCGGTAGCCGCGACGGGGCGTTCGCGTGCGCAGGTGGCCGGGCGCAGTGTCCCCGCAGGCGTGCTGGCGCGCATCGGGCATGAGCTGGTCGCGGTGCACGGGCAGGCCGACCAATGGCGGCTCAAGCAGCCCGAGGAGCACCGTCAGATCCTCGACGCGTTCGCAGGCCCCGAACTCTCGGAGGTGGCGCAGCGCTACCGCGACGGGTATGTGAGGCTGAAGGCGCTGCGGGCCGAGCGGCGCGAGTTGACGCTCAAGGCGCAGGAGCGCGCGCAGCGGCTCACGATGCTCGAGGCTGGGATCGCGCGCATCGACGAGATCGAGCCGATCGAGGGTGAGGACGTCGAACTCGCGGCGGAGAGTGAGCGGCTCACGCATGCCGAGGATCTCCTGGCCGCCTCGCGTGGTGCGGGTGCGGCCCTGGCCGGCGACGAGTTGTCGCCCGACGAGCCGAATGCGCTGGCGCTCATGGCTGCTGCGCGCAGTGGGCTCGAGTCGGGTGTGACGCTGGACGCCGACCTCGCACCGTTCATCGAGCGGTTGCGGGAGGTGCAGACGCTCACGGCCGACCTCGCCGCGGACGTGGCGCAGTACGCAGCGGCCATCGACATGGATCCGCAGCGGTTGCAGGAGGTGCATCAGCGGCGCGCCGCCATCACCCAGCTGCTCAAGGCGTACGGGCCCGAACTCGACGACGTGCTCACGTGGCGTGAACAGGCCGGGCGTGAGGCGCAGGAGCTCGCCGGCTCGGACGATCGCATCGCCGCGATCGACGCCGAGGTCGCGGGGCTCACGCCGAAGGTCGGGGCTGATGCTCTCGCGCTGCACGATCTGCGTCGATCCGCGGCCGAGCGACTGGGTGAGGCTGTCACGCAGGAGCTGCATCACCTCGCGATGGGCTCGGCTCGCCTCGTCGTCGAGGTCTCGATCGCCGAAGCCGACAAGGGCCTCGAGTTGCCCGACGGGCGCCTCGTCAAACCCTCGGAGCACGGCATCGACGACGTCACGATCCTGCTGTCGGCCAACCGCGGCATGGATCCGAAGCCGGTGACGAAGGCCGCCTCCGGTGGTGAGCTGTCGCGCGTCATGCTCGCCCTCGAGGTGGTGACGTCGACGGGCAGCGTGCCCACGTTCGTGTTCGACGAGGTGGACGCCGGCGTCGGGGGCGAGGCGGCGCACGACATCGGCGCGCGCCTGGCGCGGCTCGCGCAGAGCGCGCAGGTCATCGTCGTGACGCACCTCGCGCAGGTCGCGGCGTACGCCGACAACCACCTCGTCGTCCACAAATCGCATGACGGCGCCGTCACCGAGAGCGGCGTCGCCGCCGTCACGGGTGACGCGCGCGTCACCGAGATCGCGCGCATGCTGGGTGGCGACACGACAAGCGCGGTCGCGCGCGAGCACGCCGAATCCCTGCTGGCGGCGGCCGGCGCGTCACAGAAGTCGAGCGCATGAACGTTCTCTGGGTTCACATCCATCGTGCGGCAGCCCTGTCGCCCGAACACCTCTCGATGAAGTAGGCTGGCATTCCGTGGTGGATCAGACGACGAAGCATATTTTTGTCACCGGAGGCGTGGCCTCCTCCCTCGGAAAGGGCCTCTCGGCATCCAGTCTCGGCCGTTTGCTGCGTTCGCGCGGCCTGCGCGTCACGATGCAGAAGCTCGACCCCTACTTGAACGTTGACCCGGGAACGATGAACCCGTTCCAGCACGGTGAGGTGTTCGTCACCGAAGACGGCGCGGAGACCGACCTCGACATCGGTCACTACGAGCGATTCCTCGACGTCAACCTGCACGGGCGCGCCAACGTCACGACCGGCCAGGTGTACTCCGATGTCATCGCACGCGAGCGTCGCGGGGAGTACCTCGGTGACACGGTGCAGGTCATCCCACACATCACGAACGAGATCGTCGAGCGCATGCGCGCCGAGGCGAACGGCGACGACGCACCCGACATCATCATCACCGAGATCGGTGGCACGGTCGGCGACATCGAGTCCTTGCCGTTCCTCGAGGCCGCACGCCAGGTGCGCCACAACGTGGGGCGCGACAACGTCTTCTTCCTCCACGTCTCGCTCGTGCCGTACATCGGCCCCAGCGGTGAGCTGAAGACGAAGCCGACGCAGCACTCCGTCGCTGCACTGCGTCAGGTCGGCATCCAGCCCGACGGGCTCATCCTGCGCGCCGATCGCGAGATCCCCGAGCCGATCAAGCGCAAGATCTCGCTCATGTGCGACGTCGACTCCGAGGCCGTCGCGGCCGCCGTCGACGCGCCGAGCATCTACGACATCCCGCGCGTGCTGCACTCCGAGGGGCTCGACGCGTACGTCATCCGCCGCCTTGGCCTGCCGTTCCGTGACGTCGACTGGGCCCAGTGGGACAAGCTCCTCGACCACGTCCACCGTCCGGCGCACGAGGTCGAGATCGCCCTCGTCGGCAAGTACATCGACCTGCCCGACGCCTACCTGTCGATCACCGAGGCGATGCGCGCCGGCGGTTTCCATCACGACACGAAGGTGAGGATCCGCTGGGTCGCCTCCGACACCTGCACGAGCGACGCGGGCGCGAAGAAAGCGCTGTCGGGTGTCGACGCGGTGCTCGTGCCCGGCGGGTTCGGCGTGCGCGGCATCGAGGGCAAGCTCGGCGCGCTGAAGTGGGCCCGTGAGAACAAGGTGCCGACGCTCGGCATCTGCCTCGGCCTGCAGTGCATGGTCATCGAGTACGCGCGCAACGTCGCGGGCATCGCTGACGCGTCGAGCTCCGAGTTCGACCCCGAGACGTCACACCCCGTCATCGCGACGATGGAGGAGCAGAAGTCGTTCGTCGAGGGCGCCGGCGACCTCGGTGGCACGATGCGCCTCGGCGCCTACCCGGCGAAGCTGCTCGACGGCTCGGTCGTGTCGAACGCCTACGGCACGACGGAGGTGAGCGAGCGTCACCGTCACCGCTACGAGGTGAACAATGACTACCTCGAGCAGGTCACCGACGCTGGACTCGTCGTCTCGGGTACGCACCCCGAGCTCGGGCTCGTCGAGTTCGTCGAACTGCCGAAGGACGTCCACCCGTACTACGTCTCGACGCAGGCTCATCCGGAGTTCAAGTCGCGACCGCACCGCGCGCACCCGCTGTTCGCGGGGCTCGTCCAGGCCGCGCTGGAGCGACCGAGCAAGTGACGACGTGCGGCTGCTGTTCGGGCCGCGTGTCATGAATCGAGGAGGGCGATGCCGGAGACGGCGCCGCCCTCCTCGGCGTTTCTTGGGACGTCGGCCTGCGACGTAGCGGCCGGGCGCGACCGGGTGCCAGTCCGGTGTGTCAGGATCGGTGGCATGACTTCCATGCACCCCACGATCACCCCCAGCGAACTCGTCGACGACTACACCCCCGCGCCCGTCGTGCGCAGCGACGTCGTCTACGAGGGATGGGTCTGGGACGTCGTCCAGGAGGAAGCCGATCTCGGCGATGCCGGGCGCGTCACCCGTGACTTCGTCCGCCATCCGGGCGCCGTCGCCGTCCTCGCGATGCGCGGCGAACCCGGCGCCGAGGAGGTGCTCGTCATTCGCCAGTACCGGCACCCCATCGGTGCGCAGGAGTGGGAGATCCCGGCGGGGCTGCTCGACGTCGACGGCGAGCTGCCGCACGAGGCGGCGCTGCGTGAGCTCTACGAAGAGGCCGACCTGCGCGCCGGGCGTCTCGACCTGCTCATCGACTACGCCTCGTCACCGGGCGGGCTCTCGGAGCAGCTTCGCGTCTTCCTCGCCCGCGACCTCACCGACGTGTCGGAGGATGACCGGTTCGAGCGCGAGGAGGAAGAACTCGACATGCCGACCGGCTGGGTTCGCCTCGACGACGTCGTCGACGCAGCGCTCGCCGGGCGCCTCCACAACCCGGCGCTGCTCATGTCATGCCTCGCGGCTCGCGCGGCGCGCGACGCGGGCTGGGCACCGTTGCGCGCCCCCGACACCCCGTGGTCGGTGCACCCCGCCTTCGCTCCGAAGCAGTAGCGGGTCAGCGGTAGCCGCCGCGGCGGCGCACCTCGGCGGCGATGCTGTCGCGTGACGCCCCGGTGGCCAGCATCGTCATGACGAGCAGTCGCACCTGCGTGGCGCGCAGGTAGCCACCCATGACGACGCCGCGGCGCTGGAGGTCGACCTCCGCGCCGACCGCACCGTACGTCTCGACGAGCGCCGGGCCCGAGAACGTCCGGCTTGTCATGATGACGGGAATGCGGGCCGCGATGTGTCCGACGCTCTCGGCCCACCACCCGGGCACGTGCCCGGCTCCGAGGCCGGCGATGACGAGCGCGTCGGCGCCCGCGCTCACGGCGTCGAGCGCCCGCGCGGACTGCCCGAGTGCCACCGTCAGGACGGGCACCTCGGCGTCGACGGCGTCAGGCCGGGGGAGGGCCGACAGTCGCGCGGGGCGGTAGAAGAGGTGGGTATGACCTTCGAGGACGCGCCCGATCGGGCCGCAGTCGGGGGAGACGAACGTCGTGAGCGACGACGTGTCGCCCTTCGTCACCGAGCGCGCCGCGTGGATCTCATCGGCGAACACGGCGACGACGCCCAGCCCACGCGCGGCGTCGCTCGCGGCGACGCGGATCGCGGCGAGCATGTTGGCGGCTCCGTCGGCCCCGGCCATCGTCGGGTTGCGCATCGCGCCCGTGACGGCGAACGCGCGCCCGTCGTCCCAGAGCAGGTCGAGCAGGTAGGCGCTTTCCTCGAGCGTATCGGTGCCCTGGACGAGGACGAACCCGTCGGCGTCGGAGGCACTCGCGCGCTGCAGCACCTCGAGCAGGTGCGCCGGGGTGAGCGAACCGCTCTGTTCGCGCGCGATCGTCTCGCCGGTGAGGTCGACGTCAGCTGCGTCGAGGCCGGGGACAGCGGCGATGAGGTCGTCCGCGCCGAGCGTGGGGCGCACTCCGGCGCCGCCATCGGAGGACATGGAGATGGTTCCGCCGAGGAAGTACATCGCGATCCGCTTCGTCATGGCGCACAGGTTATCGTCGTGCCAACGAACCGCCGCGCGTCGATCGCTGCGCGAGCCCGTCACCGAGGAGACCCATGCCTGCTGCGGCCGACCCAAGCGTGCGACCCGGCCCGGACGCCGAGTGTCCCTGCGCCTGGGTGCCCGGGCGCTCGTTGCGCGAATGCTGCGGCCCGCTCGTCCTCGACGGCGTGCTCGCGCCGACGCCCGAAGCGCTCATGCGCTCGCGCTACACGGCGTTCGTGCTACGTGATGCCGACCACCTCTGGCGCACCTGGCATCCGCGCACGCGCCCGGCTCAGGTCGGCGACCTCGACGGCGTGACGTGGCTGGCCCTGCGGGTGCTCGACACGGGTGACGGCGGCATGAACGAGGCCGATACGCGCGGCACCGTCACCTTCGAGGCGTCCTACCTCGCCGACGACGGCCGTCGCGGGGTGCTGCGAGAGCACTCGCGCTTCGAACGCCGCGCCGGCCGCTGGTTCTACGTCGACGGGGACGAGCTCGACTGAGCCGCGAAAAACACGGGCGCGTCGCACACGCGGCATCACCTAGAATGAGCAGGTACGCCGTGGCGGCCTGACACCCCGCCCGAGCATGGCCCGTGACGGGCGTGTTCTGCGGCGGACCGCGCGTCCGGCGTCACCGACGAGAGGCCGAAGATCTTTCGGCGAAGGTGTGGTGGCACCGCGACCTGGCCCCCGCCCACACCTCCCGGGCTGCTCCCACGTGGGGCGCCCGGTCGAGCATCGTCCGATCGACGCGTCGCCGCATGGAACGAATCGAGAGGAACATCATGCTTCGAACCCATGAAGCCGGAACCCTTCGCGCAGCCGACGTCGGTGACACCGTCACCCTGACGGGTTGGGTGGCCAAGCGTCGCGACCACGGCGGTGTCGCCTTCGTCGACCTGCGTGACGCCTCGGGCGTCGTCCAGGTCGTCGCACGCGACGAGGTGCTGACGGGCGCCGCGCACGGTCTGCGCTCCGAATACTGCATCAAGGTGACGGGTGAGGTCGCCGCGCGCGAGCCGAAGGACGTCAACCCGAATTTGCCGACAGGTGAGGTCGACGTCGTCGCGAACGAGATCGAGGTGCTCTCCGAGGCGGCGCCGCTGCCGTTCCAGATCGACGAGCGCATCACCGTCGGCGAGGAAGCGCGCCTCAAGTACCGCTACCTCGACCTGCGTCGCAAGGACCAGGGCGACGCGATCCGTCTGCGCTCGAAGGTGAGCCAGGCTGCGCGCGCCGTGCTCAACGAGCGCGACTTCGTCGAGATCGAGACGCCGACGCTGACGCGTTCGACGCCCGAGGGCGCTCGCGACTTCCTCGTCCCCGCTCGTCTCGCGCCGGGCAGCTGGTACGCGCTGCCGCAGAGCCCGCAGCTGTTCAAGCAGCTGCTCATGGTCGCCGGGATGGAACGCTACTACCAGATCGCGCGCTGCTACCGCGACGAGGACTTCCGCGCCGACCGTCAGCCCGAGTTCACGCAGCTCGACATCGAGATGAGCTTCGTCGAGCAGGACGACGTCATCGAGCTCGGTGAGCAGATCGCGAAGGCCGTGTGGGCGACGATCGGCGTCGACCTGCCGACGCCGTTCCCGCGCATGACGTACGCCGACGCGATGGCGAAGTACGGCTCGGACAAGCCCGACCTGCGCTTCGGCAACGAGCTCGTCGAGTGCACGGAGTTCTTCAAGGACACGACGTTCCGCGTGTTCCAGGCCGAATACGTCGGCGCCGTCGTCATGCCGGGTGGTGCGTCGCAGCCCCGTCGTCAGCTCGACGCGTGGCAGGAGTGGGCGAAGCAGCGCGGCGCGAAGGGCCTCGCGTACGTCCTCGTCCAGGAGGACGGCTCGCTCACCGGCCCGGTGGCCAAGAACCTCACCGAGACCGAGGTGGAGGGCATCGCCGGCCACGTCGGTGCGAAGCCCGGCGACTGCATCTTCTTCGCCGCGGGTGCGACGAAGGCGTCGCGCGCGCTGCTCGGCGCAGCGCGTCTCGAGATCGGCAAGCGCTGCGACCTCATCGACGAGAACGCGTGGAGCTTCCTGTGGGTCGTCGACGCGCCGCTGTTCGAGCCTGCCGCCGACGCTGTCGCCTCGGGGGACGTCGCCGTCGGCTCCGGTACGTGGACGGCCGTGCACCACGCGTTCACGATGCCGAAGGCCGAGTACGTCGACACGTTCGACACCGAACCAGGCGAGGCGCTCGCGTACGCGTACGACATGGTGTGCAACGGCAACGAGATCGGCGGTGGCTCGATTCGTATCCACCGCAAGGACCTGCAGGAGCGCGTCTTCAAGGTCATGGGTCTGAGCGAGGAGGACGCGCACGAGAAGTTCGGCTTCCTCCTCGAAGCGTTCAGCTTCGGTGCGCCCCCGCACGGCGGCATCGCGTTCGGCTGGGACCGCATCGTCTCGCTGCTCGCGGGCACCGACTCGATCCGCGACGTCATCGCGTTCCCGAAGAGCGGCGGCGGCTATGACCCGCTGACGGCCGCGCCCGCCCCGATCTCCGCTCAGCAGCGCAAGGAGGCGGGTGTGGACGCCAAGCCTCAGGTCAAGAGTGAGGCTTCTGCGGACGCCGCATCGCCCGCCGCTCCGGCCGAGGCGTCGCCCAACAAGTCGTGATCGGCTGATCGGCGACCGATCAACGGGTCGAGCCCCTGACGTCGCATGACGTCAGGGGCTCGACCGATTCTGCGCGACGCGCCGGGGGTGCTGGGCCCGACAACGGTTTCAGGGCTTGCCCCTTTCAACCGTAGGGTCGCCACATGCGTGATACGGCTACCGTCCTGTTCGATGCCGACGGTGTGCTGCAGCACGCGCGTCACGGCTGGGTGGGTGCGCTCGACGCGATCGGTGGCGAGGGCTTCGCGTCCGTCGTGTTCGCCCGCGACCTGCCCGCCATGCGGGGCGAGGCGAGGATGCGTGACTGCCTCGTCGCCGCGGCCGAGGAGCACGGGGTCGCGCTCGATCCCGATGACGCGCTGCAGCTGTGGTCGCGTTTCGACATCGACGAAGAGGCGATGGCCGTCGTCGCGAAGGTCAGACGTGCCGGGTACGGCGTGCGTCTCGCAACCAACCAGCAGGACGTGCGCCGTGACCTCATGCGCCGCCGCTACGCCGGAGTGTTCGACGAGGAGTTCTATTCCTGCGAGCTCGGCGCGTGCAAACCGGCCGAGGCGTTCTTCGCGTCGATCATCGACCGGCTGGACGTCCCGGCGCGTCAGATCGTGTTCGTCGACGATTCGGCCCGCAACGTCGCGGCGGCGACGTCCTGCGGCATCCGGGCACATCTGCATGACCCCAGCAGCGGCGCGGCCGGCATGCGCCGGATGCTCGAGGGCGCCGGTGTTCGAATGTGACCGCAAATCGCCGTTGGGGACGGGATTCGCAAAGGGGGACGCGATTCGCGGGGGAGTCAGTCGCGGAGGCCGAAGCGGGCGTGCCAGCGTTTCATCGGGGCGGGGGCCCACCAGTTCCACCGGCCCATGACGGTCATCGTCGCGGGCACGAGGATCATGCGGACGAGCGTGGCGTCGAGAATGATCGACAGGGCGAGGCCCACGCCGATCTGCTTGATGATGACCATCTTCGCCGCCGCGAACCCGAGCATGACGATGACCATGAGAAGTGCGGCGCTCGTCACGATGCGTCCGCTGCGCTGGATGCCGACGGCGACGGCGCGCGCGTCGTCGTCACCATGTTCGTGGGCCTCGACGATGCGAGAGAGCAGGAATACCTCGTAGTCCATCGCCAGGCCGAAACCGAACGCGATGAGGATGACGGGGACGGTCGACTCGATCGCGTCGTTGCTCGTGTAGCCGAGCAGCGATTCGAAGTGGCCGTTCTGGAAGATCCACGTCATCGCTCCGAGGCTCGCGCCGAGGGAGAGGGCGTTGAACAGGAGGGCCTTGAGCGGCAGGACGAGCGATCCCGTCATGAGGAACAGCAGCACGAGCGTCGCGAACGCAACGACGAGCACGACGTAGGGGGCTCGCGCAGCGATGGCGTGCGTGTAGTCGTCGAGCTTGGCCTGCTGGCCCGTCACCCATGTCGGAAATCCTGGGCGGTGAGCGTGCAGGTCGTGGACGACGTGCTGCATGCGCCCGTTGGAGGGGGTGGCCCCGTCGACTCGCAATCCGACGGCGACCTTGCCGTCGCCGAGGTCACGCACGGGGTTGACCCCGGTGACGTATCCGCGGTGTGCGACATCGCTCGAGACCCACTTCGTCATCGTCGCCACGTCGGTCTCGCCGACGATGCTCACGGCGGGTTCGCCGAGCACAGGGAAGTCGTGGGCGAGGTCGTTCATGAGGGTGCGTTGCGGGTCCGACGTCGGCAGCAACGCGCTCGTCGAGCTCACCTGCCGCATGCCGATCAGCGGCGCGGCCAGCACGAGCAGGACGACGACGACACCGCAGATCGAGATCCACAGATGACGCTGGACGGCGTGGGCGAGGTCGGCGAATCGTCCCTCGTCCGCGTCAGGCTGCACGCGCTTCTTCGCGAGGCGCGCCGCAGCGAGGCGCGCGCAGGCGGGCACGAGCGTCAGCGCCGCCAGGCAGGCGACGGCGACGACGGACAGGCCGGCGAGGCCGATCGCCTTTGTCACCGATGCGGGGAACAGGACGAGCCCTGCGACGGAGATCGCGACCGTAAGCCCGCTGAAGAGAACGGTGCGCCCGGCCGTCGCGATCGTGCGCTGGGTCGCGAGGTCTTTGTCGGCGCTCGTGAGCACCCCGTCGAGGCCGTCGGCCTCGCGCTGCAGCGCGAGGCGCGACAGTTCCTCGCGGAAGCGTCCGACGATGAGCAGGCCGTAGTCGATCGAGAGGCCGAGACCAAGAATCGTGACGATGTTGACGACGGTCGCATCGAGGTCGGTGACGTGGCTGAACCCGAGCAGCGCGAGCAGCCCGCCGGCGATCGCAGCGATCGCGCCGATGAGGGGGAGGCCCGCCGCGATGAATCCTCCGAACACGATGACCATGACGATGAGGGTCAGCGGGAAGGCGATGCCCTCTCCGGTCTTGAGGTCTTCCTGCACCTGATCGGTGATGCGCTTGAGCACTTCCACGGACCCGCCGGTGCGCATGCGCACCCCCGCGGGCATCACCGCTTCGACGGCCTTCGTGACCTGCGCGCTCACGTCCTCCTGCACGCTCTTGTCGAGCCCAGCATCGAGCGTGGCGACGAAGACCATCGACTCGGGTGCGCTCGAGGAACGGTAGGCGGCAGCGACGCGCGGGTCGCGTTTCGCCGCGGGTGAGTACGCCGACTCGACCGCCGACGTGTGCACGACGTCGTCGATCACCTGCTGCACCTTCGCGCCGACAGCCGCTTGCTGTGAACTCGCCACCCCGTCGAGTCGGACGGCGACGCTGCCGCCGGCCTTGTCGCCGGTCAGCAGCATGTCGTTGCCGGTGTGTGCCTCACCCGGCACGAACGGCTCGGCCTGCTGCAGGTGTGCGAAGAGTCCGCCGCCACCGAAGGCGCCGGCCGTCGTCGCAAAGGCCAGGACGACGGCGACGAGCCACGTCAGGACGATGGCCTTGGCGTGACGCGCGACGAAGGCGCCGTAGCCTCGCCCGCTCGGACGCCCGCCGTCGGCCGGCTCGGGCGAATGGCCCGAACCATTTGACGAGGCAGCCGACGAATCGTCGGCCCGAGAGGCCCCGGCGCGCTGTCGCGTGGCGCCCCACCTCATCCGATGACCGCCACGATGACGCTGACGAGCGCGAGTGCCATGAGGGCGCACGGCAGCGGCAGCCAGCGCACGCGACGATCGGTGGGGACGTCGGTCGGGTTGTCCACCGTCTCGGCGTCGAGGGCTTCGCGCAGCGCGCCGGCAGAGCGCGAAGGCTGCGTCAGGGTGCCCGGCATCGGGCGCAGGGACGCGGTCGGCAGGATGCCGAGACGCGCGTCGTCGGTGTTGCGCGCGCCGCGCGCCTTCTGCGAGCCGATCGCCCACACCGTCGTCTTGTGCCCGTCGTTGTCATGGATGACGAGGCTGCCCTTCGACGTGGCGTGCGAGATGCCCGGCCAGGGCAGCGTCACCTCACGCACGACGTTGGAGACGACGACGTCGTCCGCGTCGAAGCGGATGCTCGGGCGCACCATGACGCAGAACGACGCCGCGGCGAGGGCGAAGCCGACGAACGCCATCGTGTGCGGCGAGCGGGCCATGAGGCCGCTGACGACGAGGACGATCCCGATGGCGACCCCGAACCACCCGATGACGACGTTGAACGTCTGACGGATCGCGGTGGGGTGGGAGGAATTGCTCATGGGGTGTCCTTCGAGGCGGGCGGCGCGGTGGCGCGGCTCACTCTAGTCGTGCCTTGTCGGTGGTGGCTGGTTGACTGCAGCCATGAGTGATGACCTGTTCTCGAGCCGACTCGACGGTGAACGAACCTCGGGCAGCGCTGGGGCGTCGGCGATGGCGCCGCTCGCGGTGCGCATGCGCCCGCGCACCCTCGAGGAGGTGCGTGGGCAGGGCGATGTGCTCAAGCCCGGGTCGCCGCTGCGGCGTCTCATCGAGGGTCAGGCGGGTGCGGCGGGGCCGATGAGCGCGATCCTGTGGGGGCCACCCGGAACGGGCAAGACGACGCTCGCGCACCTCGCGGCGAACAGCGCGGAACGCCGGTTCGTCGAGTTGTCGGCGATCACGGCGGGCGTCAAGGACGTGCGTCAGGCGATGGAGGAGGCGGGCCGCCACCTCGCGATGTACGGCCGTTCGACGGTCCTGTTCCTCGACGAGATCCACCGCTTCAGCAAGGCCCAGCAGGACGCGCTGCTGCCCGGCGTCGAGAACCGCACCGTCATCCTCGTCGCCGCGACGACGGAGAACCCGTCGTTCAGCGTCATCGCCCCGCTGCTGTCGCGTTCGGTGCTCGTCACGCTCACCTCGCTCGACGACGCGCAGATCGCGGACGTCATCGGCGCGGCACTCGTCGACGAGCGCGGTCTCGACGAGCGATTCACCCTCGACGACGACGCGCGCGATCACCTCGTCCGCATGGCCGGCGGTGACGCCCGGAGGGCGCTCACGGCTCTCGAGGCGGGCGCCGGGGTGGCGACGGACGCGGGGGAGAAAACCATCACGCTCGCCCACGTCGAGCAGGCGATGGCGGCAGCCGCGGTGCGCTACGACCGCGCCGGTGACCAGCACTACGACGTCGCTTCCGCCCTCATCAAGTCGATGCGCGGCTCCGACGTCGACGCCGCCCTGCACTATCTGGCACGCATGCTCGAGGCGGGCGAGGATCCGCGATTCATCGCGCGGCGCATCGTCATCGCCGCAAGCGAGGACGTGGGGATGGCGGATCCGACGGCGCTGCAGACGGCGGTGGCGGCGATGCACGCCGTCGCGCAGATCGGCATGCCGGAGGCGCGGATCATCCTCGCGCAGGCGGTCGTGCACAACGCGATCGCGCCGAAGTCGAATGCGGCGTACGCGGCGATCAACGCCGCCATCGCCGACGTCCGGGCGGGCCGCGGCGGCGCCGTGCCGCCGCATCTGCGCGGTTCGGGGTACGCCGGGGCGACGCAGTTGGGGCACGGGGCCGGATACACATACACGCACGATGAACCGGACGGCGTCGGCCCGCAGCAGTTCCTGCCGGACGACCTGCTGCCCGATGCGGACTACTACCACCCGACGTCGCGGGGGTGGGAGGAGCGGCTGGGGGAGCGATGGCGACGCCTGCGCGCCGTCATCCGCGGGGGTGAGAGTGCAACGTGATGCAGCTCACTGCGTGATGTTGCAGAATCGCGTGTTTCGTTAACGCGGTGTTACACCTGCGGCCATTCGCGGGTCAAAGGTAACGATCTGGTGACCCTCGTACTTTGAGGCTGGAATCACAATTTCGATGGGGCATGATCTGGGGTGCATGACGAGCTCGGCCAACCGCCGGGCCGCGTGTGACAGGCGGAGCGCGCACCGAGCGCCCTGAGACGGAAGGACGAAGCCTTGGCAATGGTCACCGGCGATCCCGCGCTCGAAGGGATGGGTCCCGATGGGGCCGAACCCCAGACGCCCGAGGAGCCCAAGGCGATCGAAGGTCGTTCGCTTCGTCAGATCGCCGTGTCTCGACTCAAGCGCGACAAGGCCACTCTGGCGGCGATGACCGTCGCAGGTCTCTTCGTCCTCACTGCGATCCTCGCGCCCATCCTCGTCAAGCTGAAGATTCTCGACCCGTTGACCAACCATCAGGACCTCATCAACGCTGATTCGAGTCCCAAGGGTTCCTGGGGCGGCATGAGCGCGGAGCACTGGCTCGGCGTGGTCCCGGGCAGCGGTACCGACACGCTGTCGCGCCTGCTGTACGGCATCACGTTCTCCGTGGTTGTCGGCCTGTGCGCGACGCTCGTCGCCGTCATCATCGGGCTCGTCGTGGGACTGGCATCCGGATTCGCTGGAGGAAAGGTCGACTTCCTCGGCACCCGCCTCATCGACCTCGTGCTGTGTTTCCCGCAGACCCTCATGCTGCTCGCGTTGTCCGGAACCTTCATCGCACGCATCAAGAGCATGGGTGTCTCGGACGACAACGTGGCGGCTGGAATCTACGTCATCCTCGTGCTGGGTCTCTTCGGTTGGCCGACCTTCGCCCGCATCATCCGCGGCCAGGTCATGACCCTGCGCAACCGCGAGTTCGTAGAGGCGGCCCGCAGCCTCGGAGCCACCAACAAGCGGGTGTACTTCACCGAACTGCTACCGAATCTCTGGGCCCCGATCCTCGTCTACGCCACGCTGCTGTTCCCGGCCTTCGTTTCGGCCGAGGCAGCCCTGAGCTACCTCACCGTGGGTATCAAGGCGCCCACCCCGACGCTGGGCAACATCATCACCGACTCGGTGAACTACCTCAACCAGGACCCGCTGTACTTCTTCGCGCCGGTGTTCACGATCGCGGCCCTGGTGCTGAGCTTCAACCTCGTCGGAGACGGTCTGCGCGACGCGCTCGACCCCAAGGCCGACCGCCACTGAGCCAGCCGGCTCACCCCTCATTTTCCTGACCACGTCCGGTCAGGTCAGTTGGATCGCCTCGGCGGATCCTTCTTCATCAAGGAGATGACGATGAACAAGAAGTCGTATTCCATCCTCGCCGTGGCGATCGCCGGCTCGATGAGCCTCGCCGCGTGCGGTGGCGGCTCGAGCGACGACAAGGGCAGCTCGAGTGAAGGTGGCGGCAAGGGCGGCACGCTCTACTACCTGTCGAAGCGTCCTGCTGAGCACCTCGACCCGCAGCGCATGTACATCGGCCGCGACATCGCCGACATGGGCCGCCTCACGTACCGCTCGCTCGTGCAGATGCCGGTCACCGAGGACGCCGCCAAGGCCGACAAGCCGGTGGCTGACCTCGCGACCGACACGGGCAAGATGAGCGACGGCGGCAAGAAGTGGAGCTTCACGCTCAAGGACGGCGTGAAGTGGCAGGACGGCAAGGACATCACGTGTGACGACCTCAAGTACGGCCTGAGCCGCAGCTTCGCGACCGACGTCATCACGGGTGGCCCGAACTACGCGCTCGGCTTCCTCGACGTGCCGCAGAAGGACGGCCTGCCCGTCTACAACGGCCCCTACAAGAAGGCCGGCCAGGCCGACTTCGACAAGGCCGTCACCTGCGATGGCAAGACGATCACGTACAAGTTCAACAAGGCGTGGCCGGACTTCAACCTCGCCGTGGCCTCGCTGCGCGCCTTCGACCCTTACCGCAAGGATCAGGACAAGGGAGACAAGAGCAACTACGCCGTCTTCTCGAACGGCCCCTACAAGCTGCAGGGCACGTGGCAGAAGGGCAAGGGCGGCACGTTCGTCCGCAACGAGAACTACGACGCCAAGACCGACGGCGTGCGCAAGGCTCTTCCGGACAAGATCGTCTTCCAGGAGGGCCTGACGAACGAGGTCATCAACCAGCGCCTCATCGCCGACTCGGGCAACGACAAGAACGCCGTCACGGACCGCGCGGTGCCGCCGTCGATGTACGGCCAGGTCACGGGCAAGATCGCGGACCGCTCGACGAACCCGCAGTCGCCGTACGTCGACTACCTCGTCCCGAACTTCAAGAAGATGACGAACCCGAAGGTGCGTCAGGCACTCCTGGCCGCGACGAGCCAGGACGCTTGGATCAAGGCCGGCGGTGGCGACAAGGCCTACACGAACGCCTACTCGATCATCAACCCGGCTCTGACCACGGCCTACGCCAAGAACCCGGCCTTCAAGTACGGCACGGGCGGCAACATCGAAGAGGCCAAGAAGCTCCTCAAGGAAGCCGGCCAGCCGAACCCGTCGATCAAGTTCACCTACTCCGGTGGCACGCCGACGTCGCAGAAGCAGGCTGCTGCGCTCAAGGACACGTGGGAGAAGGCCGGCTTCAAGGTCACCCTGAACGAGCTGACCGACACGTACTACGACGTCATCCAGAACCCGAACGCCGACGGCGACGTCTTCTGGGGTGGCTGGGGCGCCGACTGGCCGTCGGCCAGCACGGTCATCCCCGCCCTGTTCGACAGCCGCATCAACCTGACGGCGAAGTCGAACGGTCAGGACTACGGCAACTACAAGTCGGACGAGGTCAACAAGATGATCGACGAGGCGGCCAAGGCCACCTCCGTCGACGCCGCGGGCGAGATCTACAAGAAGATCGACCAGAAGCTCGGCGAGGACGTCGCCTACATCCCGCTGGAGAGCCAGAAGTTCTACCTCCTGCGGGGATCCAACGTGACGAACTACATCGACAACCCGGCTACCTCGATGTACCCGGACCTCGGTTCGGTCGGCGTCAAGAAGTGACCGCCTGACTCTGATCACCACCTGGCCGGCGGGCGTCCACAGACGCCCGCCGGCTCGGCCGGTCGCCGGCCACTCAACGAACCCACCCGTTCCCCGTTGGAGAGGACTGCCCGAAAGGGCGGAAGCTCATGGTTGCTTACGTCATCCGCCGACTGTTCTCGGGTCTGATCATGCTGCTCATGGTCACGCTCGTGACGTTCGTGCTCTTCTTCGCTGCAGGCAAGGACCCAGCGAAGCAAACCTGCGGCAAGAACTGCTCGCCCCAGCTCATCGAGCAGAACCGCAAGGCACTCGGGTACGACAAGCCCGTCATCAACCAGTGGACGGACTTCGTCAAGGGAACCGTGACCGGCCGTGAGTTCCCCGCTGACGAGGAACTCAAGCGCAAGGCACCCGAGACGATCGCCAAGTGTGACGCCCCGTGCCTGGGCTACTCGCCCCTCGCGTCCATGAGCGTGACCGACGAGATCAAACAAGCTTTCCCCATCTCCCTGTCCATCGCGGTCGTGTCGTTCGCGCTGACCCTCGTGATGGGTGTCGGCTTCGGCATCCTCGCGGCGCTGACGAGAGGTGGCATCGTCGACAAGATTCTCGTGGGATCGGCGCTGCTGTTCTACTCGCTGCCCACCTTCGCCATCGGTCTGTTGCTCTACCAGTTCGTCGCGTTGAAGTGGGGCATCGTGCCGGTGCCCGAATACCAGAGCATCGCCGATGGTGGTGTCGGCGGGTGGCTGCAAGGCCTGATCCTGCCGGCGCTCACGCTCGCGCTCTTCACCGCCGCGGGTTATGTCCGCATGACGCGCGCCTACGTCCTCGAGACGATGAGTGAGGACTACCTACGCACTGCCAAGGCCAAGGGCCTGTCCAAGGGCAAGACGCTGTGGAAGCACACGATGCGCGCGGCGATCACCCCGATCATGACGATGGCCGGCATCGATTTCGCCCTGCTCGTCGGCGGCGCGCCCATCACCGAGACGGTCTTCAACTACGACGGACTCGGCAAGCTCGCGGTGGCCTCGGCCTCGGCGTCGCCCGACCTGCCGACCACCGTCGGTATCGTCGTGGTCCTGTCGGCGCTCGTCATCGTGGCCAACATCATCGTCGACTGCCTCTACGCCGTGGTCGACCCGCGCGTGAAGCTGGCCTGAGGAGAGAGACCATGTTCGACAAGCTCAAGAAGAAGGTCGACGACTCCGTCGTCGGCGAGAAGGCCGAAGCTCTCGTTGACAAGGCCGGCGACGTCGTCGCCACCGCGGCCGCAAAGGTCCCCGGGCACGGCGCAGGCCATGGCGTGGGCCGCGAGACGTTCACGGACTCGGGCGCCAAGCCCGGCAAGAAGCAGGTCGACAAGAGTGGCACACCGCTGCTGTCGGTGCGCGACCTCAAGGTGCACTGGCCGACCGATGACGGCATCGTCAAGTCGGTCGACGGCGTGAGCTTCGACCTGTACGAGGGTCAGACGCTCGGCATCGTCGGTGAGTCGGGTTCCGGCAAGTCGGTGACGTCGACGACGATCATGGGCCTCAACCGTGGGACGAACGCTCAGATCTCCGGTGCGATCGATTTCGACGGTGACGACCTGCTCACCATCAAGGAAGACCGCATGCGCGAGCTGCGCGGGCGCAAGATGGCAATGATCTTCCAGGACCCGCTGTCGGCGCTTCACCCGTACTACACGGTGGGCGCGCAGATCATCGAGGCCTACAAGGTGCACCACCCCAAGGCGTCGAAGAAGGAGGCGCGTGAGCACACGATCGACATGCTCGCCCGCGTCGGCATCCCGTCGCCGCAGAAGCGAGTCGATCAGTACCCCCACGAGTTCTCGGGCGGTATGCGTCAACGGGCGATGACGGCGATGGCGCTCGTCAACGACCCGAAGCTGCTGATCGCTGACGAGCCGACGACGGCACTCGACGTGACGGTGCAGGCGCAGATCCTCGACCTCATGCTCGACCTGCAGCAGGAGTTCAAGTCCGCGATCATCATCATCACCCACGACCTCGGCGTGGTCGCCGACGTCGCGGACGACCTGCTCGTCATGTACGCCGGGCGTCCGGTCGAGAAGGGTGACGTCTACGACACGTTCGCGACGCCGCAGCACCCGTACACCGTGGGTCTGCTCAACTCGATGCCCCGTCTCGACGAGGCACGTCGCGAGCAGCTCGACCCCATCCCCGGCAACCCGCCGTCGCTCATCAACCTGCCGAGGGGTTGCTCGTTCGCGCCGCGTTGCGCGTTCAAGCACCTCGTGCCGGGCGATCGCTGCGACACCGAGATGCCCGATCTGCGCCACTTCGGCGACCAGGAAGCCCGCTGCTTCCTGACCGCAGAGCAGAAGGCCGAGCACATGAAGCCCGCGCAGACCCGCACGATCGACGGCGCCGACGCGGCTTCCACGACCGGTGCGGCCCACGCCGGGACTGCCGGCGCCGCGGACGCCCACGGCGCGACCAAGGTTGGAGACTGAGCATGACCAACGCAGACACGCACGCGACGAGCGTGACGCCGGGACCCGAGGACGCTCTCGCCGGCGCGACCCAGGTCGCCGTCGGAGAAGAGGTGCTGCGCGTCACCGGGCTGCAGAAGCACTTCCCGCAGAAGAAGGCGGGCCTCATCCGGCGCCCCGACAACCCCGTCAAGGCCGTCGACGGCATCGACCTCGTCGTCCACCGCGGTGAGACGGTCGGCCTCGTCGGCGAGTCGGGCTGTGGCAAGTCGACCGCCGGTCGCACGATGCTCAAGCTCCTCGAGCCCACGGGCGGCCGGATCGAGTTCGCCGGTGAGGACATCACCGACTTCAAGGGCGGCGACCTGCGGCGCATTCGTCGTGAACTGCAGATGGTGTTCCAGGACCCGCACGGCTCGCTCAACCCGCGTCACACCGTCGGCAAGATCATCTCGGCGCCGTTCGAGATCCAGGGCGTCAAGCCCGAGGGCGGCGTGAAGAACGCGGTGCAGGAGCTCATGTCGCGCGTAGGGCTCAACCCCGAGCACTACAACCGCTACCCGCACGAGTTCTCCGGTGGTCAGCGTCAGCGCATCGGTGTCGCGCGAGCGATCGCCCTCAAGCCGCAGGTCATCGTCTGCGACGAGCCGGTCTCGGCGCTCGACGTGTCGATCCAGGCGCAGGTCGTCAACCTGCTCGAGGAGATCCAGGACAGCGACAAGATGGCGTACGTCTTCGTCGCCCACGACTTGTCCGTCGTGCGTCACATCTCCGACCGCGTCGTCGTCATGTACCTCGGCAAGGTCATGGAGGACGCCGACCGCGACACGTTGTACGAGCGCCCGCAGCACCCGTACACGCACGCGCTGCTGTCGGCCGTGCCGATCCCGGACCCGACGCTCAAGGGCAAGCGCGAGCGCATCCTGCTCAAGGGCGACCTGCCGAGCCCGCAGAACCCGCCGTCGGGTTGCGTGTTCCGCACGCGTTGCCCAAAGGCACAGGATCTGTGCGCTCAGGTCGTGCCCGAGCCCGTCGAGGTCGCGCCCGGCCACCGCGTCGCGTGCCATTTCCCGGAGGTGCGCGCCGACGTCGTGTGACGTCACCCGCTCGAAGCCGTCAGGCCCGTCCCGCACCGGGGCGGGCCTGACGGCCGTGTGCACCCCGTAATCTGGTGGCAGCGCGACATGCGCGCTCGGAGAAGGAGATGACGTGGAGCTGACGCTCGGACAGATCGCCGGATTCATCGCCGCCGTCGCGTTCGCCGTGCTCGTGTGGCGCCTCGGCAGCGTCATCGGCAAGGCTGGTGCCGTTCTCGACGAGGCGAGCGCAGCGGTGCGCAAGGTGAGCGACGAGACGTTGCCGCTCATCACCGAGATGACCTCGACCGTCGCAGCCGCGAACACCCAGGTCGAGCGCCTCGATGCAATCACGGCCAACCTCGCGACGATGACGAATAACCTCAACGCCCTGACGTCGCTGACCGTGGCGACGGTCGGGCGCCCCATGCTGAAGGTCGCCTCCGTCGGTTACACCATCAAGACGGCAATGAGCGGAAAGACCCCGGGGACGCCGCGCCGATTCTGAGTGCTGCGCGGCTAGGGTCACCCCATGAACCAGATCACGACCGACCCCGTCACGGACGACGCTTCCACCAATCCGTTGCTGACGCGCAGCGACCTGCCGTTCGAGTTGCCGCCCTTCGAACGCATCCGCGCCGAGCACTTCGTCCCGGCCTTCGAGCATCTCGAGCAGCAGGTGCGGCGCACCCTCGCGGACATCACGCAGCCGCAGACACCAGCGACGTTCGTCGACGTCGTCGAGCCGTTGGAACGCGATCACGCGGCCACCGAACGCGTGTTGGCGCCGCTTTACACCCTGACCGGTTCTGACACGACACCGCCGTTGCAGGCCCTCGAGGACGAGCTCGCACCGCGCGTCGCCGCCCTGGCGGACCTCGTCGACGTCGATGCTGCCCTGCTCGAGAAGCTGCGCGAGGTTCGAGCCGGCGACGCCACGATGAGCCCCGAGCAGAGCCACGTCGTCGAGCGCCGGATCAAGGCGATGACGCTTGCCGGCGCGGCGCTCACCCCGGAGGCTGCCGAGCAGGTCAAGGCGATCAACGGCGAGCTCGCGACACTCGGCGCCGAGTTCGACCGCCGCCTGCTGGCCGACACCGCGGCCCTGGCCGTCGTCGTCGAGGAGCGTTCGAGCCTCGCAGGCCTCGACGACGCCGAGATCGACGCCCTGGCACGGCCCGAGCAGGACGGCGGCGGCTACGTCATCCCTCTCACGTATCCGACGGGACATCCCTACCTCGCGCGTCTGCGTGATCGTGACCTGCGTCGACGCATCATGACGGCGTCGACGGCGCGGTGCAGTCGCGGCGACGAGAACGACACGCGGGAACTGGTTCGGGACATCGCCCGCCTGCGTGCCCGTCGAGCCGCGCTGCTTGGCTTCGACAGCCACGCCGCGTGGGCGACGGCGGACAGCACGGCCAGGACGCCTCAGGCGGTGCTCGACATGCTCGCTCCCATCGCGCGTGCCGCCGGCGAGAACGCCCGCGCCGAGATCGAGGTGCTAGCCGCCACGGCGCGCGAGGACGGGGTGGACACGATCGAGTCGTGGGATCACGCGTACTACGCCGAGCAGGTCAGAGCGCGAGATCACGACGTCGACCTGGAGGCCCTGCGTCCCTACTTCGAGCTCGAACGTGTTCTCGAGCGGGGCGTGTTCGCCGCGGCCGAGCAGCTGTACGGCCTCACGTTCACCCCGCGAGCCGATCTGCGGGGCTGGAACGCGGACACGCGCGTGTTCGAGGTGCACGACGAGGACGAGGGCGCCGTCGGCCTGTACCTGCTCGATCCGTACGCCCGCCCGAGCAAGCGCGGCGGCGCGTGGATGCATTCGCTCGTCGAGCAGAACGACCTCCTCGGCCAGGCCCCCGTCGTCTGTAACAACCTCAACGTGACGCGGCCGTCGCAGGGGGAGCCCACCCTCATGACGTTCGACGAGGTGGAGACGTTCTTCCACGAGTTCGGCCATGCCCTGCACGGGCTGCTGTCGCAGGTGCGTCACCCGTCGGTCTCGGGGCCCAACGTCGAACGGGACTTCGTCGAGTTCCCCAGCCAGGTCAACGAGATGTGGATGCTGTGGCCGAGCGTCGTCGAGCGCTACGCCCAGCACGTCGAGACGGGGGAGACGCTGCCGGAGGCGGTGCGTGATCGCCTCGAGGCCTCGGCGACCTGTAACCAGGGCTTCGCCACCAGTGAGCTGGTGGGCGCCGCATTGCTCGACTTCTCCTGGCACCTGCTCACCGAGCAGGACGAGGTGCCGTCCGTCGAGCAGATGGCCGAGACGGTACGGCGCCGGTACGGACTGGACATCGACGCCGTGCCCTCCCGCTATGCCGCGCCCTACTTTCAGCACGTCTTCTCCGGTGGGTACTCGGCGGGGTACTACGGCTACCTGTGGTCGGAGGTGCTCGATGCGGACGCATGCGAGTGGTTCGTCGAGAACGGGGGAGCGACGCGCGAGAACGGACGGCGGTTCGCCGAACGGATCCTCGGCGTGGGCGGTGGCGCAGACCCCATGGGGGCGTACGAGAGCTTCCGCGGCCGGGCGCCGTCGCCGGGGCCGATGTTCCGCCGTCGCGGCCTCGAGGCCAGGAGTTCCGGGTCGCGCTGATGTCGGCCAGATGTCGTCCTTGTTTCGTGAGTAACGATGTCGTCACGGGCCGTCCCCCAGCCGTTCATCATCGGCGCCCACCACATATTCTTCAATCGCCGCTGAAGGAA
This sequence comes from Dermacoccus sp. NHGro5, assembly GCF_017565385.1. Lineage (NCBI taxonomy): Bacteria > Bacillati > Actinomycetota > Actinomycetes > Micrococcales > Dermacoccaceae > Dermacoccus > Dermacoccus sp. NHGro5. The sequence goes on along the minus strand of NZ_JAGEKQ010000004.1, from coordinate 283,220 downwards.
AGACCTTCCGACCAGCGTCCATCACCGTCTCGTGAAGGAGACACGCCCGCGTGCTTCGCTACATCCTCCGAAAAGCGCTGGGGTGGGTGGTCATGATCTTCGTGGCCACCAACCTGACGTTCTTCCTGGCTTCCTTCTTCCTGAAGCCCGAGTCGAACTATCTGGCGCGGCGACCCCCGCTCAGCCACGACCAGATCGTTCGCTCCCTGGACCAGTACAACCTGAACCCCGACGAATCGGTCTTCACGAAGTGGTGGACGTGGTTCCAGGGCGTGTTCTTCCACTGGGACTGGGGTCAGTCGCCGACGGGTGTCGACGTCAACTCCGAGGTCGCCTACCGGGCCGCCATCAGCGCCCAGCTCGTGCTCGGCGCGACGATCCTCAGTGCGGTCCTCGGCATCGCGCTGGCCGTCTACAGCGCAGCTCGCCAGTACCGCTTCGGCGACCGCGTGGCCCAGGCGACGTCGATCATCACGCTCAACATCCCCCTGCCGGTGGCGGCGCTGTGCGTCGTGTTCCTCGGCATCTGGGCCAACCAGAAGCTCGGTCACACCGTCTTCTACGTCGCCGGTGCGCAAGATCCGAACGTCAGTGGGTTCTGGGCGACGCTCGTCAGCCGCCTGGCACACCTCGTGCTGCCGTCGATCACCCTCATCCTCGTGGGTTACGCCAGCTACCACATGACTCAGCGCACGCTCCTGCTCGACACCGTGGACGCGGACTTCGTGCGCACCGCCCGGGCCAAGGGGCTCACGCGCCAGGAGGCCATCCGCCGCCACGGACTGCGCACGTCGCTCATTCCGACGGCCGCCCAGCTCGCGTTCTCCATCCCTGCGATGTTCACCGGCGCGATCATGACAGAGACGATCTTCGCCTGGAAGGGCATGGGGCAGTACTTCACCCAGACCATCGGGCAGAACGACATCCACGGCACCGTCGCCATCGCGGCGTTCGGCGCCCTCATGACGGCCATCGGCGCGATCCTCGCGGACCTCGCGACCGTCGCCCTCGACCCCCGAGTGCGGGTGAGCTGAGCCATGACGAACGACTTCAACCCCATCGAGCCCGAAAGCGTCGAACAGGCCGCCATCTCGCCGGAGACGGTCCGCGAGACGCGCCTACCGGACGGTTCGCCCACCCCTGAGCTGACCGAGGGCGACCCCAAGCGCGACGGCGCCGCCGCTCCGCTCACCCGCCGAAAGCTCTACATGCGCCGTTTCATGCGCAACAAGGGCGGCGTCCTGGGTCTCGTCATCCTCCTGGGTCTCATCGTGTTCTCGATCGTCGGCGGGTTCTTCACGCAGTGGAACTACACCGACCCCGACTTCCTCACGCTGCAGCAGGGTCCGGGCGGTAGCCACTTCTTCGGCACCAACCAGGCCGGCAACGACACCTACGCCCAGGCCGTCCACGGTCTGCAGCGATCCATCATCATCGGTGTGAGCGTGTCGGCGCTGACGACGATCATCTCGGCGATCGTCGGAGCCTGGGCCGCCTACGTGGGTGGGCGTCTGGAGAAATTGACGCTCGGTCTCATCCACTTCCTCCTCGTGGTGCCGAGCTTCCTCATCCTGGCGCTCATCTCCACCTATTTCCAGGGCGACTGGCGCGTCCTCATCTTCGTGCTGACCCTCTTCGGCTGGGTGTTCTCGGCCCGCATCGTGTGGACGATCTCGACATCCGTGCGCGAACGCGAATACGTCGCGGCCGCCGAGTTCATGGGAGTGCCGACGACGAAGGTGGTGCTTCGCCACGTCATCCCGAACATCGGGTCGCTGCTCATCGTGAACTTCACCCTCGGCGTCGTCTCCACCATCATGAGCGAGACCGGCCTGTCCTTCCTCGGGTTCGGCATCAAGCAGCCCGACGTGTCGCTCGGTTCGATGCTCGCCGACGGTGCGAATTCGGTCTACTCCGCGCCGTGGCTGTTCGCCTTCCCCTCTCTGCTCCTCGTCATGCTCACCGTCTCGATGGCACTCATCGGTGACGGCCTGCGTGACGCGCTCGACCCGAACTCCAAGGCTGGTGGCAACGCATGAGCACCCCGATCTCCGTCTCCGGTGGCGGCATGCTGGACAAGGCGGGCAGCAGCCCGCTGATCTCGGTCAAGGATCTCGCGGTGTCCTTCCCCTCCGAAGCGGGGCGTGTCGACGCGGTGCGCGGCGTCAGCTTCGACATCGCACGCGGTGAGACGCTCGGCATCGTCGGCGAGTCCGGCTCGGGCAAGTCCGTCACGTCCACGGCCATCATGGGTCTGCTGCCGAGCTACGCGAAGGTGGACGGCAGCATCACCCTCGACGGTGAAGAGCTGCTGGGACGCACCGACAAGGAGATGTCGAAGGTGCGCGGCAAGCGCATTGGCATGGTGTTTCAGGATCCCCTGTCGGCGCTGACGCCGATCTTCACCGTCGGTGACCAGATCGTCGAAGCGATCCTCATCCATCAGGACATCACCAAGGCGAAGGCGTGGGAGCAGGCCGTCGCGCTGCTCGACCTCGTCGGCATCCCCAACCCGAAGACCCGTGCGAAGTCGTTCCCGCACGAGTTCTCCGGCGGTATGCGTCAGCGTGTCGTCATCGCCCTGGCCATCGCGAACAACCCGGACCTCATCATCGCGGACGAGCCGACCACCGCACTCGATGTGACGGTGCAGGCCCAGGTGCTCGAGGTGCTCAAGAAGGCCCAGCGTGAGACGGGCGCCGCCGTGCTCATGATCACGCACGACCTGGGCGTCGTCGCCGGTCAGGCCGACCGCGTCGGCGTCATGTACGCCGGCCGCCTCATCGAGACGGGGACGGCGGACGACGTCTTCGCCGCACCGCGGATGCCGTACACGATCGGCCTGCTCGGGGCCGTGCCCCGCGTCGACGCGACGGGGCGTGAGGCGCTCGCACCGATCAAGGGCACGCCGCCGTTGCTCGTCGACCTCCCGGACGCGTGCCCGCTCATCCCGCGCTGCCCGATCGCGACCGCGGAGTGCGGCAACGGCGAACCGGCCCTGCGTCCCGTCGGCTCCGCAACGCATCGTGCGGCCTGCATCCGCGCCGACGAGATCTCCGGGCGGGGCTTCATCGGCTCCGAACCCATCTTCCCCCGACCCGTCATCGAGGATCCCGCCGCCGGCATCCCCCGCGAGGAGCGCGCGAGCGTCCTGCGCCTGGACGACGTGACGAAGACGTTTCCGCTCATGAAGGGCGCCGTGCTCAAGCGTCGCGTCGGCTCGGTCTACGCCGTCGCCGGCATCGACCTCGACCTGCGCGAGGGGGAGACCCTCGGTCTCGTCGGGGAGTCCGGCTCGGGCAAGACGACCACCCTCATGGAGATCATGCGGATGGGTCAGCCCGAGACGGGCGACATCGAGATCGCCGGGCAGAGCATCAAGAACGCCTCGAGGTCGCAGCGCAAGGATCTGCGTCGCGACATCCAGATGGTCTTCCAGGACCCGATGGGTGCCCTCGACCCGCGCATGACTGTGCACGGCATCATCAGCGAACCGCTCGTCGCGCTCGGTGGGTCGAGCAAGCACGAGATCGACGAGCGGGTCGAGGAGCTCATGGCGCTCGTCGGGCTCAACCCGCAGCACTCCGACCGTTTCCCAGCAGCCTTCTCCGGCGGACAGCGTCAGCGCATCGGCATCGCCCGTGCGCTCGCCACGAACCCGAAGACGGTCGTGCTCGACGAGCCGGTCTCCGCGCTCGACGTGTCGATCCAGGCCGGCGTCATCAACCTGCTCGCCGAGCTGAAGGCCCGTCTCGGCCTCAGCTACCTCATCGTCGCCCACGACCTCGCCGTCGTGCGTCACATCTCGGATCGGGTCGCGGTCATGTACCTCGGCAAGATCGTCGAGGTCGGTGCCGTCGACGACGTGTTCGAGCGCCCGATGCACCCCTACACCAAGGCGCTCCTGTCCGCCATCCCCGTGCCGGACCCGGTGGTCGAACGTAGCCGTGAGCGGATCCTGCTCACGGGCGACCTGCCCAGCCCGACCTCCTCAGAGCCCGGGTGCCGCTTCGTCTCGCGGTGCCCTTTGTATAAGACCCTCGACGACGCGAAGCAGCAGCTGTGCCGGGACACGACGCCCGAGCTCATGTCTGTGACCGGCGCCGATCATGCCCACGCCTGTCACTTCGCAGGCGGGGCCGACACAAAGGAAGTTCACTGATGAAGTCGATGAAGACGGCGTCCGGCGCCTTCGTTCTCGCCAGCGCTCTGCTGCTCACCGGGTGTTCCGGGGGCTCGTCGGACGACAAGGGCGACGACAGCAAGAAGACGACGAACACCTCGTTGCAGAAGAGCTACAACGAGCAGCCGGCGTCGGCCCTCAAGGATGGTGGCACGTACACCACCGCCACGACCGAGGTCTCTCCGCAGTTCAACCCGTTCCAGCAGGACGGCACCCGCTACACCTCGGACGTGTGGCGCTGGTACAACCCCGTCCTCAAGACGTACTCGGCTGACGGCAGCAAGGTCATCTGGAACAAGGCCTACATCGAGGGCGCCAAGAGCGAGGTCAAGGGTGACAAGCTCGTCGTCACCTACACGATGAACCCGAAGGCGAAGTACAACGACGGTTCGCCGATCGACTGGAAGTCCTTCGAGAACACGTGGAAGGCCAACAGCGGCAAGGACAAGGCGTTCCTGCCCAGTTCGACGGATGGCTTCTCGGCCATCGAGTCCGTGGCGAAGGGCAAGGACGACCACGAGGCCGTCATCACGTTCAGTCAGCCGGGCGTGTGGTGGGAAGGTCTGTTCGACTTCCTGCTCAACCCGAAGGTGAGCTCCGCGGACCAGTTCAACAAGTTCTACCTGAACAACCCGCACGCCGAGCTCGGCGCGGGCCCGTACAAGATCGAGAAGTACGACTCGAAGGCCGGCACCATCTCGTTCGTCCGCAACGAGAAGTGGTGGGGCGACAAGGGCAAGCTGGACAAGCGCACGTTCATCACGATGGAGGCCTCGGCGTCCATCAACGCGTTCAAGAACGGGCAGATCGACTCGACGAGCGCGACGACCAAGGACCGTCTGCAGCAGGTGAAGGATGTTCCCAACACCGAGCTGCGCCGCGGTTCCTACCCCTCGAACAGCCTGCTCACCCTCAACGGCAAGAGCCCGCTGCTCGCGGACAAGGCCGTTCGCAAGGCCATCATGGAAGGCGTCGACCGCAGCAAGCTCGCCGAGATCGAGTTCAACGGTCTCGACTACAAGGAGGAGCTGCCCGGCTCGTTCCTGCTCTTCAGCTTCCAGAAGGGCTACGAGAACAACGTCTCGACGAAGTTCGACGCCGAGCAGGCGAAGAAGGACCTCGACGCGGCGGGCTGGAAGGCCGGTTCGGACGGCGTCCGTTCCAAGGACGGCAAGAAGCTGACCCTCAGCTATGTCAACCTCGGTGATGACCCGGTCAACAAGGCCCAGGCCACGGCGATGCAGGCGATGCTCAAGGGCATCGGCGTCGACATGAAGATCGACCAGCGCGCCTCCTCGGAGTTCTCGAACGTCATCACGAAGAAGGACTTCGACCTCTTCCCGATGGGCTTCAGCTCCTCCGACCCTTACGGTGTGGCGTACGCCTGCCAGGTGTGGTGCTCGGACTCTGGCCTGAACCAGTCCGGTGTCGCGGACAAGTCGCTCGACCCGAAGTTCAAGGACCTGACGAAGATCGGCGACAAGGACAAGCAGATCGCCGAGGCCAACAAGCTGGAGAAGCAGGCCATGGACCAGTACGGCATCCTGCCGCTGACGAACGGCCCGGTCATCATGGCGACGAAGAAGGGGCTCGCGAACGTCGGTGCGTCCGTGTTCGCCTTCCCGTTCCCGGAGACCATCGGTTGGCAGAAGTGACGTCAGCGCCGATGCGCGTCTGACATGACGGGCGAGGCCCGGTTCCCGCACAGGGGGCCGGGCCTCGTCCGTTCGTTCGCGCGCCGCGGTGCCTCGCACCGCCCGGCCGGTCACGGGGCCGCCCGCCACGATGGGGAAATGGCGCGCACTCGTGGGATGATGAGCGACGCACACCCGTACGACTTCTCACGAATGAGGGCGATTGATGGAAACCGCCGAGATCAGGCGCCGCTGGCTGCAGTTCTTCGAAGGCAAGGGCCACACGGTCGTCCCGAGCGCACCACTCATCTACGACGACCCCAACCTGCTCTTCGTCAACGCCGGCATGGTGCCGTTCAAGCCGTACTTCCTCGGTCAGGCCACGCCGACGTTCACGCGCGCGACCAGCGTGCAGAAGTGCGTGCGCACGGGTGACATCGAAGAGGTCGGCAAGACGAGCCGTCACGGCACGTTCTTCCAGATGAACGGCAACTTCAGCTTCGGTGACTACTTCAAGGAAGACGCGATCAAGTTCGCGTGGGAGCTGCTCACGACGCATCAGAGCCAGGGCGGGTACGGTCTCGACGCCGACCGTTTGTGGCCGACGGTGTTCGAGAGCGACGACGAGGCCTACGCGATCTGGAAGGACGTCATCGGCGTCGACGCCGCGCGCATCACGCGCCGCGACGCGAACGACAACTACTGGAGCATGGGCGTGCCCGGCCCCGGTGGGCCGTGCTCGGAGATCTTCTTCGACCGCGGCGCCGAGTACGGCGTCGAGGGTGGCCCGGCGGTCGACGAGGACCGCTACATGGAGATCTGGAACCTGGTCTTCATGCAGTACGAGCTGTCCGCCGTGCGCAGCAAGGCTGACTTCGACGTCGCCGGCGAACTGCCGCGCCGCAACATCGACACCGGCATGGGCCTGGAGCGCATGGCGTCGGTGCTGCAGGGCGTCGACAACCTCTACGAGATCGACGAGGTCTACCCCGTCCTCGACATGGCCGCCGAGATGACGGGCAAGCGCTACGGCGCGAACTCGGGCCAGTCGGCCGCGAGCAGCCACCCTGACGACGTCCACCTGCGCGTCGTCGCCGACCACGTGCGCAGCTCGCTCATGCTCATCGGTGACGGCGTGACGCCGGGCAACGAGGGGCGCGGGTACGTCCTGCGCCGCATGCTGCGCCGCGCGGTGCGCGCGATGCGCCTGCTCGGCTACGCCGACCCGGCGCTGCCGCACCTGGTCCCGATCTCGATGGAGCGGATGTCGCAGTCGTACCCCGAGCTCAAGACCGACTTCGCGCGCATCTCGCAGATCGCGTACGCCGAGGAGGAGGCATTCCGCCGCACCCTCGTCGCTGGTACGACGATCCTCGACACCGCGGTCGCGAAGGCGAAGCAGGCGACGGACCAGCAGGCGGGCAGCGACAAGCCCGTCCTCACCGGCGACCAGGCGTTCAGCCTCCACGACACGTACGGCTTCCCGATCGACCTCACCCTCGAGATGGCGGCCGAGCAGGGAGTCAGCGTCGACGAGGCCGGTTTCCGTCGCCTCATGGACGAGCAGCGTCAGCGCGCCAAGGCCGACGCCAAGGCGAAGAAGGCCGGCCACGGTGACGTCGCCGTCTGGACGCAGCTGCGCGAGGCCGGGGCCACCGAGTTCCTCGCCTACGAGACGCTGCAGGCCGAGGCGAGCGTGCGCGGCCTCGTCGCGAACGGCTCGGCCGTCGAACAGCTCGAGCCCGGTCAGAGCGGCCAGGTCGTGCTCGACCGCACGTCGTTCTACGCCGAATCCGGTGGTCAGATCGCTGACGAAGGCATCATCGTCACGCCCGCCGGTCGCCTCAAGGTCGTCGATGTGCAGCGCCCGGTCAAGGGCCTCATCGCGCACACGGTCGAGGTGCTCGACGGGCCCGTCCGCGTCGGCGAGGGCGTCCAGACGCAGGTCGACCCCGAATGGCGCATCTCCGCCTGCCAGGCGCACTCGGGCACGCACGTCGTGCACGCCGCGCTGCGCGAGGTGCTCGGCCCGTCGGCGCTGCAGAGCGGCTCGTACAACAAGCCCGGTTACCTGCGTCTCGACTTCGCGTGGAACTCGGCCCTGTCGCCCGAGACGCGCAGCGAGATCGAGGAGGTCTCCAACCTCGCCCTGCGTCGTGACCTGCCTGTCGCCGCGCAGTACATGACGCTGCCCGAGGCAAAGGAGTGGGGCGCGATCGCCCTGTTCGGCGAGACCTACGACGAGCAGGTGCGCGTCATCGAGATCGGCGGCCCCTGGTCGCGAGAGCTCTGTGGTGGCACGCACGTCGCGCACAGCTCGCAGATCGGTGCGCTCACGCTCACCGGCGAGTCGTCCGTCGGTTCGGGCGTGCGCCGTCTCGAGGCGTTCGTCGGGATCGACGCGATGCGCTACCTCGCGAAGGAGCGCGCCCTCGTCGCCGACCTCACGTCGATGACGAAGGCGCAGCCGGGTGAGCTCAAGGACAAGATCTCCGAGATGCTGACGCGCATCAAGGACGCCGAGCGCGAGCTCGCGCGCCTCAAGCAGCAGCAGATGGCCGCTGCGGCCGGCTCCCTCGTCGAGCAGGCCAAGGACGTCTTCGGGGTGCGCTTCATCGGTCATCACGACGACGCGATCGACGCCGACGCGGCCCGGGCGATGGCGACGGACCTGCGCGCCAAGCTCGGCGACGCGACGCCGAGCGTCGTCGCAGTCGGCGGCGTGAGCAAGGGCCGCCCCGTCATCGTCATCGCGACGAACGCGCCGGCACGCGAGTGGCGTGTCAAGGCCGGTGACCTCGTCAAGGTCGCGGCCGGCGTGCTCGGTGGCGGTGGCGGCGGCAAGCCGGACCTCGCACAGGGTGGTGGCCAGGACGCCTCGAAGCTCGGCGCCGCGATCGCCGAGGTCGAGCACACCGTCGGCCGCACGGTCACGAACTGAAGGTGCGGCGGGCTCGTCATGCGTGAGGGGATCAGGTTGGGCGTCGACGTCGGCACCGTGCGTGTCGGCGTCGCCGTCAGCGACCCTGGCGGCATCATGGCGACGCCCGTCGAGACCCTCGCGCGCGCGAGCGCGAGCGACAAGGATGTGCAGCGCGTGGCCGAGCTCGCGGACGACGCTCGTGCCCTCGAGGTCGTCGTCGGCCTGCCCCTCAACATGAAGGGTGAGGACACCGCGTCGACACAGGCCGCTCGCGCCTGGGCCAACACGCTGAAGCGTCTTCGGCCCGCGCTTCGCGTCATTCTCGTCGATGAGCGTCTAACATCTGTGTCCGCGCACCAATCGCTCCACGCCAGTGGGGTGGCCGGGCGCAAGCACAGGCAGCACGTCGACCAGCAAGCCGCCGTGCTCATCCTGCAGGCCGCACTCGAGACCGAGCGTGGCACCGGAAGGCCGCCCGGCCTCGAGGTGGGGGGCCGCAAGCCCCGTGCGCGACGACGGACAAGCGAAGGTGACACCCACGATGCCTGATTCTCCCCGCGAGCGTCTCTTCGGGAGCGGCAACGACGAGGTCGACCCCAGCCAGAGCGTCCGTCGCGACGGCGAACGCAGCGCACCCACTCGGGCAGAGCTGCCACAGGCACGACGGCTGCAGTCGCGACGCGAACATCGCGCCCGCGCTGATGCGCAACGCGAGGCCCAGGCTCTCCGCCCAGCCGGCGCGAGCGAGGTCGACTACAACCCGAACAAGCGCCGCGGTCTCGTGACCCTGGCGCTCGCGCTCGTCCTCGTCGTCGCCGCCGGATCCTTCGCGTGGCGCACCCTGGGGCTGAGCCTGCCGTCGTTCAGCAGCTCAGGGGGCGACTACTCGGGCACGGGGGAGAACGAGACCGCCCAGGTCAAGATCAACAAGGGTGACGCGGGCAGCACGATCGGTTCAGCGCTCGTCGCGGCCGGGGTGACGAAGTCGACGTCGGCCTTCGTCGAGGCGATGGCGGCGTCACCGAACGTCAACCTGACGCCCGGCGTCTACAAACTCAGGAAGAAGCAGAGCGCCGATTCGGCGCTCTCCGCGCTGCAGGACCCGAAGAACCGCGTCGGCGGCGGCATCGTCATCCAAGAGGGCCTGTGGCAGAGCGAGATCTTCGCGAAGCTGTCGAAGGGCACCGGCCACCCCGTCAGTGAGTACGAGGCCGTGACGCCCGCGCAGCTCGGCCTGCCGAGCACGATGAACGGCAAGCTCGAGGGCTGGCTGTTCCCCTCGACGTACGACTTCGACAAGTCGATGTCGGCGAAGCAGCAGCTGCAGACGATGGTGACGAACACCAAGGAGCAGATCAACTCGCTCAACATCCCGGCCGACCAGATCCAGAAGGTGCTGACGAAGGCCAGCATCGTGCAGGCCGAGTCGCCCAACGCGGCGAACGACGGCAAGGTGGCCCGCGTCATCGACAACCGCCTGTCGAGCGGGATGAAACTGCAGATGGACTCGAGCGTCCACTACGTCATCCACAAGCGCGGCACGGTGACGACGACCGACGCCGACCGCGCCAACCCGAGCCCGTACAACTCGTACGTGCACGCGGGTCTGCCGCCGACGCCGTACAACAGCCCCGGTCTCGACGCGATCAAGGCCGCCGCGAACCCGACGCCGGGCACGTGGAAGTACTTCGTCGCCGTCAACCTCGACACGGGCGAGACGCTGTTCGCGGACACCTACGACCAGCAGCTCGAGAACGAGAAGAAGTTCCAGGCCTGGTGCAAGGCCAACCCCGGACGCGGCTGCTGATGCCCCGCGCACTCGTCGTCGGCTCGCCGATCGACCATTCGCTCTCGCCTACGCTGCACGAGGCGGGGTATCGAGCGGCGGGCCTGGACGACTGGTCGTACGCACGTGCCGAGGTCGTCGCTGATGAGGTGCGCGCATTCGTGGCCAGGCTCGACCACGATGTCGTCGGACTGTCGGTGACGATGCCGTGCAAGGAAGCGGCGTTGGCTGTGGCTGACGAGGCGTCGGCGCTCGCTGGTGACGTCGGCGCGGCCAACACGCTCGTGCGGCGTGACGGTGGTTGGTTCGCCGACAACACCGACGTCCACGGCGTCGTCGAAGCCCTGCGCGCCGCCGGGTGCGCGGGTGGCCGGGGCGCCGTCGTCATCGGCTCGGGCGCGACGGCACGTTCCGTCGTCGCCGCTCTGTCGCGTCTCGGCGTGCGCGAGGTGATGTTCGTCGTGCGCGCGCAGGCGCGCCCCGAGACGCTGGCACTGGCGCGCTCGCTGGGCATGAGCACCCGCGTCGTGCGCGAGGACGACGAGGACGCGGCGTGGGCGGTCGGCATGGCGCTGCTCGTCGTCCAGACGTCCCCGGCCGGGGGCGCGGACGCCCTCGCTGCGCGCGTCGTCGACGCCCCGTCGTTGCGCATCGGCGCGGCCGGCGGGCCGTTCGTCCTCGACGTCGTCTACGCCGACTGGCCGACGGCATTCGCCCGCACGATGAGTGCGCGCGGTGCGACCGTCGTCAGCGGCCTCGACATGCTCGTGCACCAGGCCGCGGCACAGTTCGAGCTGTTCACCGGCCACGCTGCCCCCATCGCGGACATGATGGAGGCCGGGCGCGCCGCCGTGAAATGATCGGCCGCATGCTTCGTTGGTTGACCGCAGGTGAATCGCACGGCCCGGCCCTCATGGGCGTCATCGAGGGGCTGCCCGCCGGCGTCGAGGTGACGTCGCAGAACATCTCCGACGCTCTCGCGCGCCGTCGCCTCGGCTACGGGCGCGGCGCCCGCATGAAGTTCGAGCAGGACGTCGTGACGTTCGTCGGCGGCCTGCGTCACGGCGTGACGCTCGGTTCGCCGCTCGCGCTGCAGATCGGCAACAGCGAATGGCCGAAATGGGAGACCGTCATGTCGTCCGATCCGGTCGAGGCATCCGCGTACGAGGCGTCGAACGACGTCAACGCCGAGAAGGAGATCGCGCGCAACAAGCCGTTGACGCGCCCGCGCCCCGGCCACGCCGACCTCGTCGGCATGCAGAAGTACGGCTTCGCCGACGCCCGCCCCGTCCTCGAACGCGCCTCCGCGCGCGAGACCGCGGCGCGCGTCGCCCTCGGTGAGGTCGCCGCGCGCTTCCTCGAGCAGGCCTACGGCATCCGGCTCGTCTCGCACACCGTCGCCGTCGGGACGGCCGCCGTCGCCGACGACTCACCGCTGCCGCACCCCGACGACGTCGCGGCCCTCGACGCCGACCCCGTGCGCACCCTCGACGCCGACGGCTCGGCGCGCATGGTCGCCGAGATCGACGCGGCGAAGAAGGCGGGCGACACGCTCGGCGGCGTCGTCGAGGTCTGCGCCTACGGTCTGCCCCCGGGCCTCGGCTCGCACGTACATTGGGACCGCCGCCTCGACGCGCGCCTCGCCGCCGCGATGATGGGCATCCAGGCGATCAAGGGTGTCGAGATCGGTGACGGGTTCAAGACGGCCGCGCGCCGCGGTTCGGCCGCTCACGACGAGATGGTGCGCGGTGTCGACGGCGTCATCCGTCGCCAGTCGAACCGTGCCGGTGGCACCGAGGGCGGCATGTCGACCGGTGACGTGCTGCGGGTGCGCGCCGCGATGAAGCCCATCTCGACGGTGCCGCGGGCGCTCGCGACCGTCGACGTCGCGACGGGTGAGGCCGCGACGGCGATCCACCAGCGTTCCGACGTCTGCGCCGTTCCGGCGGCTGGCGTCGTCGCGGAGGCGATGGTCGCGCTCGTACTCGCCGAGGCGTGCGTCGAGAAGTTCGGTGGAGACTCGGTCGCCGAGACGCGGCGCAACCTCGAGAGCTACCTCGCCAACATCCCCGATCTGCTCACGACGTGGGAGTGAGCGCGCCAGCGACGCCAGCGGCTGACGCCGAGCGCCACCACCCGCGTCCCCGCGCCGTGCTCGTCGGGCCGATGGCGTCCGGCAAGTCGTCCGTCGGGCGCTCCCTCGCGGCGCGCTGGGGCGTCGAACTGCGCGACAGCGACGCGCTCATCGTCGAACGCCTCGGCTGCTCGATCAGTGACTACTTCGCGACGCACGGCGAGGCCGCGTTCCGCGAGGTCGAGCGCGACGTCATCACCGAGCAGCTCGGCACGTTCGACGGAGTCCTCGCGCTCGGTGGCGGGGCGGTGCTCGACGACTCGACGCGGGCGGCGCTGCGCGAGCACACCGTCGTCTACCTGACCGTCGACGAACGCAACGCCGGCTACCGCATCCGCGGCGACGTGACGCGCCCGATCCTCGCGAACGGTGGCATCGACACGTGGCGGCGCATCTTCGCCGAACGCCGACGGCTGTACGAGGAGGTCGCGACGGTCACCGTCGACACCTCGCGCGGGACGACGGGTGCGTCGGCCACGCGCATCATCGAGGCGCTCGTCGCGGCCGAGCACGAGACACCCGTCTCGACCGGTGGAAAGCGCCCGTTGCCGTCTTCGGTGGCGGCGACGATCGCGCGACGACGCATCCTCGGGGCCACACGAGGCGGCCGGACGCGCCGCGACGAAGGAGAGACGCCATGAGCATCATCAGTGTGGGAACCGCGTATGCCGTGCACATCGGCGAGGGGGTGCTGCAAGACCTCGCGGGCGCCGTCCCGGCCGGGGTGGCGCGGGCACTGATCGTCGAGCAGGCGGCTGTGACGGCGATTGCCGACCGCGTCGAAGAAGCGCTGCGTGGCCGCGGCATCGCCGTCGTGCGCGAGGTCGTGCCCGACGGCGAGGCTGCCAAGACGATCGAGGTGAGCGCGCGCCTGTGGGGTGTCATGGCGCGAGCCGGCTTCACGCGCACCGACGTCGTCGTCGGCGTCGGCGGGGGAGCGGTGACCGACCTCGCCGGCTGGGTTGCCGCGTCGTGGCTGCGCGGCGTGGGCGTCATCCAGGTGCCGACGACGGTGCTCGCGATGGTCGACGCGGCGGTCGGCGGCAAGACCGGCATCAACATCGCCGAGGGCAAGAACCTCGTCGGCGCGTTCCACGAGCCGCTCGCCGTGTTCGCCGACCTCGCCACGGTGCGGACGCTACCCGAACGCGACGTCGCGGCCGGGCTCGCGGAGGTCGTCAAGTGCGGTTTCATCCGCGACGAGCGGATCCTCGAACTCGTCGAGGCCGACCCGGCTGCATGCCTCGACGTGACGAGCCCGCAGCTCGTCGAACTCGTCGAGCGGGCCATCAGCGTCAAGGCCTCGGTCGTGGCGGCCGACCTCAAGGAATCGAACCTGCGCGAGATCCTCAACTACGGCCACACGTTCGCGCACGCCATCGAGCAGCGCGAGAACTACACCTGGCGCCACGGTGACGCCGTCGCCGTCGGCTGCGTGTTCGCCGCCGAACTGGCCTGCGCGGCAGGCGTGCTCGGGCGCAACGATGTGGAGCGGCAGCGCGCCGTCATCACCTCGCTCGGGCTGCCGACGACGTACGCGGGCGGTGACTTCGACGAGATGCTCACCGTCATGGGGCGTGACAAGAAGACGCGCGGCACGACGCTGCGCTTCGTCGTCCTGAACGGCATCGGCGACGTCCACCGCCTCGAAGGCCCGACGCGCGAGCAGCTGCGCGCAGCCTTCGACGCGGTGACTGGCTGAGACGCACCGTTCAGCGCGTCGGCTGCTCCTTCTTCGCCGTCTCGCGGTCACCGGCGGCGGTGCCGGCGTTCTCGAAGTCGCCGGCGACCATGATGTCGGTGATCTCGCGCGCCAGTTCGTCGCCGAGGCGCCCCCAGTCGGGCTGGTAGCCGAAGACGTCGGCGAGGCCGGTGCCCTTGCGCATCCCGTCGAGCAGTTCGACGTCGTCGGGCGTCAGCAGACCGGGGTGCGCGACGCCGACGGCGTCACTGATCTTCAGCAGGTCCTTGCGCAGCGCGACGAGATAGTTCGCGAGGCGCACCTTCTTGAGCTCGGGGTCGAGGCCGTGCGCGAGCCACGCGTTCTGCGTCGCGACGCCCGTCGGGCAGGTGTCCTCGTGGCACTTCTGCGTCTGCAGGCAGCCGATCGACAGCATCGCCTCGCGCGCGACGTTGATCATGTCAGCCCCCATCGCGAACGCCTGCGCCGCCGTGATCGGCAGGCCGAGCTTGCCGGAGGCGATGAACACGACGTCGTCGGTGAGGCCGGCCTCCGCAAACAGGGCGTAGACGCGCGAGAAGCCGACGGCCCAGGGGAGCGCGACCGAGTCGGAGAACACGACGGGCGCCGCACCCGTGCCACCCTCGCCGCCGTCGATCGTCACGAAGTCGACTCCGCGGCGCGGGCCGTCGACGCTCGACATCGCTGCCGTCAGCTGCTGCCAGAAACCCATCTCGCCGACGGCCGACTTGATGCCCACGGGCAGGCCGGTGCGCTCGGCGATCGTCTCGACGAGGTCGAGCATCGAGTCGATGTCGTGGAACGCGGTGTGCCGTGACGGCGAGACGACGGTCTCGCCCTGCGGGACGCCGCGGATGTCGGCGATCTCCTTCGTCACCTTCGCGCCGGGCAGGACGCCGCCGAGGCCCGGTTTGGCGCCTTGGGAGAGCTTGATCTCGATGGCCCTGACGGGCGCCGACTCGACGACGGTGACGAGCTTGTCGAGGTCCAAGTGGCCGTCTTCGGCACGGCAGCCGAAGTAGCCGGTGCCGATCTGCAGGATGAGGTCGCCGCCGCTTCGGTGATAGGTGGACAACCCGCCCTCGCCGGTGTTGTGCATCGCCCCGGCGAGTGCGACGCCCTTGTTGAGCGCGGTGATCGCCGCGCCGGAGAGCGAGCCGAAGCTCATCGCGGAGACGTTGACGACCGAGCGCGGACGGAACGCCTTGGCGCGTCCGCGGGCGCCGCCGAGCACCTTCGCACAGGGGATGGCGTGGTCGTCGGTCTCCGCGGCATGCGACTGCGCGAACGTGCGGTGCTTGACGATCGGGTAGCCCTCGTTGCACTCGAGGTCGTTGTCGGTGCCGAAGCCGACGTAGTTGTTGACGCCCTTGGCCGAGCGGTAGATCCAGGCGCGCTGGTCGCGGCTGAACGGGCGCTCCTCGTCGTTGCCGGCGACGATGTACTGCCGCATCTCGGGGCCGATCAGCTCGATCGCGTAGCGCGCGTGGCCGAGGACGGGGAAGTTGCGCAGCAGCGAGTGGTTCTTCTGCGTGAGGTCGTAGGCGGCGACACCGGCCGTGCCGAGTGCGGGCAGGGCGGCTACGAGGCGAGTCCACTTCATGCGCCAAGTATGGCGAGGCTCGACGTGAAATGCATCACGCGCAGGTGTGGAACGTCGATCGGGGGAGGTGCGCTCACACGATAGACTTGATTTTGATGCCCGTGCGCCTGCGCGGGCGATTGTTGACCGGCCGCGCGGATCACCGTCCGCAGCGGCATCACCCGGGTGCGCGTTCACGGGGCCGACGAGCCCTGGCGCTGCCCGATGAACGAAGGCGGATCTCCATGGCGAGCACGAACGACCTCAAGAACGGCATGGTTCTCAAGATCGACAACGGGCTGTGGTCCGTCGTCGAGTTCCAGCACGTCAAGCCCGGCAAGGGCCCGGCCTTCGTCCGCACGAAGCTCAAGAACGTCATGAGCGGCAAGATCGTCGACAAGACGTTCAACGCCGGCGTCAAGGTCGAGACGGCCAACGTCGACCGCTCCGACATGCAGTACCTCTACAAGGACGGCGACGACTACGTGTTCATGGACACGAAGACGTACGACCAGATCAACATCCCGGCCACCGCCGTCGGTGACGCCGCGAACTTCCTGCTCGAGAACCAAGAGGCGATCGTCGCGCAGAACGACGGCACCGTCCTCTACGTCGAGCTGCCTGCGTCCGTCGTCCTGGAGATCACGCACACCGAGCCGGGCCTGCAGGGCGACCGCTCCACCGGTGGGACGAAGCCCGCGACGCTCGAGACGGGCGCCGAGATCCAGGTGCCGCTGTTCCTCGAGCAGGGCACGAAGGTCAAGGTCGACACGCGCGACGGCTCCTACCTCGGCCGCGTCTCCTGATCGATGGGTGCTCGCACCAAGGCGCGCAAGCGCGCCCTCGACCTGTTGTTCGAAGCCGAGCAGCGTGAGATCAACGCGAAGGACCTGCTCGACGAGCGCGTCCTCGCGCCCGTGACGCCGGCTCCGTTGCCGGAGTACACCGCGGTGCTCGTGCGCGGCGTCGTCGACCACTGGCGCACGATCAACGAAGCGCTCGAGACGTACGCACGCGGTTGGACGCTCGATCGCATGCCTGCCGTCGACCGCGCCCTGCTGCGCGTCGCGGCCTACGAGGTGCTCTACGTCGACGACGTGCCCGACGGCGTCGCCGTCTCCGAGGCCAAGAACCTCGCGACCGAGCTGTCGACCGACAACTCGCCGCAGTTCATCGGTGGTCTGCTGACCAAGCTGTCCGAAGTGAAGTCGAGCATCGTCGACTGACGGCCCCGTCCACCACTCACATGACACGACCCACCCGTTCGCGCGGGTGGGTCGTGTCATGTCGCTCGCGTGGGCCTGAGTGCCCCGATATGCTCGGATCATGCCCGTCGCCTCCCTCTCCGATGTCGAACACGCGCAGCGAGTGCTGTTGTACGGCGTCACGGGATCGGGCAAGTCGACGGCCGCGGCGCGGCTCGGCGCTGCCCTGGGGCTGCCCGTCCACCTCGTCGACGACGAGGTCGGGTGGCTGCCCGGCTGGGTCGAGCGTCCGCAGGACGAGCAGCGGGCTCTGGCGCACCAGATGGCGAGCGCAGAGGGCTGGGTCGTCGATTCGGCGTACGGCGCCTGGAGGGACGTCATGCTCGAGCGGGCGCAGGTCGTCATCGCGCTCGACTACTCGCGTGCCCTCACCCTCTCCCGCCTCGTGCGCCGCTGCGTCCATCGCCTCACCACTCGCACGCCCGTGTGCAACGGGAACACGGAGAACGTGTGACAGCTGTTCTCGCGCAACTCAATCGTGCGGTGGCACTTCTCATCGTTCGCGCGCAAACGCGAGCGCATGCGCCGTTGGGAGGCTGCGCCGGAGGGGGTGCCCGTGCTGCGGCTGACGCATCCGCGCGAGTTCGACCGGCTCGTCCAGTCGCTGGAGCTAGACAACATCGGGGCCGCGTCGCGAGAAGCAGCGCTGCGGCACGGCGGCATCGATGACCTGCCCGTCCCGGCCCGTGACGACGCGGCGCGCTTCGTCGAGTTCTGAACGCTCATTCACGGTGTCCGACCTCGGAGACTGCCAAGAGCAGGTCACCAGGCCGAGTGCCGGGGTCCCAACAGGACGACGCCGGTCAGGCGTGGCCGGCGAGGCGCGATAAGGTGGGCAGCGGAATCATCCTTTAACGATCCGTCCTGTGAGGCGGCGAAGGAGGCCTGCGCATGACGCGCGACGCTCTCGGCGTACCCGGTGACGGGGACGTCTCGACATCACGAACCACTCCTGACGACGGCCGCGTGGTCCTGTCGGCCCCCGAGATCGGTCGCGCTCTGCGCCGCATCTCTCACGAGATCCTCGAACGCAACAAGGGCGCGGACGACCTCGTCCTGCTTGGCATCCCGACGCGTGGCGCGCACCTCGCCCGCCGCCTGGCCGACGCGCTCAAGGACGTCGAAGGCATCGACATCCCCGTCGGCACGCTCGACGTCACGATGTACCGCGATGACCTGCGTGCCAACCCCGCCCGCGTGGCGCATCAGAGCGACATCCCCGCAGCCGGCATCGATGGGCGAACCATCGTCCTCGTCGACGACGTGCTCTTCTCCGGACGCACCGTGCGCGCCGCCCTCGATGCGCTCGGCGACCTCGGGCGCCCCAAGGCCGTCCGCCTCGCCGTCCTCGTCGACCGCGGCCACCGCGAACTGCCGATCCGCGCTGACCACGTCGGCAAGAACCTGCCGACGGCGACGAGCGAGCACGTGCGCGTGCGCGTCGCCGAGACCGACGGCAGCGACGAGGTGCGCATCAGCGGCCCCGCCGCGCCGCAGCAGCGAAAGGACGCGTCGTGAAGCACCTGCTGTCGGCCGCCGACCTCACCCACGACGACGCCGAGATGATCCTCGAGACGGCCGCCGCCATGCACGACGTGCAGAACCGCGAGGTCAAGAAACTGCCCGCGCTGCGCGGACGCACCGTCGTCAACCTGTTCTTCGAGGACTCGACGCGCACCCGCAGCTCCTTCGAGATCGCCGGGAAATGGCTGTCTGCGGACGTCATCAACGTCAGTGCGAAGGGCTCGAGCGTCAGCAAGGGCGAGTCGCTACGCGACACCGTGATGACGGTCGCGGCCATGGGCGTCGATGGCCTCGTCATCCGCCACAACCGCAGCGGGGCGCCGCTGCAGGTGAGCCAGTGGGTCGACTGCATGGTGGTCAACGCCGGCGACGGCACCCACGAGCACCCGACGCAGGCGCTGCTCGACGCCTACACGATGCAGGCGCAGCTCGGCACGCTCGAGGGCAAGCACGTCGCGATCGTCGGTGACCTCACGCACAGTCGCGTCGTGCGCTCCAACCTCATCCTGCTCAAGACCCTCGGCGCGCACGTCACGCTCGTCGCGCCGCCGACGCTCATGCCGTCCGGCATCGCCGCCTGGGCTGCGCGCGACGGCTTCGACGTCAGCTACGACCTCGACGCGGTGCTGCCGCACGTCGACGCCGTCATGATGCTGCGCGTGCAGCGCGAACGCATGTCCGGCGGCTACTTCCCGACGCCGCGCGAGTACACCGTCGGGTACGGCCTGACGCGCGACCGCCTCGCGCTGCTGCCGCAGCATGCCGTCATCTGCCACCCGGGCCCGATGAACCGCGGCCTCGAGATCAGCCCCGACGCCGCCGATGAAGCACGCTCGAGGGTGCTCGACCAGGTGAGCGCCGGTGTCGCCGTGCGCATGAGCGTCCTGTACCACCTGCTCGCCTCGAACTCGACGGAAGGAGCTCAGGCATGAGCGACCACGCAGGCCCCGTTCTCATCACCGGCGCCGACGTCGTCGGCACCGGCGCGGCCGACATCCTCGTGCGTGACGGCGCCATCGCCGAGATCGGTACGAACCTCGACGCCGCCGGCGCGACGCGCGTCGACGCAGACGGACTCGTCGCGCTGCCCGGCCTCGTCGACCTCCACACCCACCTGCGCGAACCGGGCCGCGAGGACGCCGAGACGATCGCGACGGGTTCGGCGGCTGCCGCAGCCGGCGGCTTCACGTCCGTCTTCGCGATGGCCAACACGAACCCCGCGACGGACACCGCCGAGGCCTCGGAGCGCATCGCCGAGCTGGGGGAGCGCGTCGGGCTCGTCGACGTCCACCCCATCGGCGCCGTGACGAAGAACCTCGCCGGCGAGGAACTCGCCGAGCTCGGCCTCATGGCCCGCTCGCGCGCCGCCGTCCGGGTCTTCTCCGACGACGGCAAGTGCGTGCACGACAGCCGCCTCATGCGTCGCGCGCTCGAGTACGTCAAGGCGTTCGACGGCGTCGTCAGCCAGCATGCGCAGGACCCGAACCTCGCGGACGGCCAGGCCTGCTGCCACGAGGGTGAGATCTCCGGACGCCTCGGCCTGCCAGGCTGGCCCGGCGTCGCGGAGGAGGTCATCGTCGCGCGTGACGTCATGCTCGCGCGCCACACCGGCAGCCGCGTCCACGTCGCGCACGCGTCGACGGCGGGCACCGTCGAGGTGCTGCGCTGGGCGAAGTCGCTCGGCATCGCCGTGACCGCGGAGGCCACCCCACACCACCTCATGCTGCCGACGGACCTCGTCGAGAGCTACGACCCGGTCTACAAGGTCAACCCGCCGCTACGCCCGAGCGAGGACATCGAGGCCGTGCGCGAGGCGCTCGCCGACGGCACGATCGACATCGTCGCGACCGACCACGCGCCGCACGCGCGCCACGACAAGGAGCACGCGTTCGCGGACGCCGTGTTCGGCATGCTCGGCCTCGAGCAGGCGCTCGCCGTCGTCCACACGACGATGGTCGCCACGGGCCGCATGACGTGGCAACAGGTCGCCGATGCGATGTCGACGAAGCCCGCCGCGATCGCCCGGCTGGGCTCGCACGGCCAGGGCCTCGTCGCCGGCGCACCCGCCAACATCACGCTCTTCGACCCGTCCGTCACCGTCACGGTGAACAAGGACGACTCGAAGTCGCTTTCCCGCAACAACCCCTGGCACGGCCACACGCTCGAGGGCGCTGTGGTCTCGACGTACCTGCGCGGACGTCGCACCTTCCACGACGGAGAGGTTCAGCAGTGAACGACACCACCCCCGCCACGACGAAGCGCGCCAGTGCGTTCGTCTCGCGCGAACCGGCCTGCCTCGTCCTCGAGGACGGACGCATCTTCCGCGGCCGCAGCTACGGCGCGATCGGCACGACGTTCGGTGAGGCCGTGTTCTCGACCGGCATGTCCGGCTACCAGGAGACGCTGACGGACCCGAGCTACCACAAGCAGGTCGTCGTCATGACGGCCCCGCACGTCGGCAACACGGGCATGAACGACGAGGACTACGAGTCGGGCAAGATCTGGGTGGCCGGCTACGTCGTGCGCGACCCCGCCATCCGCCCGTCGAACTGGCGCTCGGTGCGCACCCTCGAGGACGACCTCGCCGAGCAGGGCATCGTCGGTATCTGCGACATCGACACACGCGCCCTGACGCGCCACCTGCGCGAGCGCGGCGCGATGCGCGTCGGTGTGTTCTCGGGTGCGGACGCCGCGAACAGCGACGCCGACCTGCTCGACGCGGTGAAGAACGCCCCGCAGATGGAGGGCTCCGAGCTCGCATCCGAGGTCGCGACGAAGGAGGCATACGTCGTCGAGGCGAAGGGTGAGAAGAAGTTCACCGTCGCGGCCGTCGACCTCGGTATCAAGTCGAACACGCCGCGGATGATGAGCGAGCGTGGCATCGAGGTGCACGTGCTGCCGGCGACGGTGGCGCTCGACGACATCACGGCGATCAACCCCGACGGCGTGTTCTTCTCGAACGGCCCCGGCGACCCGGCGACGGCGCCGCAGGTCGAGCTGCTGCGCGACGTGCTCGCGGCCGGCATCCCGTACTTCGGCATCTGCTTCGGCAACCAGCTGCTCGGGCGCGCGCTCGGGTTCGGCACGTACAAGCTGAAGTACGGCCACCGCGGCATCAACGTGCCGGTGCTCGACAAGGCGAGCGGCACCGTCGAGATCACCGCGCAGAACCACGGCTTCGCCGTCGACGCCCCGATCGAGGGATCGACGCAGGCGCCCAGCGACGCCGAACACGGCACGAGCTTCGGGCGCGTCGAGGTCTCGCACGTGTGCCTCAACGACGACGTCGTCGAAGGCCTGCGTTGCCTCGACATCCCGGCGTTCTCCGTCCAGTACCACCCCGAAGCCGCGGCCGGCCCGCACGACGCGGCGTACCTGTTCGACCGCTTCGTCGAGATGATGAGCGACAACCAGAAGGTGAACGCCTGATGCCCAAGAACACCGACATCAAGAGCGTCCTCGTCATCGGCTCCGGCCCGATCGTCATCGGTCAGGCCGCCGAGTTCGACTACTCGGGGACGCAGGCCTGCCGCGTCCTGCGCGAGGAGGGCCTGCGCGTCATCCTCGTCAACTCGAACCCGGCGACGATCATGACCGACCCGGAGACGGCCGACGTCACGTACGTCGAGCCGATCACGCCGGAGATCGTGGAATCGATCATCGCCAAGGAGCGCCCGGACGCGGTGCTCGCGACCCTCGGTGGTCAGACCGCGCTCAACACCGCGATCGCGCTGCACAAGAACGGCGTCCTCGAGAAGTACGGCTGCCCGCTCATCGGCGCCAACGTCGAGGCGATCGAGCTCGGCGAGGACCGTGAGAAGTTCAAGGGCGTCGTCGAGCGCTGTGGCGCCGAATCGGCCAAGAGCCACATCTGCCACACGATGGACGAGGTGCTCGCCGCCGCCGACGACCTCGGCTACCCCGTCGTCGTGCGCCCGTCGTTCACGATGGGCGGCCTCGGTTCCGGCTTCGCCTACGACGAGACCGATCTGCGCCGCATGGCCGGCGCGGGCCTGCAGGCGAGCCCCGTGACCGAGGTGCTGCTCGAGGAGTCGATCCTCGGGTGGAAGGAGTACGAGCTCGAGGTCATGCGCGACCACGCCGACAACGTCGTCGTCGTCTGCTCGATCGAGAACTTCGACCCGATGGGCGTGCACACCGGTGACTCGATCACCGTGGCTCCCGCTCTGACGCTCACCGACCGCGAGTACCAGCGCATGCGCGACGTCGGCATCGCCGTCATCCGCGAGGTCGGCGTCGACACCGGTGGCTGCAACATCCAGTTCGCCATCAACCCGGCCGACGGGCGCATGATCGTCATCGAGATGAACCCGCGCGTGTCGCGTTCCTCGGCGCTCGCGTCGAAGGCGACCGGCTTCCCGATCGCGAAGATCGCCGCGAAGATGGCCATCGGTTACTCGCTCGACGAGGTGCCGAACGACATCACCGCCGAGACCCCGGCGAGCTTCGAGCCGACGCTCGATTACATCGTCGTCAAGGTGCCGCGCTTCGCGTTCGAGAAGTTCCCCGCCGCCGACCGCACGCTGACGACGACGATGAAGTCCGTCGGCGAGGCGATGGCGCTGGGCCGCAACTTCACCGAGGCGCTGCAGAAGGCGCTGCGCTCGATCGAACGCAGCGACGGCCAGTTCCACTGGGATCCGGCGAGCGAGGTGACGAGCCGCGACGAGGCACTCGAGATCCTCGAGCGCTCCAAGCAGCCGACGGACGGACGCATCGTCCTCGTGCAGCAGGCGCTGCGCGCGGGCCTCAGCGTCGAGGAGGTGCACGAGGCGACGAAGATCGACCCGTGGTTCCTCGACCAGATGCAGCTCATCAACGACGTCGCGTCCGAGATCGCGGCGGCGCCCCAGCTGACGCCCGACCTGCTGCGCCTGGCGAAGAAGCACGGTTTCTCCGACGCCCAGATCGCGCAGCTGACGGGCATGAAGCAGGACGTCGTGCGCGGCGTGCGTCATGCCCTCGGCGTGCGCCCGGTCTACAAGACGGTCGACACGTGCGCCGCCGAGTTCGCCGCCCAGACGCCGTACTACTACTCCTCCTACGACGAGGAGAGCGAGGTGCTGTCGCGCGAGAAGCCGGCCGTCATCATCCTCGGATCGGGCCCGAACCGCATCGGTCAGGGCATCGAGTTCGACTACTCGTGCGTGCACGCCTCGTTCGCGCTGCGTGACGCCGGGTACGACACGATCATGGTCAACTGCAACCCCGAGACCGTCTCGACGGACTACGACACGAGCTCGCGCCTGTACTTCGAGCCGCTGACGCTCGAGGACGTGCTCGAGGTCGTCCACGCCGAGAGCGAGGCCGGCCCGATCGCGGGCGTCATCGTCCAGCTGGGCGGTCAGACGCCGCTCGGGCTCGCGAAGGCGCTCAAGGACGAGGGGGTGCCGATCGTCGGCACCTCGCCGGAGGCCATCGACCTGGCGGAGGACCGCGGCGCGTTCGGGCGCGTGCTCGCCGACGCGAAGCTGCCCGCGCCGCGTCACGGCATCGCCTTCTCGGCCGAGGAGGCCATCGAGGTCGCCCGCGAGATCGGCTACCCCGTGCTCGTGCGCCCGAGCTACGTGCTCGGCGGGCGCGGCATGGAGATCGTCTACGACGACGAGACGCTGCGCGGCTACGTCACGCGCGCGACGACGGCGTCGCCGGAGCACCCCGTGCTCGTGGACCGCTTCCTCGACGAGGCGATCGAGATCGACGTCGACGCGCTCTTCGACGGCGAGGACATGTACCTCGGCGGCATCATGGAGCACGTCGAGGAGGCCGGCATCCACTCCGGTGACTCCGCGTGCGTCCTGCCGCCCGCGACCCTCGGCACCGAAGAGCTCGAGCGCGTGCGCGCCTCGACGCTGGCGCTCGCGCAGGGCATCGGCGTGCGCGGCCTGATGAACGTGCAGTTCGCGCTCGCGCAAGACGTGCTCTACGTCCTCGAGGCCAACCCGCGTGCCTCGCGCACCGTCCCGTTCGTCGCGAAGGCGACGTCTGTGCCGCTCGCGAAGGCCGCGGCGCGCGTCATGCTCGGCGCCTCGATCGCCGACCTGCGCACCGAAGGGCTGCTACCGCCGAGCGGCGACGGCGCGAAGCTGCCGATGGACGCGCCCGTCGCGGTCAAGGAGGCCGTGCTGCCCTTCCAGCGCTTCCGCACCGCCGAGGGGCAGGTCGTCGACTCGCTGCTCGGGCCGGAGATGCGCTCCACGGGTGAGGTCATGGGCATCGACGCCGACTTCGCCACGTCGTTCGCCAAGGCGCAGCTCGGCGCAGGGCAGGGGCTGCCGACGTCAGGCACCGTGTTCGTCTCGTGCGCGAACCGCGACAAGCGCGCGATGCTGTTCCCGATCAAGCGTCTCGTCGACCTCGGCTTCGAGATCCTCGCGACGCCCGGGACGTCGGATGTGCTGCGCCGCAACGGAATCGCCTCGACCGTGGTGCGCAAGCACTCCGAAGGCCCCGGGCCGGACGGGGAGAAGACGATCGTGTCGCAGATCCTCGACGGCGAGGTCGCGATGATCGTCAACACGCCGTCCGGGTCGGATGCACGCGCTGACGGCTACGCGATCCGCGCGGCAGGGACGTCGATGAACGCGCCGATCCTCACGACGGTGCAGGAGCTCGCGGCCGCCGTGCAGGCCATCGAGGCCAGCATGCACGGCTCGTACGCGGTGAAGTCGCTGCAGGAGCACGCACGCGGCCTCGACATGTACGGCACGCGCTGAGGCAGGTCGACATCGCCGGATCGACGCCGGTGACGGCTGCGACGACCTCGGGTGACGAGGGTGCCGTGAGTGGCTCCCGAGAGCCCAAGGACGTCGTCGCCGTCACCGGTGAACTCATCTCGACGCGACGTGTCGGCGCGTTCGTCGCGCACACGTTCGTCGCGGCGGGCATCGCCGAACTCGCGCGACCGGGGCAGCTCGTCTCGCTCGCCGTCGGGGATGACGCCTCCGCCATCGTGACGCGCCGTGCCCTGCCGCTTCGCTCGGTGACGCCGAGCGGCACGTACGGCGGCACCGTCGAGGTCGTCGTCGACCCCGATGCGGACGCCGGTTCGGCGTGGCTGGCTGCGCGGCGCCTGCACGACGAGGTGAGCATCCTCGGCCCGCTCGGACGGGGTTTCCCGATTCCGACGAACCCGGTGCCCGTCGTCGTCGCAGCGGTCGGGGCGGGCGCGGCGTCGACCGTGTGGCTCGTCGAGACGCTGCGCCGCGCGGGCTGCCAGGTACCGCGGGTCGTCATCGGCGGTGAGGACGAGCGTCGGCTCCTCGGCGTCATCGAGGCGCGACGGCTCGTCGGCAGCGTCACGACGGTGGTGCCCGACGCGGGCGCGGGGGAGGACCTCGCGTACCGCATGCAGGTGGCGCTGGATGCGACGCTGCGTCAGCACGAGACGGCCCTCGTGTATGCGAGTGGCGACGTGACGTCCTTGGCCGCGATCACCGCTGCGGCGCAACGGCATTCGGTTCCCGTGCAGGCCGCGTTCGGCGTGCCGATGCCCTGTGGAACCGGGTTGTGCAGGGCGTGCGCGCTGCCCGTCGCGAACGCGGCCGGGGAGGTGACGCCCGTGCGTTGCTGCACCGAAGGGCCCGTCCTGCCCGCCGATCGGATGGCGTGGGCGCAGTTGCTCGAGGTCTCGGCATGAGCGGGGCACTCTCGACGACGCTGGGGTTGAACAAGCTCGACTCACCCTTCATCGCGGCTTCTGGGTGTGCGGGGTACGGGCACGAACTCGTGCGCTGGGGTGGGCTCGGCGCGTTCGGTGCACTCGTCACGCCGTCGCTGACGGTGGAGGCGCAGGACGCGTCGCGCGAACGCGTCATCGTCGAATCGCCGTCAGGGATCGTGCACCCGCACGACACGCCCAACGTCGGCGCGAACTCGCTCAGCGCGACGCGTCTGCCGTGGGAGGTGACGGCGCCGACACCCGTCATCGTCTCCATCGCGGGTGCGACGAGCGGCGACTTCGCCGACGCGGCCGCGGCCGTACGGCGACGGACGGCGCTGCGTGGGGTCCTCGGCGTCGAGGTCAATCTTTCGGTCGCCAACGAGGCGAACAACGGGCGAGCGTTCGCCGGCGACGAGTACGCAGTGACGAAGGTGATCGCGCGCGTGCGGGAGCACCTGCCGCGCAACGTCATGCTCGCGGCGAAGCTGACGCTCGGTACCGACCTCGTCGAGTTGTCGCGCGCCTGCCTCAAGTCGGGTGCTGACGCACTCGTGCTCGGGCACGCTCCGGTCGCCTCCAGCATCGACGTGACGACGCTGCGCCCGCGCGCGGGCACCCGTGCTGCGATGGCCGGGCCGGCGTTGCTGCCGCTGACGGTCGGTGGCGTGTTCGAGGTGAAGGCCGCCATGGTGGCCGGTCGGTTGCCGACGGCACCCATCATCGCCGGGGGAGGTATCGCGAGCGTCGACGCCGTCGTGCAGGCGCTCGCCGCGGGAGCTTCGGCCGTCCAGGTGGGTTCGGCGCTGTTCCGCGATCCGCGCGCCGGGGTGACGCTGCGGGACGGGCTTGCCGGTTTCCTCGCCGAGCGCGATCTCACCGTCGCCGGGCTCGTCGGGGCGGCGCATGCGTGACGTGACGCGCCGTGTGGTCGTGCACGAGAGCGACCGCCACCCATGGAAGCGCGCGCATTCCGCTTGTGCGATCGACGGCGGTTCGGCTCGTGCGTGACGCCGCCAACCATGTCATCCAGGCGCGCTGGGCCTCATCCTCGAACGGCCCACGGCGGCCGGGCTCGTGCGCGAGGCAGCCAGGGCCGAAGTCCTTTCCTGTTCATGTTTCATCTTCACGGAGGTTCCCATGACCACATCTGCTGAACCCGCTGCACTTGACGGTGCTGGTTTCGGCGCTCGGCTCGCGGCGGCGCAGGCGCGCTTCGGGCCGGCGTGCGTCGGCATCGACCCGCACCGCTCGCTCGTCGAGTCGTGGGGGCTCGATTACTCCTACTCCGGTGTCGAGCGGTTCGCGCTGACGTGCGTCGAGGCGTTCGGTGGGCGGGTCGCATCGGTGAAACCGCAGTCCGCGTTCTTCGAGGTGTTCGGCGCGCGGGGGGTGGCGCTGCTGGAGCGCGCGACCGCAGAGCTGCGCGCGGCGGGAACGCTCGTCATCCTCGACGTGAAGCGCGGCGACATCGGCACGACGATGACGGCGTACGGCGAGGCGTTCCTCGGCAAGGATGCGCCGGAACCCGCGGATGCCATCACCGTGAGCCCGTACCTCGGATACGAGTCGCTGCGGCCGGCGCTCGATCTCGCGCGTGACACCGGGCGCGGCGTGTTCGTGCTCGCGCTGACGTCGAACCCGGAGGGTGCGGGCGTGCAGCACGCCGTCACGCCGGGCGGCACCGTGGCGGGCGACATCGTCGCCGCCGCGACGCGCGACAACGCCGACGCGGCAGCGCGAGGGGAGTGGGGCCACATCGGGTTCGTCATGGGCGCGACGATCGGTTCGGCCCTCGACGACCTCGGTCTGGGTGGCGCTCTCGCTGCCTCGAACGCGCCGATCCTCGCGCCCGGTTTCGGCGCACAGGGCGGCACCGTCGAGTCGATGCGATCGGTGTTCGGCGAGTCCATCTCACGCGTCATCCCGACGACGTCACGCGACGTCCTCAAGGCTGGCCCCTCCGTCGACGGGCTCGTCGCCGCCGTCGAGCGCACGCGTGAGTCGGTGGCCGGCCTCCGCTGAGCGGAGACAGGCATCGCGAGGCGCCCGGGCCGACTTGTGCCGGCGCTCCCCAGACGGTGCAGAACCGCACCGATCGGCAGATCGGCGGCGTCGGTGCGACCTGAGATGACGCTCGTGTGGTGCGCGCACCCATGTGAAAGGATGAGCGAACCGCTGATCGGGGCGGGCGTTGACGAAAGGGCATGGCGGTGAGTACACGACTGGTCGTTCTGGCCGGGCCGACGGCTGTCGGCAAGGGGACGGTGGCCGCGTACATCCGCGAGCACTATCCCGAGGTGTGGCTGTCGGTGTCAGCGACGACGCGCCCGCCACGTCCGGGTGAGGTGGACGGTGTCCACTACTACTTCATGACGGACGACGAGTTCGCCGAGATGGCCGCGAACGGTGGTTTCCTCGAGCACGCCATCGTCCACGGTCGGGCGTCGTACGGCACGCCGAAGGCGCCCGTGGAGCAGGCCATCGCCGACGGCCGCCTCCCGCTGCTCGAGATCGACCTGCAGGGCGCGCGTCAGGTCAAGCAGAACGCCCCCGATGCGTTCTTCGTCTTCCTCGCGCCGCCGAGCTGGGACGAACTCGTTCGCCGACTCGTCGGCCGCGGCACCGAAACCCCCGAAGAGCGTGAGCGCCGCCTCGAGACCGCGAAGGTCGAACTCGCGGCGCAGAGCGAGTTCGACCACGTCATCGTCAACGACGATGTTCGGCGTGCCTCCGAAGAACTCGTATCATTGATGAGAACACCTGAACACTGAGGCACGTTCGCCTGCCCGCGCGCCGCGCATCACGCGCAGCGACGGCGGCCACGCGCCCCGAGGAGAAGAGGGACACATGTCCGGCACGAAGGCCGAGCCCATCGGCATCACCAATCCGCCCATCGACGACCTGCTCGAGATCGCGGACAGCAAGTACGCCCTCGTCACGTACGCGAGCAAGCGCGCCCGTCAGATCAACGGCTACTACAGCCAGCTCGCCGACGGCCTGCTCGACAACGTCGGCCCGCTCGTCGACGCCCAGCCGCAGGACAAGCCGCTCTCCATCGCGCTGCGCGAGATGAACGAGGGCCTGCTCTCCATCGAGAAGCTCGAAGCCTGAGTCGATCTCGCACATGCGCATCGTTCTCGGTGTGACAGGGGGCATCGCTGCCTACAAGGCGGCGTTGCTCCTTCGTCTTTTCACAGAAGCCGGCCACGACGTGACGGTCGTGCCCACCGCGTCAGCGCTCGAGTTCGTCGGCGCCCCGACGTGGGAGGCACTCTCCGGCAAGCCCGTGCAGACAGGCGTGTTCGAGAACGTCGCGCAGGTTCCGCACGTCCGGCTCGGGCAGAACGCCGACCTCGTCGTCGTCGCCCCCGCGACGGCCGACGTCCTCGCCAAGGCCGCGGCCGGCATGGCGAACGACCTGCTCACCAACACCCTGCTGACGGCGCGCTGCCCCGTCGTCATGGCGCCGGCGATGCACACCGAGATGTGGCTGCACCCCGCGACGCAGGCGAACGTCGCGACGCTGCGCTCGCGTGGCGCGACGATCGTCGAGCCCGCGTCCGGGCGGCTGACGGGCGCCGACACCGGCGCCGGGCGCCTGCCCGACCCCGACGCCATCCGTGACGCGGCCCTCGCGGCTGCGGCGAGCGGAGAGCGACGTGGCGGCGCCACCGCGGGTGGCTTGGCCGAGACCACCGGGCGCGCGGAGGACGCCGTCACCCCGTCAGGCGCTCTGGCCGGCCGGACCGTGCTCGTCACCGCCGGCGGCACGCGCGAGGCCATCGACCCGGTGCGTTACCTCGGCAACCGCAGCAGCGGCAAGATGGGTTTCGCCATCGCGGCGGCGGCCGCCGATCGTGGCGCCGACGTCACGTTCGTCACGACGATGCAGCCCCCGGCCGACCTCGCGCAGCGCGTCCGCGTCGTCAGCGTGGAGAGCGCCCTTCAGATGCGTGACGCGGTGCTCGCGGCGACGCCCGACGTCCTCGTCATGGCGGCCGCGGTCGCCGACTTCCGTCCCGACCACGTCGCGGACGCCAAGATCAAGAAGACCCACGGCGACGACTCGGCGCCCGTCATCACCCTCGTACGCAACCCGGACATCCTCGCCGAGGCGGTGCGTCAGCGTGATGCAGAGCTTCAGCCGACAGCCGCGTCGACGAACGTGTCGAGCCGTGTCATCGTCGGCTTCGCGGCCGAGACGGGTGACGCTGACGGCGATGTTCTCCACCACGCCCGCGCGAAACTGGCCCGCAAGGGCTGCGACGTCCTCGTCGCGAACGAGGTGGGTGACGGCGTGACGTTCGGTCAGGATTCGTCGACGGCTCACCTGCTGCGCCGCGGCAGTGACGACGTCGTCACGGTCGGCCCTGCGCCCAAGTCTCACATCGCGGCGGCGCTGCTCGATCTCGTCGCCGATCTCGTCCTGCCTCAGTAAAATCACCGACGGGTGCGTCGCACCCAGCCAGCAGCCGCTGCCTTAAGGAGTCATTCCGTTGTCTCGTCTCTTCACGTCCGAATCCGTCACCGAGGGCCACCCCGACAAGATCTGCGACCAGATCAGTGACGCGATTCTCGACGACATGCTGCGTCAGGACCCTCAGGCCCGCGTGGCCGTCGAGACGATGGTGACGACGGGTCTCGTCCACGTCGCCGGTGAGGTGCGCACCGAGGGGTACACGGACGTCGCGAAGCTCGTGCGCAAGGTGATCACGAACGTCGGCTACGACTCGTCCGAAAAGGGTTTCGACGGCCACAGCTGCGGCATCTCCGTCTCGATCGGCGCTCAGTCCGAGGACATCGCGCAGGGCGTGGACAGCGCTCACGAGCACCGCGTCGGCGGCGGCGAGGACCCCCTCGACAGCCAGGGCGCGGGTGACCAGGGCCTGATGTTCGGCTACGCGTGCGACGACACGCCCGAGTTCATGCCGCTGCCGATCCACCTCGCGCACCGCCTCTCCGAACGCCTGACGAGCGTCCGCAAGAACGGCGACCTCGACTACCTGCGCCCCGACGGCAAGACGCAGGTGACGATCTCCTACGACGGTGACAAGGCCGTCGCGCTCGACACGCTCGTGCTGTCGACGCAGCACGACGCCGGCATCGACCTGGACGGCCAGCTCGCGCCCGACATCACGCGTCACGTCATCGAGCCCATCATCGCGGAGCTCGCGGCGAGCGGCGTCACACTCGACACGAACGAGATGCGTCAGCTCATCAACCCGACCGGCAAGTTCGTCATCGGTGGCCCGATGGGCGACGCGGGCCTCACCGGCCGCAAGATCATCGTCGACACCTACGGCGGCATGGCCCGCCATGGCGGCGGCGCCTTCTCCGGGAAGGACCCGTCGAAGGTCGACCGTTCGGCTGCGTACGCGATGCGCTGGGTGGCGAAGAACGTCGTCGCTGCGGGCCTCGCGAAGCGCTGCGAGGTGCAGGTCGCGTACGCCATCGGCAAGGCGCAGCCCGTCGGCCTCTACGTCGAGTGCTTCGGCACGGAGACGAAGCCGCTCGACGTCATCCAGAAGGCCATCGCGGACACGTTCGACCTGCGTCCGGCCGCTATCGTCGACGCGCTCGACCTGCTGCGCCCCATCTACCAGCCGACGGCCGCGTACGGCCACTTCGGTCGCACGAGCGCCGACGGCGTCGAGAACCCCTTCACGTGGGAGCAGACGAACCGCATCGAAGAGCTGCAGCGCGCGGCCGGCTGAGAGGCGTGATCCGTGCCGTGACCCGCTCGATCGGGCCGCGGCACGGTTGCGTTCAGGCCCCGAAACTCCCGGGATGCCGGGGTTGTCGGAGCACTCGTGTAGAGATGAGGTCATGACGAGCGACGACGTGCACGCCGCGAGCAGCGAACAACTCGCGCTGCTGCGCGACGCCGTGCGCGCCAAGGCACGCGGGGACGATGCCGGCAGCGCGAAGGCTGCTACGGGCGACGGGGGGAGCGAACGGGTCGCCGTCGTCTGGCCGATGCTCGAGGTGCCGCACCTCGACCGCGAGTTCGAGTACCGCATCCCCGCCGAACTGGCCGATGACGTGCGCTTCGGCGTCGCCGTCAAGGTGCGTTTCCACGGCAAGCGCATCACCGGGTACGTCGTCGGCGTGCGCGAGACCCCCGAGTTCACCGGCACGCTGAGCCCGCTGCTCGCCGTCGTGTCGCCCGAGGCCGTGCTCACCGAGCACATCTGGCAGGTGGCGCACGCCGTTGCCGCTCGCATGGGCGGCACCGTCTCCGACGTCCTGCGCCTCGCGATCCCACCGCGGCACGCACGCGCCGAGAAGGCACTCGACGAGCGGATGGCGAAGGCGTCGGCGGCGGATCGATCGATGCCCGAGGTGGCTGAGGCCGGGAACGCTGGTCCTGACGCCGCTTCGGCTGTGCCGGCTGATCCTGACGACGAGGCTTCGGCTGTCACGGGCGGCGCTGCTGCCCATGATGGTGCGGCTGTCGCTGATAACGAGGCTGCTCCTGGCGAGGCGCTCGCGTCGTGCGGCGGGCATGCCTCGACGAGCGCGACGTCCAGCGGCGCGGTTGCGGCCGACGGGCCTGCACCGGGCGATGATATGGCCTCGACGAGTCATGCGACGAGCGGCGCGGTGGCGGCCAGTGCGCCGGCGCCGCTCAGCGCGTGGCGTCACTACGCCGGGGGATTGAGCCTGCTCACGCATCTTGCCGCGGGGGAGAACCCGCGTGGTTCCTGGGATGTCGCGCCCGGGCTGTTCGGCCCGGATGCCTGGCCTGCCGCCGTCGCGGACGCCGCGGCAGCGGTGCGCGATTCTGGGCGTTGCACCGTCGTCGTCGTGCCCGACGGGCGGGATGTCGATCGCGTCGCCGCGGCGTGTTCGGCCCGGTTGGGCGACGATCAGGTCGTCACCCTCACGGCGGACATGGGTCCGCAGGCCCGCTACACCGCGTTTCTCAAGGCGCTGCGCGGCCTCGCCGACGTCGTCGTCGGAACGCGCGCGGCGATGTTCGCTCCGGTGCCCGACCTCGGCCTCGTCGTGTGGTGGGACGACGCCGACACCCTCCACGTCGACCCGCACGCGCCGTATCCGCACGTCGGAGCCGTGCTCGAGACTCGCGCCGACCTCGCCCCGGCCGCCCTGTTGAGCGCGGGCGCCATGCCGTCGGTGCGGGTGCAGGCCCAGGTCGAGGCTGGTGTCAGTGTCCCCGTCGACCCCGTCGAACGCACGAGCGCGCGCGTCGTCGTCACGGGCGACGACCGCAGCGTCGAGCGTCACGGCGCCGCAGCCCGCGCGCGCATCCCCGCCGAGGCATGGCAGGGCGCGACCCGCGCGTTGCAGGACGGGCCGGTGCTCGTCCAGGTGCCGCGCCGCGGGTACATCCCGACGATCGCGTGCGCCCGGTGCCGCACGAAGTCGACCTGCGACGTGTGCCACGGGCCGCTCGGGCTCGACGGCGAGCACAGCGCCCCGACCTGCCGGTGGTGCGGCCACGTCGCGCACGTGCTGACCTGCCCCGAGTGCGGCAGCCACGAGATCCGGTCGCTGACGATCGGGGCCGGACGCACCGCCGAAGAACTGGGCCGTGCGTTTCCCGGGGTGCCGGTGCGGCGTTCCGGGGCGCCGGACGTGCTCGCGAGCGTGGCCGACGAGCCCGCGCTCGTCATCTGCACCCCCGGTGCTGAACCCGTCGCCGAGAACGGGTACAGCGCCGCGATCCTGCTCGACGCATGGGCCCTGCTCGACCGGGGCGGGCTCGACGCCGGTCAGCGTGCCCTCACGCACTGGTGCGCCGCGGCGGGCCTCGTGCGCCCGGCGTCGACGGGCGGCGTCGTCTACCTTGCGGGCGTGCCCCGGCACGTGCCGTTTCCCGCCGCCGAGGCGCTCGTGCGTTGGGCGCCGCGGTGGTTCGCGGCTCGTGAACTCGCCGAGCGCGCCGAGGTGATGCTGCCACCCGCCACGCGGATGGCAGCGCTCGAGGGCCCGCGACGCGCGGCCGCTCGGTACGCCGAAGCGCTCGAGAAGGCGGCGCGCGAGCACGACGTCAGCGTCGACGTACTCGGCCCGCTGCCGCTGCGGCGCCGGCACGTGTTCGACCGGGCGACGCCCCAGCGTCAGGCCACGTCGTCGGACGACGACGAGTCGCTCGTGCGCTTCCTCGCGCGGTGGAACGACCCGACCGATGCAGACGTCCCGGCGCTGCTGCGCGCCCTCACCGCGTCACGCTCAGCCGCGCGCGAACCCGTCGTCACGGTGCGCCTCGACCCACTCCTGGACGGCCTGGCATGACGAGCCCGAGCCGCTCCGCCCGCTACGGTGGCGCCATGATGTCTGGACCTAACCTCACGAGCGGCCTCACCTCGAGTGCCGGCCGCCGCGCCCGGGCGATCGACCTCGACGACCTCGACGGCCCCGACGCCGGCGACCTCGCGAGCCTCGCCGACCTGGGTGACGCGCCGCAGCCGAGCCCGGTCGACATGGTCGTGTTCGACATCGGCAACGTGCTCGTGCGCTGGGAGCCGCGCGCGGCACTGCTCGACGCCGTCGGCGAGGACGCGGCGACAGCGCTGCTCACCGACCCCGAACTCGACTTCTTCGCACACAACCTCGCCGCTGACGGCGGGCGCGCGTGGCGCGAGATCGTCGCCGAGATCGACGAGCGACACCCGCACCACACGGCCGCGGCGCAGGCCTACATCGACAACTTCCACCTCGCCATCGCCGAGCCGATCGCGGGCAGCGTCGCCATGGTGCGCGAACTCGCTGAGGCGGGTGTGCCACTGTTCGCGCTGACCAACTTCAGCGCCGAGCTGTTCGAGGTCGCCCGTTCGCTGCACGGCGACGTGCTCGACCTGTTCGAGGAGATCATCGTCTCCGGCGAGGAGGGCGTGACGAAGCCCGACCCGGAGATCTGGGAGATCCTCGAAGAGGTGACGCGCCACCGCGGCGGGTTGAGCGACGCCGTCTTCATCGACGACTCAGCCGCCAACGTCATGGGGGCCGAGCAAGCCGGCCTCGACGCGATCCTGTTCACCGACCCCGACACCCTGCGCGACGATCTGCGCCTGCGCGGGCTGCCGTTGGAGCCGTCAGCCGGCCCGCGCCAGACGAGTGCCGGCGTGTCCGAGACGCCCGACGGCACCGCCGGGGCCGGCGCGGCTCAGCACTAGACTGATTCCTCACGACTCACCCCCTGCGGAGCTGCGCGAGCCGCCCGCTCGAACCGACGAAGGGCCCACCAGCCGATGCGCGTAGTTTTCGCCGGAACCCCGGAGGCGGCTCTGCCGTCGTTGCGGGCCCTGCTCGATTCGGCCCACGAGGTCGTCGCCGTCGTGACGCGCCCCGAGGCGCGTCAGGGGCGCGGGCGCAAGACGTCGCCGTCGCCGGTGCACGAGCTCGCGCTCGAGGCAGGCCTCGAGGTGCTGACGCCGACGAAACCGTCCGACGACGACTTCGTCGCGCGGCTGCGCGAACTCGAGCCCGACGCCGCGCCGATCGTCGCGTACGGCGGGCTCATCCCGCCGTCGGTGCTCGCGATTCCGCGGCACGGCTGGATCAACCTGCACTTCTCGCTGCTGCCCGCCTGGCGTGGCGCCGCACCCGTGCAGCACGCCCTCATGGCCGGTGACGACGTGACGGGCGCCTCGACGTTCCTGCTCGAGGAGGGGCTTGACACCGGGCCCGTCTTCGGCACGATGACGGAGGCGATCGGCCCCACCGACACCTCCGGCGACCTGCTGACACGCCTCGCCGAAGGTGGTGCGTCCCTGCTCGTGTCGACGCTCGACGCCCTCGCGAACGGTGACGTGACGCCGATTCCGCAACCTCGCGACGGTGTCTCGCTCGCGCCCAAGATCCAGGTCGACGACGTGCGTCTCGACTTCTCGGTGCCCGCGTTCGCCGTCGACCGCCGTATCCGCGGCGCGTCTCCGGCGCCCGGGGGGTGGGCGATGCTGCGTGGTGAGCGCGTCAAGCTGCTGCGCAGCCGCCTCGCCGACGCCGACGGGTGCCCGCCGCTGACACCCGGCGAGCTGCACGCCACGAAGAAGCAGGTGTTCGCCGGCGCACTCGGCGGCGTCGTCGAACTGCTCGAGGTGCAGCCGCACGGCAAGAAGGTCATGCGTGCCGCCGACTGGGCCCGCGGGCTGCGTTTGAACGAAGGGGAGAGCTTCGGTGAGTGACGAACGACGCGGCGGCAGCGGCTCCAGCCGCCAGAGTGGCGGACAGGGCGGCCGTGACGAACGACGTACGGGCGGCCCCGGGCGCGACGGCCGAGGCGCGCAGCGGAGCGCCGGTCATGGAGAACAACCTCCACGCGACGATCGCCGTGACGCGCGGGGCCGTCAGCGTTCGGATGCGCGCTTGCGCGGCGCGGGCCACCGCAGTGAGCAGGCGCCGTCAGCGCGCCGGCGCACGGGTGATCCCGCCCGCAGTGCGGCGCTCGCCGTCCTGCGCGCCGTCGACGACGGTGCCTACGCCAACCTCGAGATGCCGAAGGTCCTCACGCGCCATGATCTGAGTGGCCGCGACGCGGCGTTCGCCACGGAGCTGGCCCTCGGCACCATCCGTCGACAAGGGTTCTACGACCGCGTCATCGAGACGGGTTCGGGCCGTGCGCCGTCGCAGATCGACCCGGTCGTGCTCGCCGTGCTGCGCCTCGGCGTCCACCAGATCCTGTCGATGCGCGTGCCCGTCCATGCCGCCACGTCGGAGACCGTCGCCCTCGCCCGCGAGCACGCCGGCTCGGGTGCGGCGGGTTTCGTCAACGCCGTCCTGCGACGCGCGGGGGAGCGCGACCATGAGACGTGGATCGCCGACCTCACGCGCGGTGTCGATGACGCCGACGAGGTGCGCGCCGTCGCGACTTCCCACCCGCGCTGGGTCGTCTCGGCGCTGCGCCAGTCGCTGCGCGGCCACAGAGCCGCGGGCGGGGACGGTCAAGCGAGCCTCGACGACGCACTCGACGCGCTGCTCGAGGCCGACAACACGCCTCCGCGCGTCAGCCTCGTCGCCCGCCCGGGCCTTGCCACCGTCGACGAGCTCGTCGCATCCGGAGCCGAGGCGAGCGACCTGTCGCCGGTCGGCGCGGTGCTGCCGTTCGGCGATCCCGCGAACATTCCCGCGATCCGGCAGACGAGGGCTGCGGTGCAGGACGAAGGTTCGCAGCTGCTCGCCCTCGCACTCGCCGACGCTGACGTGCCGCCGCGCACGGCATCGGGCGGTGACGCACGCGAGGATTGGCTCGACCTGTGCGCCGGCCCCGGCGGCAAGGCCGCGCTGCTCGGCGCGGTCGCGCACCTGCGCGGCGACGTCCTCTACTGCAACGAGGCGAGCGAGCACCGCACGGACCTCGTGCGGCGCACCCTGCGCGCGCTGCTCGACGACGGCGCGGAGATCTACATCGGCACCGGCGACGGGCGCGACCTCGGTCGTGAGGAGCCCGGCACCTACGACCGCGTGCTGCTCGACGCGCCCTGCACCGGCCTCGGCGCGCTGCGCCGTCGCCCCGAGTCGCGCTGGCGCCGTCAACCATCGGACGTCGCGCAGCTTTCCGCTCTGCAGGTCGAACTGCTCGACTCCGCGATCGACGCGACGCGTGCGGGCGGCGTCATCGGATACGCGACGTGCTCGCCGCACCCCGCAGAGACCCTCGCCGTCGTCGCGGAGGTGCTCGGACGGCGCGACGACGTCGTCCAGGAGGACGCCTGGCCGCTGTTCCGCGACGCGTTCGACGAGCCCATCGAGCGCGTCGGCGACCTGCCGTCCGTCCAGTTGTGGCCGCATCTGCACGGCACCGACGCCATGTTCTTCGCCCTCCTGAGAAAGAAGTGACCCGCATGACCGACGCCCGTGACGTCCGCATCTCGCCGAGCATCCTCTCCGCCGATTTCGCCAACCTCGAACGCGAGCTCGACGCCATCAACAACGCCGACTGGGCGCACGTGGACGTCATGGACAACCACTTCGTGCCCAACCTGACGCTCGGGCTGCCGGTCGTCGAGTCGCTGCTGAAGGTGAGCCCGATCCCGCTCGATGCGCACCTCATGATCGACGACCCCGACCGCTGGGCGCCCGCCTACGCCGAGGCCGGGTGCAAGAGCGTGACGTTCCACGTCGAGGCCGCGGCCGACCCGAAAAAGCTCGCACGCGACATCCGCGCGGCCGGAGCTCGCGCGTCGATGGCGATCAAGCCGAACACGCCGTGGGAGCCGTACGCGGATCTGCTGCCCGAGCTCGACATGGTGCTCGTCATGACGGTCGAGCCCGGCTTCGGTGGCCAGTCGTTCATGGCGGAGCAGATGCCGAAGGTGCGCGCGGTGCGCGAGAGCATCCGCACGCACGGCGGTGACGTGTGGGTGCAGGTCGACGGCGGCGTCTCGGCCAAGACGATCGAGCAGTGCGCCGAAGCCGGTGCCGACACCTTCGTCGCGGGATCGGCCGTCTACGGTGCCGAGTCCGCTGCCGCCGCGATCGATCAGCTGCGTGCCCTGGCTGCGGGGCACGCGCACTGAACTGACGTGTGTCGCACCGAGCGGGGTGGCTGAGCTTGCGGGGGAAGGGCGCCGGAAGACGCGCAGAAGAGCGCGAAGGAGTAACATGTCTGGCGTGTACCCGGGGTAGGTGAAATTCCTAGCCGGCGGTGAAAGTCCGCGACCCGGCCCGCTTCGACAGGGGTCGGTTGACTCGGTGAGATTCCGAGACCGACGGTTAAAGTCCGGATGGGAGGTTGCACGCGGTTGTTCGCGCTCTGCGCGGGCGGCCGACGAGCCGCTGCGGCGTGACTGAGGGCATCGCGCGTGGCGTCTCGGCCGATGTCGTCGGCGCCTTCGTGGCGTGCGGCGGGCGTCAGCTTTCTCGTGCCCCGGTGATCGGTTGTTCGATCGGACCGGAAGGCATCTCGTGAGACTCGAGCGTCATAGCGCCATGGAGCGCGCCGCGCAGCTGGCTGCGCTGTCGCCGCGTGTCGACCCCAATCCTCGTGTCGGGTGCGTCGTCGTCGACGCTGACGGCGTCATCCTCGCAGAGGGCTACCACCGCGGCGCGGGCACGTGGCACGCCGAGGCCGCGGCCATCAACGAAGCGATCGCGACGGGCGTCGACCTGCGTAGCGCGACGGCGTACGTCACCCTCGAACCCTGCGCGCACACCGGGCGCACCCCGTCGTGTGCGCGCGCTCTGATCCGCGCCGGCGTCGCCCGTGTTGTCTTCGGTCAACCCGACCCGAACGGCGCGGCCGCCGGGGGAGCGCAGATCCTGCGCGAGGCAGGCGTCGCCGTCGAACAGCACGACACCCTCGCCGCTGCGAGCCAAGACCTCAACGCCGACTGGACGTTCTCCGTCACCCACGCGCGCCCGTTCGTGCGCTGGAAGTACGCCTCGACCCTCGATGGGTTCAGCGCGGCGTCGGACGGCACGTCCCAGTGGATCACCGGCCCGGTCGCGCGCGTCGACGTTCACGCGCAGCGTGCCGAGCACGGCGCGATCGTCGTCGGCACCGGCACCGTTCTCGTCGACGACCCGCAGCTCACAGTCCGCGACGCCCAGGGACGAGCGGGGGTGCAGCAACCGTTGCGCGTCGTCGTCGGCGACACCCCGATCCCCGGCACCGCCCGCGTGCTCGACGACGCCGCTTCCACCCTCGTGCTGCCCCGGCAGAGCCCGACCGACGTCCTCGCCGCGCTGCACGCGCGCGGCATTCACGCCGTCTGGCTCGAAGGTGGACCGACGCTGGCCGCGGGGTTCCTGCGTGCCGGGCTCGTCGACGAGATCGTCGCCTATCTCGCCCCCGCCCTGCTCGGCGCGGGCCGCCCCGCGGCCGCCGACCTCGGCATTACGACGATCGCGGAGGCCCGCCGCTTCGACCTCGTCGACGCCACGACGCTGCCCTCGAACGAACCGTCCGCCACCGACCTGCGCCTGCGCCTGCGTCCCACGAAGGAGATCTGATGTTCACCGGAATCATAGAAGCGACCGGCACGCTCGAGCGCATCGAGCACACCGCCGACGCGGCGATCCTCACGATCGCGGGCGCCGCAGTCCTCGACGACGCCCACCACGGCGACAGCATCGCCGTCAACGGCGTGTGCCTGACGGTGACCACGTTCGACGAGCAGCGTTTCAGCGTCGACGTCATGAAGGAGACGCTCGATCGCACGAGCCTGGGCGCGCTCGTGCCGGGCAGCAGGGTCAACCTCGAACGCGCCATGAGCGCGCAGGCACGGTTCGGCGGTCACGTCGTGCAGGGTCACGTGGATGCGACCGTCCGCATCACCGCCATCGAACCGGGGGAGCGCTGGAGCGTCGTGCGTTTCGACCTGCCCGTCGACCTGGCGCCCTACGTCGTGGAGAAGGGTTCGGTGACGCTCGACGGCGTGTCGCTCACGGTCGCCTCGCGCCAGGAGGCGTCGTTCAGCGTCAGCCTCATCCCGACGACGCTCGAGCTGACGACGTTCGACGCCGCCCGCGTCGGCGATCTCGTCAACGTGGAGGTCGACGTGCTCGCCAAGTACGTCGAGCAGATGCTCGCGCCGCGCCTCGCTGCGCTCGACATCCGTCTCGTGGAACTCGACGCCCGCCTGGCGGCCTCCGAGGGGCGCGCATGAGCATCTGGGAACAGGCCTACTCGGCGCACCTGACGATCGGCGGTGCGCAGATCACGTGGCGCGAGATCATCGGCAACGCGTTCGGGATGGCGTCCGCGATCGGTGGCATGCGCCGCAAGGTGTGGGCGTGGCCGGTCGGCATCATCGGCAACATGCTGCTGTTCACCGTGTTCGCCGGGCTCGTGTTCGGCATGGACGATCGCGCGCCGATGCTCGGTCAGGCCGGGCGGCAGATCTTCTTCATCATCACGAGCCTGTACGGCTGGTGGGTGTGGCGCGCGAGCCGCCGCGACGGCACGAGCGGTGAGGCCGTCACGCCGCACTGGGCGAGCACGAGCCAGCGCATCGGCTACCTGCTCGCCTGGGGCGCGGGCGTCGTCGTCGTGCACTGGATCTTCACGCTGATCGGCGCGGGTTGGCCGGCGCCGTGGTGGTACTTCTGGTGCGACGCCTGGATCTTCGTCGGCTCCCTGCTCGCGACGTTCGCGATGGCGCGCGGCTGGAACGACTTCTGGCTCATGTGGATCGCAGTCGACGCCGTCGGCGTGCCCGAGCTCATCTATTCCAAGTACTACCCGAGCGCCGTGCTGTACGCGCTCTACGCAGCCCTCGTCGTCGTCGGATTCGTGCAGTGGGTGCGCATCTCACGCCCCC
Organism: Dermacoccus sp. NHGro5; assembly: GCF_017565385.1. NCBI lineage: Bacteria > Bacillati > Actinomycetota > Actinomycetes > Micrococcales > Dermacoccaceae > Dermacoccus > Dermacoccus sp. NHGro5. The sequence goes on along the minus strand of NZ_JAGEKQ010000004.1, from coordinate 241,576 downwards.
ACCGCGTCGCCGAACGCGAGATGGAAGCGGCCTGAGCGATGCACAGCCCGTCGAAGCAGACCGAGACGATGAAAACCGAGACGAGAGAGAGCCTGATGAGCGCCGCACCCAGCGCCGCAACGCCCGAGGAGACGCCGCTGGCGCTGTCGAGCATCGAGGACGCGCTCGAGCAACTGCGGCTCGGACGGCCGGTGCTCGTCGCCGACGACGAGAACCGCGAGAACGAGGCCGACATCGTCATGTCGGGCGCGACGATGACGCGCGAGTGGATGGCGTGGGCGATCCGGCACAGCTCCGGGGTCATCTGCGCGCCGATGCCGGACGCGATCGCCGACCGCCTCCTGCTGCCCCCGATGGTGTCGCGCAACGAGGATCCGAAGGGCACCGCCTACACGATCTCCGTCGACGCGAAAGGCGGCGTGCACACCGGCATCTCCGCAGCCGACCGCGCGCTGACGCTGCGGTTGCTCGCCGACCCGAGCACCGAGCCGAGCGCGCTGACGCGCCCCGGGCACGTCTTCCCGCTGCGCGCCAAGCCGGGCGGCGTCCTCGAGCGCGACGGGCACACCGAGGCCTCCGTCGACCTGTGCCGCCTCGCCGGGCTCGAACCGGTCGCGATGATCGTCGAACTCGTCCACGACGACGGCGCGATGATGCGGCTGCCCGGCGCGATCGAGCTGGCGCAGCGCGAGGGCCTCGCCGTCATCACGATCGAGCAGCTCATCGCGTGGCGGCGCCGCCACGACCGCGTCGAACGCGTCGCGAGCGCCGACCTGCCGACGCAGGTCGGAACGTTCCGCGTGGAGGCCTACGCCGATCGGGAGAACGGCGCCGAGCACCTCGCGCTCGTCGCGGCGACCGACGGTGATGACGTGCCGCTCGTGCGCGTCCACTCCGAATGCCTGACGGGCGACGCGCTCGGCTCGCTGCGCTGCGACTGCGGGCCGCAGCTCGCCGAGGCGCAGCGGCTCGTCGCGCGTGAGGGCGGGGTCGTCGTCTACCTGCGCGGGCAGGAGGGCCGCGGCGTCGGCCTGCTCAACAAGATCCGCGCGTACGCCCAGCAGGACGCCGGCGCCGACACCGTCGACGCGCAGACGAACCTGGGGTTGCCGATCGAGGCGCGCGAATACGGCGCCGCCGCAGCGATTCTGCGCGACCTTGGCATCGAACGGGTGAGGCTGCTGACGAACAACCCGGCCAAGGTACGCGAGCTCATCGAGCACGGGATCGATGTCGTCGAGACGGTGCCGCTCATCGCGGGGCGCACCGTCCAGAACGCCTCCTACCTGCGCACCAAGCGCGAGCGCATGGGGCACACGTTCGACGCGTGAACCGCGCGTCGCATCGGAACCACCAGCCCGGCACACCACCCGCACGCACGAACCACCACTGCAGATCGATCGAAGGAGAACATCATGAGCGGCCACGGAGCCCCCACCCTCAGCACTGACGCGGCGGGCCTGCGCGTCGCCGTCGTCGCGGCGAGCTGGCACGAGAAGGTCATGAACGGCCTCATCGACGGCGCCCGTCGCGGCCTCGCCGACGCCGGCGTCCGTGACGACGACGTGACACTCGTGCGCGTGCCCGGCACGTTCGAGCTGACGGCGGCCTGCGCGCGCCTCGCGCCGCACTTCGACGTCCTCGTCGCGCTCGGCGTCGTCATTCGCGGTGGCACTCCGCACTTCGACTACGTCTGCAGCGCCGCGACGGACGGGCTGACGCAGATCGGCGTCACGACCGGCAAGGCGATCGGTTTCGGCGTCCTCACGTGCGACACCGACGCCCAGGCGCTCGATCGTGCGGGCCTCGAGGGTTCGAGCGAGGACAAGGGTCACGAGGCGGCGACGGCGGCCGTCGTCACGGAGATGACGTTGCGCTCGTTGCAGCTTCCGGCCGCGACGCTGTGAGCGGCGCGACGCCGGGCGCGGTCGGCCCGGCGCGAACGCAGCCGGTAGCCTTGGGCACCGTGAAGAGCTTTGAGCAACTGTGGGAAGAACTGAGCGAGAAGGCGGCCACGCGCCCCGAAGGGTCGGGCACCGTCGCCGAGCTCGACGCGGGCGTCCACTTCATCGGCAAGAAGATCGTCGAGGAGGCCGCCGAGGTGTGGATGGCCGCCGAGCACGAGGGCAACGCCGCCGCCGCCGAGGAGATCAGCCAGTTGCTGTACCACCTGCAGGTGCTCATGCTCGAGCGCGGCATCACGCTCGACGACGTCTACTCCCACCTGTGATCGAAGGGTCCTCCATGCTGCGCGTTGCCGTGCCCAACAAGGGCGCCCTGTCCGAATCCGCCGCGTCGATGCTCAAGGAAGCGGGCTACCGCGGGCGTCGCGAGTCGAAGGAACTCGTCGTCGTCGACCGCGACAACGACGTCGAGTTCTTCTTCCTGCGCCCCAAGGACATCGCCGTCTACGTCGGTTCGGGCACCCTCGACCTCGGCATCACCGGGCGTGACCTGCTGCTCGATTCCGGCTCGAGCGCCGTCGAACACCTGCAGCTCGGCTTCGGCGGTTCGACGTTCCGCTACGCCGGCCGCCCGGGTGTCGCGACGTCCGTCAGCGAGCTGGTGGGGCGCCGCATCGCGACGTCGTTCGCCGGCCTCGTGCGGGCCGATCTCGCCAAGAACGGCGTCGAGGCCGAGGTCGTACGTCTCGACGGCGCCGTCGAGACGGCCGTGACGCTCGGCGTCGCCGACGTCATCGCCGACGTCGTCGAGACCGGCACGACGCTGCGCAACGCGGGCCTCGAGGTCTTCGGCGAGCCGATCCTCACGAGTGAGGCCGTCCTCATCCGCCCGGACGCGCGTGAAGTCGGTGACGCCGCACTGACGCTCGTGCGTCGCCTCGAAGGTGTCCTCACGGCCCGCAACTTCGTCATGATGGACTATGACATCGAAGCTTCCCTCGTCGAACGCGCCGCGGCGCTGACGCCGGGGCTCGAGTCGCCGACCGTCTCGCCGCTGCACGACCCGAACAAGGTCGCGGTGCGCGCGATGGTCAACCGCAAGGTCATCAACCACGTGATGGACGAGCTGTACGCGCTCGGCGCGCGTGCCATCCTCGTCACCGACATCGCAGCCTGCCGCCTGTAGTCGAGCCCGCGAGGAGCAATCATGAGTGACGTCGACGCCTACCGTCCCTTCGTCCCGCGACGCGGGCGGGCGATGGCGTTCACCGCGGCGGCGCTGTCCGTCGTCGTGTTCGGCATCGTCGCGTTCGTCCTCGTGCCCGGTGGCGGTGCGACGGGGTGGACGACGATGGACAAGTGGTCGTTGTTCTTCCTCGGGTGTGCGATCGGCTGGATGCTGTCGCGCTGGGGGCTGGTCAAGGCCGTGCCGAACGAGCGCGGTCTCAAGGTGCGCAACCTCATCCTCACGCGTGAGATCGAGTGGGCCGAGATCCTCGGCGTCCAGTTCGGCGGCGGGCGGGCCTGGGCGACGCTCGACCTCGCCGACACCGAGCAGCTCGCCGTCATGGCCATCCAGCGCGCTGACGGCCCGTCGGCCGAGGCGGAGGCCTCGCGCCTCGCGGCCCTCGTCGAGGTCGCTCGTCAGCGTGCCGCAGCCGCGGCGGGCGCGCACGACTGACGCTCGTTCAGCCCCGAATGGGGTCGTCCGGCACGCGAACGAGCGCGTCGGGGCGCGGTGGGTGCGCCGCGAACCAGGCGTCCTCCTGCAACTCCCACGCGAGCCAGTAGGGCACGAACGTCTCGCCGTCGCGCTCCAGCGCGCGCCGCTTGCGTGTCTCGCGCTCGGCCTCCAGCCACAGGGCGGCGTGGGCGAGCGACCGTCCGACCCAGGTCGCGCCGACGCCTTCGACGATGAGCGGACGATCGGGTGTGATTGTGACGCGTCCTCGCGCCGCCGTGCCCGGCCAGTGGGTCGGCAGGTAGGTGCTCGCGTTGTGGCGTGACCACTGCTCGGCGATGTGACGGGCCCGCACGAGCCCCGCCGACAGCCCGTCCCAGTCGCGGTACAGATCGTCGAGGTGGACGATCTGGGCGTCCACGTGACGATCGTGCAGAGCGCCGGCGAGCTGCGTCTTGCCCGAGCCGGAGCGGCCGTCGATCGTGACGAGCCAGCGCGGGCGCGTCATCCGCGCCTCGACGTGCGCGAGGGCGTCGTCGTGTTCGACGTGCGGCACGCACGCGAGGGCGGCGGCCTCGGGACGCACGGGGGCCGAGAGCGAGCCGGCGCGTGCGTCATCCACGGATCAAACCTATCGGCGCCGCGTCCGCCGTGGCCTCTAATCTGGTGCCATGACTGTTGCCGTGCGTGTCATCCCGTGCCTCGACGTCGACGCCGGCCGCGTCGTCAAGGGCGTCAACTTCGAGAACCTGCGCGACGCGGGCGACCCCGTCGAGCTCGCCGCGAAGTACGGCGCCCAGGGCGCCGACGAGTTGACGTTCCTCGACGTGACGGCGAGCTCCTCGGATCGTTCGACGACGTACGACGTCGTCTCGCGCACCGCGGAGCAGGTCTTCATCCCGCTGACGGTCGGGGGAGGCGTGCGCACGGTCGACGACGTCGACCGGTTGCTGCGCGCCGGCGCCGACAAGGTCGGCATCAACACGGGCGCCATCGCCCGCCCCGCGGTCATCGGGGAGATCGCCGACCGGTTCGGCGCGCAGGTGCTCGTCCTGTCGGCCGACGTGCGCCGCGTCGATGGCCACTACGTCGTGACGACGCACGGTGGGCGTCGCGCGAGCGACCTCGACGCCGTCGAATGGTGTGCTCGCGCGGAGGCGCTGGGCGCCGGGGAGATTCTGCTCAACTCGATGGACGCCGACGGCACGAAGGCCGGCTTCGACCTCGACCTCGTCGACGCCGTGCGCCGCGAGGTCAGCGTCCCGCTCATCGCGAGCGGCGGCGCGGGCGCCGTCGAGCACTTCGAGCCGGCCGTCGCGCACGGCGCTGACGCGGTGCTCGCCGCGTCGGTGTTCCACTACGGCGAGCTGACGATCGGTGACGTCAAGGGTGCCCTTGCGGCGGCGGGGCACCCGGTGCGCTGACGCTCCGTCGTGCGCTGACGCTCAGATGCCGCGCGGTTCGGCGACGAACCGGTTGATGTCGTCGGGCTCGCCCTCGAACTCGACGAAGCTCATCCGCCCGGCCAGGTGCAGCAGCACCTCGCTCGGCTGGCCGGCGACGATGAACTCGCCGATCGGCTCCGACGGCGAGTTGAGCGCCAGCGGCGCGTGCCCCGGGCACAGCGCCGCGACGCGCATCGCCGAGCGGCGCAGCGTCATCCGTGCGGCCGTGGGCAATGCGTCGTAGAGCGCGTTCTGCAGGTCGGCGCCCAGCACGCGGACGCCGTCCTGGTCGGCGGCCGGCAGCTGAGCGCGCAGGATGTCCTCGTGGTGGATGAAGTACTCCTGCAGGTTCGCGTGCGCATCGACGGCGGGGATGCGGAACGGCGAGAACTCGTGCGGACCCTTGCGCACCATGTCGACGAGATCCTCGAACGGGCGCAACGCGTAGCGCTCCCGGGTGCGTTCGGACGCGTCGCGCACCTGGGGCACGAGGATACCGAGGGCCTCCGGGCGGCGCTCACGCATCGCGAGGTGTGCCATGAGATCCCTGACATTCCAGCCGACGCACAGCGTCGGCGCGTCCGGGCCGAGGCGCAGGGCGGTGTCGCACAGGGCATGACGTTCGGCTTGGGCATACTTGCGCATGCCGCAATGTTGTCACCTGCGCGAATGCGCGAGCAAAGGAACCCCACGTGACCTCAGCCGACCTGGCCCCTGACGCCTCACCTGTGCGGGTGGCCGCCGCCGGCGCCCGCGAGCAGTGGCGAGCGTTCGCGCCCGCCGTCATCGGCGCGACGGCATACGGCATCCTCACCGTCCTCACCGCCCGCGTCATCGGCCACCTCGTCGCGGACGTCGTCACGCCGGCGGTGCGCGATCGTCACCTGGACGGTGCGATGGTCTGGCAGATCGTGTGGCAGCTCGGCGGCGTCGTCGCGCTCAACGCGGCCGCCGTCATCCTGCGCCGCATCGCGGCGGGCGTGGCGTACAACAACCTCATCGCCTCGACGCGGCGGCAGGTGACGCGCGCCTACCAGCTGCTGCCCATGCGCTGGCACCTCGCGCACCCGTCGGGTCAGCTGCTGTCGCACGCGAACTCGGACGTCGAGGCGATCTGGAACATCTTCCAGCCGCTGCCGATGGCGCTCGGCGTCGCCGTCATGCTGGCGTTCGGGTTCGTCTCGATCTTCCTCGTCGACGTGTGGCTCGGCGTCGTCGCGCTCGTCGTGTTCCCGCTGCTCATCGTCATCAACTACTGGTTCCAGGTCGTCATGCGCGCCCGCGTGGAAGCGTCTCAGGCCGCGCGAGCGCGCGTCAGCGCCGTCGCGGACGAGAGCTTCGACGGCGCACTCGTCGTCAAGGCGCTCGGGCGAGCGGACGCGGAGGTGTCCCGGTTCGGTGACGCCGCGGGCGAGCTGCGCGACGCCAACGTCAGGCTCGGACGCACCGAGGGCATCTTCGACCCGCTGACGAACGCGCTGCCGACGATCGGTTCGCTGCTCGTGGTCCTCGTCGGCGCCGAGCGGGTCGCGTCAGGCGCGATCACGGCGGCCGACGTCGTCGAGGTGGCGTACCTGTTCAACCTGCTCGCATGGCCGGTGCGTGCGTTCGGCTGGATCCTGTTCAGCCTGCCGCAGGTCGCGATCGGGTGGAAGCGCGTCAAGCCGATCCTCGACGAGGCGGGCTCGACCGTGGTGCCCGCGCGCACGCTGGAGCTACCCGGTGGGCCGATCGGCGTCGAGGTCGAGCACGTGACGTTCCGTCACGACGCGCGGCCGGCGGCGGGGGCTGATGCTGAGGGCGAGTCGGAGGACGGTTCCGACGTGGCCGAGGGCCTTCAGGAGCGGCGCGCAGCGTTGACCGACGTGACGCTGCGCGTGCCCGCGGGCGGATCGCTCGCCGTCGTCGGGGCGACGGGTGCCGGCAAGACGACGCTCGCTCAGGTCATCGCGGGGCTGACGACGCCCGATTCGGGCAGCGTGCTCTATGACGGCGTGCCCGCCGCGCATGCCGTGGCACGCGAGGAGCGGGTGGCGCTCGCGACGCAGGAGGCGTTCGTGTTCAACGAGTCGACGCGTGAGAACGTCGCGCTGGGGCGCGCCGGTGTGGATGCGGGGGCTATCGATGCGGCGCTCGGTGTCGCGCACGCCAAGGGGTTCGTTGCGGCGCTGCCGGAGGGGGAGGACACTTCGCTCGGCGAGCGCGGATCGCGGCTCTCTGGCGGTCAGCGTCAGCGCGTGGCGCTCGCGCGCGTGCTCGCGGGACGCCCAGGGCTCGTCGTGCTCGACGATGCGACGAGTGCCATCGACCCCGCGGTCGAAGGGCAGATCCTCACGTCCCTCGAGGAGGCGACGGACGGCTGCACGAGCGTCATCATCGCGCACCGCCGCTCGAGCATCCTGCTCGCCGACGAGGTCGCGTTCCTCGACGCCGGGCGCGTCGTCGCTCAAGGCACGCACGAAGAACTCATGGCGACGCAGCCGGCTTATGCGCTGTTGCTCACGGCGTACGAGACGCAGGACTCTTCAGCGTCCGGGGACGAGTCTGAGGGCGAGGGCCAAGGCGACTCAGACCGCGGCGCATCGGACGGGGCGACATCGGCTCCGCCTCATGCGGGGTCGGACGAGGCGCCCGCGGGGCAGGGGATCGCAGGGCAGACGGGGGTGTTCCACGAATCGGGTGAAGCGGACGAACGCGGCGCGTTGGGAGCCATGACCGCGGCATCCGAAGCGTCGGTCGTCGATGCCGTCCGCGAGGAAGGCGAGGCGCGATGAAGCGGCGCTCGACAACCGCCACGGAGACAGCCGCCACGGCGCAGGCGGCCGGCGCGACTCCCGTCGTCAGTGATCGCGGCACCCTGCGGCGCGGCCTGCAGCTCGCACCCGAGATGACGCGTGGGCTCGGGTGGACGCTGCTGCTCGCTCTCGTCGCGACGACGAGCAACGTCATCGTCCCCATGACGATCCAGCGCGCGATCGATGACGGCATCCTTGCGCCGGGCGGCATCGACCTCGGTGTCGTGCGCTGGACGTGTGCGCTCGCGGTGGTCGGCGTCGTCGTCGCCGGGCTGTGCTCGTACGTGATGAACGTGCGGCTGTTCAAGGCGTCGGAGGCGGGTCTCGCGACGTTGCGCGTCAAGGCGTTCGCGCACGTGCACGCGCTGTCGACGTTGACGCTCAACGCGTCGCGGCGCGGTTCGATGGTCTCGCGCGTGACGAGTGACGTCGACCAGATCTCGATGTTCGTGCAGCGCGGCGGCATGATGCTCATCGTCTCGATCGGGCAGTTGCTCGTCGCGACGGCCCTGATGCTGTGGTACTCGCCGCTGCTGACGGCCGTCGTGTGGGCGACGTTCGTGCCGCTCGTGTTCCTGCTGCGGCACTTCCAGCGCGTCGTCGGGCGCGCGTACGGCGTCGTGCGTGAGCGCGTCGCGGACATGCTCAGTGCGATCTCGGAGTCGGTCGCGGGCGCCGCGACGGTGCGGTTGTTCGGGGTGCAGGAGCGCACGCAGGCGCGCATGGACGAGACGATCGAACGTCAGCGTCGGGCGGCCATCAGCGCGCAGATCCGCGCGGTCGGTGCGTTCGTGTCGGGGCAGGGCATCTCGGGTCTCGCGCTCGTCCTCGTGCTCGCCGTCGGCGCGTGGCAGGGGGCGCACGGGCGGATGAGCGTCGGTGAGATCACGGCGTTCGTGTTCCTGACGAACCTGTTCACGCAGCCGGTGCAGACGGCGACGGAGGTGCTCAACGACCTGCAGAACGCGCTCGCCGGGTGGCGTCGCATCATCGAGGTGCTCGACACGCCACTCGAGGTCGAGCCGCCCACCGAGCCGGTGACGTTGCCGCGAGGGCCCGTCGGGGTCGAGTTCGATGATGTGAGGTTCGCGTATCGCGCGGGCGACAAGCCCGCGATCGTCGGGCTGACGGCGTCGGTGGCCGCAGGTCGTCGTGTCGCCGTCGTCGGTGAGACCGGTTCGGGCAAGAGCACGCTCGCGAAGTTGCTGACACGACTCGTCGATCCGTCCGACGGTGTCGTGCGTCTCGGAGGCGTCGATCTGCGCGACCTCGACGACGCGTCGCTACGCGCGTCCGTCGCGTACCTGCCGCAGGAAGGGTTCTTGTTCGACGGCACGATCGCCGACAACGTGCGCTTCGCGCGCCCCGACCTGTCGAATGACGACGTCGCCGCCGCGTTCGACGCCATCGGCTGCGGCGCGTGGTTGGCGGGGCAGCCCGCCGGAGTGCTGACGCAGGTCGGCGCTCGCGGCGGGCGGTTGAGTGCGGGGGAGCGGCAGCTCGTGGCGCTCGCGCGCACGTACGTCGCGGGCCCCGACGTGCTCGTGCTCGACGAGGCGACCTCCAGCGTCGATCCCACGACGGACGTCGCCGTGGGTCGAGCGCTCGATCAGTTGATGACCGGCCGCACGAGCGTCGTCATCGCGCACCGCCTCGCGAGCGCCGAGAGTGCCGACGAGGTGTGGGTCATGGACGCAGGGCGCCTCGTGCAGCGAGGCGCGCACACGGCGCTTGTCGCCGCCGACGGGCCCTATGCGCGCCTGCACGCCGGCTGGGTGGCGTCGCACGCGCATTGACGTCTGGGCCATGGCGATCTGTGCCGAGTGGCCCGAGCGTCGGGCGCCCGATGGCGGGTAACTCACACGGAGGCAGGTTGCTACTCGCCATCGCGTGAGTTACCCGCCATCCTGCTCGGCGCTCGCTGATTCGTCATCGCCTCGGCTCGTCGCCGAGTTGCCTCCCGGAAGATGGTTGGCCGGCAGGGGGCCTCGGTCGAAGTCCGATGTGAGCCACCTCTCGAGTGATTCGTCGGGGAAGGTTGGCGGTGACCGGCCGGTGACGGCGGGGTCTGCCGCGGCGGAGGTGATCCGGTCGAGGCGGAAAACGCGCCAGTCGCGACGGTGCAGGTCATGGCGGAGGAGGTACCAGCGGCCCTCGCGGATGAAGCAGATGAGCGGATGCACCTGTCGATCGCAGACACGGCCGTCGCCGTCGGAATGGCGAAGTGCACGATGCCACGTTGGGCGGCTGTGTCAACGAGCAGACCGTGCAGGCGCGCGTCGACAGGCTCGAGCCCACTCGTCAGCACGTTGGTCGCCGTCGCGGTCGCGACGGCTCGTCGACGCAGCGACCCCGGCAGCAGGCGTTCGAGCTTGGCGCGCACGACTGTGGCGTCCGTCGCCCCGGCGGTGTCTCCTTCGAGACCTGCCCCCTCGAGCACGAGCAGGGCCGTGACGAGGGTGGACACCTCGTCGGCGTCGAGTACGAGGGGCGGGATCGTGACGCCCGAGTCCAGGCGGTAGCCGCCGCCGGGACCGGGCGTGACCGCACGCTGTAACCGAGGCTGCGCAAGCTAGCGACACCGCGTCGGACGGATCGCGGCCCCGTGGCAAGACGCATGGCGAGATCAGCCACGGAGCACCATCGGCCCGTCTGGAGCAGACCCAACGATTCGAGGGTACGCGACGAAGGACTCGTGACGGGCTTGTGGGACATGCGTTCATTGTCGTGCGAGATGAGGACCGGAACCGTCTGCATCTGGTCCTAGCGTCATTCCACGAGGGCGCGGGCACACCGCCGCTCAGGAAAGGGTGATCGATGCGCATCGCCATCACGACACCCAATGGAAACGTGGGTCGCCACCTGATTCGTATGCTCGTCCGAGTCGGGGTACGGCCCGTGCTCTTGGCACGGCATCCCGCGCAGATCGCGCGGGAACTGCGCCCCCTCGTCGACATCGTCGAGGCGGATTCGCTGGACCGCGACGAGGTCGTCGCCGCGACTCGCGGGATTGATGCCGTGTACTGGGTGAATCCGAGCCCGATGACCGCTGATCCGCTCGCTGAGCATGCTCGGGCGAGCGAGGCAATCGTGGGTGCCGTCCGCGCGAACGGCATCAGGCGCGTCGTGTTCCACAGCAGCGTGGGGGCAGAGAAGCGCCACTGTGTGGGAGGGATCGACGGCCTTGCCGCGACGGAGTTGTCGCTCGACGCGCTCGACGTCGACGTCACGCACCTGCGGTGCGGTTATTTCTTCTCCAACTTCACCCGGCACCTGGCGGCGATCCGCCAGGGCGAAATCGACACGGTGCTCCGGGTTGATCACGCATTCAGCTGGGTGGCGCCGCGTGACGTCGCCGAGATGGCGGCACTCTGCCTCCTTGACGAGGGGTGGCAGGCGCGTCATGTCCGAGCGGTTCACGGGTCGCGGGATCTCTCGTGGCGCGACGTCACGCGCATTCTCTTCGACCACGTGGGAAATGCGGTGGCGGCGCGCCAGATCAGCGATGCGGCGTGATGTCCCGCTACCTGGGGCCGGGCTCGCCCGTGGTCTCGCGCAGGCGTTACTGGGGATGAGCACCGGAATCCGCGATGATTTCCGTCCCGAGCAGGGGCGGACCCCCGCCACCACGACGCCGACGCAGCTCGCGGGCTGGGTGTACGACGAGCTGCTGCCGATCATGGGTGCGTGACGATCGGGTTGGGCAGTCGCGTTTGAGGATCAGCGTTGGAAGCGCCGCCGGCGCCCGCGCGGGCGTGGTCAGTGAGAGCCGGCTCAATGGATCTTTCATGTGACGGAGCCTACCCCTATTCGAACATGTGTGCGATAATTGGGTCATGGAAACGCTAGAGATGACGGACGCGGCGAACATCGTCGCGCGTCTCTCTGAGCTGCCCGGTGAGGCTGTCCTGGCCGTTTGGGGCGAGCTGACGACGCGGGTCGCAGAGGAGGTTCTCACCGATCCGGCATCGCTCGTTCCGCTCACCGATGGAGGCGCGAGCCTGGACGGTCGGTTGGACGCCCTGATGAGTCACCGTCGCCACCTTGAACGCGCTGCGGCGCTCACACAACGTGTTGCACGCAGCGCCGAAGCGGTCACGCACATGCTGGCCTCCGAACACCATGACAGTGTGCGTCGCCACGACGTCCTCAGCGGCGAGGCGATGGGTGAGGGCGCGTCCGACGATTCTCGGGCCTACGACGTCGAGGCCGGCGAGTTCGCGGCCTCAGCGCTCGGCGGCGCACTCGGGCTGACGGCGCCCGCCGCCCGGGCGATGGCGGCGGGGGCTTCGACGCTGCGTGCGCGCCATCCCGGCCTGCTGGCGGCCTCGGCACGCGGAGACGGCTCCGTGCGGGTGGCGGCGATGCTGGCGGGGGAGCTCGCGCACCTCGAGGCGGACGCTGCGCGCTCCGTGGCACAGATGCTCATCGACAGCGGAGATCATCGACGCGCTCACCAGGCGGCGCGGCAGGCGTGCCGCAAGACCCTGCGTCGGCTCGGTCTCACTCGCCCTGCCGACGAGGTCGAGGTGGAGTCGACGCGCGGGGTGTGGTTCGAGCCGCACCTCGAGTTCGAGTCGCTGTGCACGATGACAGCCGTTCTCGACACCTACGACGCCACGGCCATCCAGGCCGTGATGGAGGAACGTGCGCGGCGCCTGCAGGAAAACTCTGCCCCCGGCGCTCGGCTTTTCGTCGGCGCAGCGCGGGCTGACGCGCTCACCGACCTCATCCTCGAGAACTGCACCGTGACGGCCACGCTGAACCTGCAGGTGCCGATCATCGCGCGACCTCCCGACCCGTCGAGATCCGCCGTCGCGGGGCTCCTCGACCCGCCGAGATCCACGGGCGTCCCGGACGCGGAGGACGTGTCCGACCTGCTTGACGCGAGGGTCCCTCGGCCCGCCATTGGAGTGCCGCCGGGTCATTCCCCGGCGTCGCCCGCAACGTCGTCGATGGTCCTGGGTGCCTGTGGCGTGCGCGGCGTCGGTGTTCTTTCTGCTGGCGTCGTCGCCCGCCTCGCCGCTACGGCTGGTGTGGGATTCACGGCGACGCTCGCGTCGCACCACGGGTGTGGTCGCATCACGACGCTGGCCACCACGACGGCTGCTCACCGCCCAAGTGTCGGCATCGCCAAGCTCGTGCGGGAGCGCGACGGCGTGTGCCGCTTCCCGTTCTGCGAAACGGCCGCCTCGCGGTGCGACCTCGACCACGTCATGCCGTTCGACCAGGGCGGGCCGACGAGCGCGACCAACCTGCAGGCGCTGTGTCGTCACCATCACCGCGCCAAGACCCACGGGGGCTTCCGCGTGAGGATGACGCCCGACGGCGTCTGCACGTGGCTGTCGCCCTCCGGTGCCCGCTGGGTCACCGAACCCGGCGGCATCACACACGCCGACGCCGTTCGCGCCGCCTGACGGCCCTCGCGGCCCTGCGGCCCCGGCTGCCTGCCGAACCCTGATCTCACGTGCTCCGCGCTCTCGGTGCGCCGCCGCTCAATCCTGGTCTGGCGAGGTCTGTGCCCGCTACCTACTGCTCGAACCTGGTCTGACGGCGCAGTCATTCCCCGGCCACAACCCGCGGCCCATTTCATGTCCCGGGCGCGTTCACTTTCCCGGGCGCAGCATCATCGACACGGCGGCACCACGCACGCCGGCGCCACACCTGTTCGCGCGGCCTGACGACTCGGTGACGCCCGCCTCCACCTCGCCAGTCGTGTCGGCGACACCGCGTCCGAACCCTCGCTCGGATGCCTGGGTGAGATCACGCTGAGGGAGAACTCCACCCGTTCATGCGACGTCAGCGTGGGATAAGGCCGCGCTGGATCCCCGCCGTCATCCGCCGTGCGCGGGTGCGGGGTCAGGCGCAGCTGCGTCCCCGTCGCGATCCGCGATGCGCGGGAGCGTGAGGTCAGGCGGCGTTGGGGCCCGCAGTGATCCGCGAGGTGCCAGCGCGAGACACCGCGACGGGTTGTCAGGGCCACTTGGCACAATGGCCCCCATGTCTTCGCCCGAGCCTTCATCGCCGCTCAGCCCTGACGTCGCGCAGCGCCTCAAGCGCGACGACGCGGGTCTCGTCGCCGCGATCATCCAGGACGACACGAACGGTGACGTGCTCATGCTCGGCTGGATGGACGACGAGGCGCTGCGCCGCACGCTGAGCGAGGGGCGCGTGACGTTCTGGTCGCGCAGCCGCGGCGAGTACTGGCGCAAGGGCGACACGTCGGGTCACGCGCAGTACGTGCGCAGCGTCGCTCTCGACTGCGACGGCGACGCGTTGCTCGTCCGCGTCGACCAGGTCGGCGCCGCATGCCACACCGGCGAACGCAGCTGCTTCTTCACCGACCTCGACGCCGCCGTCTGCAGTGATGGCGCGACCGTGTCCACCGGAACCGACGCTGACGCAGCTACCACGGCGCCCACCGGAACCGACGCTGCGGACGCAGCCACGACAACGTCAACCCCAACCGTCGCCGCAGACGTACCCGCCACCACGCCCACCCCCAGGAGCAACGCATGACTGCCGCAGCCGAGCCGGAGACGAGCCTCGCCGCCGACCTGACCTGGGGCGCGACGTGGCCAAGCGTCGAGTTGTTCGAGCACCTCGCGGGTGGGCGTCGCGTCATCCCCGTCGTGCGCAAGCTGCTCGCCGACGCGGAGACACCCATCGGCATCTACCGCAAGCTGGCGCGCGACGAGCCGGGCACGTTCCTGCTGGAATCGGCGGAGCACGGCGGCGTGTGGTCGCGCTACTCGTTCATCGGCGCCGCGAGCCGTGCGACGCTCACCGAGCGTGACGGCGACGTCGTCTGGCTCGGCGACGTGCCGACGGGGCTGCCGACGACAGGCCTGGCGGTCGATGCCCTACGCGCGTCCCTGCAGGCACTTCACACCGAACGCATCGCCGGCCTGCCGCCGCTGACGAGCGGTTTCGTCGGCGCGATCGGCTACGACGCGGTGCGTCGCTGGGAGAAGATCGGCGACCACGCCGACGACGTTCTCGCGATCCCCGAAGTCACGATGTTGCTCGCCACGGATCTCGCCGTCATGGACCATCAGGACGGCTCGCTCCTGCTCGTCGCCAATGCCGTCAACTTCGACGGCCTCGAACCCGGCGCGCGCGCCGCGTACGACGACGCCGTCGCCCGCCTCGACGCGATTCAGACCCGCCTCGCCGAACCGGCAGCTTCGACGGTGGCGATCCCGCACGAGCGCGCCCAGGACGTGCGCAGCAGCCACACGCGCGAGCAGTTCCACGACATGGTCGAGTCGTGCAAGGAGGACATCCGCGCGGGCGAGGCTTTCCAAATCGTCGTCAGCCAGCGATTCAGCGTCGACACGCACGCCGACGCGCTCGATGTCTACCGCGCCCTGCGCGCGAGCAACCCCAGCCCCTACATGTATCTGCTCCGCCTGCCGCACCCTGACGGCGGCGCGTACGACGTCGTCGGCAGCTCGCCGGAGGCGCTCGTCAAGGTGACAGGAGAACGCGTCATCACGCACCCGATCGCCGGTTCGCGCCCGCGCGGCAAGACCCCGGAACACGATCAGGAGCTCGCCGACGACCTGCTGGCCGACCCCAAGGAGCGCAGCGAGCACCTCATGCTCGTCGACCTGTCGCGCAACGACCTGCAGCGCGTCTGTCGCGCGGGAACCGTCGAGACGGTCGAGTTCATGAACATCCGCAACTACAGCCACGTCATCCACCTCGAGTCGACCGTCATCGGCGCACGCCGCGACGACGTCACCGCCTACGACGTGCTCGAGGCGACGTTCCCCGCGGGCACCCTCTCGGGCGCGCCGAAACCACGCGCGATGCAGATCATCGAATCGCGCGAGGGCACCCGTCGGGGCATCTACGGCGGCGTCATCGGCTACTTCGACCTCGCGGGCGACGCCGACGCCGCCATCGCCATCCGCACCGCCGTGCTCAAGGACGGTGTCGCGCACGTCCAGGCGGGCGCCGGCGTCGTCGCCGACTCGGTGCCGGAGAGCGAATACCAGGAGACGATCAACAAGGCCGCCGCGGCGTTGCGCGCCGTCGCGACCGCCGACGGCATGACGGGAATCGCATGAGCACCTTCACGACGAAACGCAGCGTCATCCTGCTCAGCCTCATCGCGGCCGTCCTCGCCGCGATCGTCTCGGGGCGCACGTGGATCAACGGCTCCCTCAACGATGGCGTCATCGCGAGCAGCAAGGTCGACGTCACGGGCAACCAGGCGGTGCCCGGCTACTTCGGCATCGCCCTCGTCGCCGTGGCCGGCGTCCTTGCCGCCGCGACGGCCGGCCGCATCGCGCGTTGGCCCGCCGCGCTCGTCTCGCTCATCGCCTCGGTCGCGCTGCTCGTCGTTACGCTGCTGACGCTGGGCGACCCGGCCTCGGCGGTCAAGACTCGGATGACGTCCGTCACCGGCCACAACGGTGAGGCCGTCGCGCGCGGCACGTTCACGCCATGGTTCTGGGCCGCGGTGTTCGCCGGCCTGCTCAGCGTCGCCGCGTCCCTGCTGGCGCTGCTCGGCGTGCGCCGCTGGGCGGGGCTGTCGAGCCGCTACGACGCGCCGACGGAGACCAAGGCGCCGACCACGCACGAGAGCGACTGGGATCTCATGAACCGCGGCATCGACCCGACGGACACCGAGACCGCCCCCGGCTCGCACGAGCCGGACGGGCCTGACACAATGATCCAGAACAGTTCATCAACGCGCGTGACGGAGACGTCGGCTGCGCAGCACGGCTCCAAGGAGAAATGACGATGTCCGGAGACAGCCCGTACCTCGACCACGGCCACAGCCCCGCCGCCTGGACGGGCGTCGGCATCTGCATGGTCGGTTCGCTCCTCATCGCGTTCGGCGTGTACTTCGGCAACGAACTGCTCGACATCATCGGCGCGGTCCTCGTCGTCGTCGGCGGCGTCGTCGGGTGGCTCATGGGCAAGGCGAACCGCCGCAGCGCTGCCGCGCACGGCTCGATGGACTCCGAGCGCAAGCCCGCCTGATCCGCGCCGCGGCCTGACGGGCCCGGCGCGCGCCGTGACCACACGCTGGAACCGGCGGCGCCGTGCCCTGTCACGCTGATTGGATTCGACCGTGACCACTGTTCTCGACTCGATCATCGCCGGGGTGCGAGACGACCTCGCCGAGCGCGTGCGCGCTCGCAGCCTCGCCGACGTCACGCGTGACGCCGACGCCGCACCGCCCGCACGCGACGCGCTCGCCGCGTTCCACGCCGCCCGCGAGGCGCGGCGCATCGCCGTCATCTCCGAGGTGAAGCGATCCAGCCCGAGCAAGGGCGCGCTCGCGCAGATCCCCGATCCGGCCGCGCTCGCCGCGCAGTACGCCGACGGGGGAGCGACCGCGATCTCGGTGCTCACCGAGCAGCGCCGGTTCGGCGGGTCGCTCTCCGATCTCGACGCCGTGCGCGCCGCCGTCGACATCCCGGTGCTGCGCAAGGACTTCATGGTCGAGCCGTACCAGTTCTTCGAGGCCCGCGCCCATGGCGCCGACCTCGTCCTCCTCATCGTCGCCGCCCTCGACGACGCACAGCTGCGCGACTTCGCGGCTCTCACGCGCGAACTCGGGATGACGGCGCTCGTCGAGGTCCACGACACCGCCGAAGCGGAACGGGCACTTGCCGTCGACGCGCAGCTGCTCGGCGTCAACGCCCGTAACCTCAAGACGCTCGACGTCCACCCCGAGGTGTTCGGCCCGATCGCCGCGACGCTGTCGGCGCACGTCGTCAAGGTCGCCGAGTCGGGCATCTCCGGGCCCGCCGATGCCGCCCGCTACGCCCGCGAGGGCGCACAGGCGCTGCTCATCGGCGAGGCACTCGTCAAGAACGGCGACCCCCAGCAGGGGCTTGCCGACATCATCACCGCGTGCGCGGACGCCACGAACGCGTCAGCCGTCGAAGGGACGCCCGCATGACCGACCCCACCCCGCTCGGCGAACCGCGCCACGACGGTCTCGCGCCGCACGGCCTCGGGCGCTTCGGCGACTACGGCGGACGCTACGTCCCCGAGGCCCTCGTCGCCGCGCTCGAAGAGCTCGACGAGCAACGCCAGAAGGCGATGGTGGACGATGAGTTTCGCCACGAACTCGCCGAACTGCACCGCACATACACGGGCCGTCCGAGCCCGATCACGGAGGTCAAGCGCTTCGCCGAGCACTGCGGCGGCGCGCGCGTCCTCCTCAAGCGCGAGGATCTCAACCACACCGGCTCGCACAAGATCAACAACGTCCTCGGCCAGGCGCTGCTGGCCAAGCGCATGGGCAAGACGCGCGTCATCGCGGAGACGGGTGCCGGCCAGCACGGCGTTGCCACCGCGACGGCCGCGGCGCTCATGGGCCTCGAGTGCGTCGTCTACATGGGCAAGGTCGACACCGAGCGTCAGGCCCTCAACGTCGCACGCATGCAGCTGCTCGGCGCAAGCGTCGTGCCCGTCGAGCACGGCAGCCAGACGCTCAAGGACGCCGTCAACGAGGCGTTCCGCGACTGGGTCGCCAACGTCGACACGACGCACTACGTGCTCGGCACGGTGACGGGCCCCTACCCGTTCCCCGAGATGGTGCGCGACTTCCACAAGCTCATCGGTGAGGAGGCCCGCGAGCAGATCCTCGCCGAGGCCGGGCGCCTGCCCGACGCAGTCTGCGCCTGCGTCGGCGGCGGCTCGAACGCGATGGGTATCTTTCACCGCTTCATCGGTGACGACGGCGTTCGCCTCGTCGGCCTCGAGGGCGGCGGCGAGGGCATCGCGAGCGGCAAGCATGCGTCGCGCTTCAGCGGCCAGGGCACGCCGGGCGTCCTGCACGGTGCGTACACCTACGTCATCCAGGACGAGGAGGGCCAGACGATCGAGACGCACTCGGTGTCCGCGGGCCTCGACTACCCGAGCGTCGGTCCGGAGCACAGCTACCTCAAGGACATCGGTCGCGCCGAGTACCACCCGATCACCGACGTCGAGGCGATGGAGGCGTTCCGGCTGCTGTCACAGACCGAGGGCATCCTGCCGGCCATCGAGTCGGCGCACGCCCTCGCGGGCGCGATGAAGGTCGGCGCCGAGCTGGGCGAGGACGGGCTGATCCTCGTCAGCCTCTCCGGGCGCGGCGACAAGGACGTGCACACCGCCGCCCGCTGGTTCGGGCTCATCGATGAAGACGAGACCGTCGTCCGCGGCGAGGACGAGGAGACGAAGCTGTGAGCACCCCCATCCCGCTGGACGCCGTCTTCGCCGCCACCCGTGACGAAGGACGCGCCGCCCTCGTCGGCTACCTTCCCGCAGGCTTCCCGAGCGTCGCGGATTCGATCCGCGCCGCGCAGGTCATGGTCGAGAACGGTTGCGACATCGTCGAGGTCGGCCTGCCGTACACCGATCCGCTCATGGACGGCCCCGTCATCCAGAGCGCCGCGACGCAGGCTCTCGCGGGCGGTGTGCACACCGCGGACGTCTTCCGCGTCGTGCGGGCCGTCACCGACGCCGGTGGCGCGGCCGTCGTCATGACGTACTGGAACCCGGTGCTGCGCTACGGCATCCGCCGTTTCGCGGAGGAGTTGAAGGCCGCCGGGGGAGCCGGCCTCATCACCCCCGACCTCGTGCCCGACGAGGCCGACGAGTGGATCGCCGTCGCCGACGAGCTCGGCCTCGCGAAGATCTTCCTCGTCGCGCCCAGTTCGACGCCCGCCCGCGTCGCGGCGACGACGGCGAACTGCTCGGGCTTCGTCTACGCGGCGTCCGTCATGGGCGTCACGGGTGCGCGCACGAGCGTCGGCGACGCCGCGAAGGGTCTCGTCGAGCGGACGAAGGCCGCCACCGACCTGCCCGTCTGCGTCGGCCTCGGCGTCTCGACGGCGGAACAGGCGCGCGAGATCGGCCGATACGCCGACGGTGTCATCGTCGGTTCCGCGCTCGTCAAGACGCTGCTCGACACCGACCCCGAACGCGGCCTGGCGGCCCTCGCCGAGGCCACGAAGGAACTGAGCGACGGAGTACGACGTTGAGCACCAGCATGGACACGAGCACGACCAAGCCCACCGCCGAGCGCTCGAACCGCTGGCCGTGGATCGCCCTCGTGCTGCGCCTCGTGCTCGCCGGCGTCTTCCTCTATGCAGGCCTGCCGAAGCTCACGCACCTCGACGCCTCGCGCCGCTCGGTGCGCGCATACGACCTGTTCTCCTACGACGTCGCGAACGTCATCGGCACGATCCTGCCGCTGGCGGAGGTGGCGCTCGGCGTCATCCTGCTCGTCGGCCTGTTCACCCGCTTCGCGGCGATCATCTCCGCGCTGCTGCTCGTCATCTTCATCGCGGGCATCGCCTCGGCGTGGGCGCGCGGCATCTCGATCGACTGTGGGTGCTTCTCCGAGGGCGGGGCGGTTGCCGCGAGCCAGACGAAGTATCCGCAGGAGATCGGCCGCGACATCGTCTTTCTCATCCTCGCCGGGCTGCTCGCCTGGCGCCCGCGCAGCCGCTTCAGCGCCGACGGGGCGCTGTGGGGCTGAACGATCTTCGTGACTCAACGCCCCCGCCATCTGTGAAAGGCTTCACCCATGCGACCTGATGCTTCCACCAAGCTGCAATCCGTGGCGCCCAAGCAGGGCCCCAGCAAGGGCTTGATCGCCGCGATCGTCGGCCTCGTGGCCGTCCTCGCGATCGCGGCCGTCGCCTTCCTCTCGCTCAACAAGAGCGATGACACCGACACCCCTGTCGCTGCCGGTGACACCCCGACGGGTGCACTCGCCAACGGCCAGGGCATGCCGGTGTTCGCCGACAAGGCCAAGGCCGACGCGAAGAAGGTCGACGTCTACTTCGACTACCAGTGCCCGTACTGCAAGCAGTTCGAGCAGGCCCAGGGAGCCAAGCTCCTGGACATGGCGAAGGCCGGTGACGTCAAGCTGACGTACCACGTCAAGACCTTCCTCGATGAGAACCTGCCCGGCGACAGCTCTGCCCGAGCCGCGAACGCCGCGTTCTGCACCGCCACCGCCGGAAAGTTCTCCGACTTCACGACGAAGGTGTTCGAGAACCAGCCCAAGGAGGGCGTCGGCTACACGAACGAGACGCTCATCAAGCTCGCGAAGGAGGTGGGCGTCAAGGGCTCGTCCTATGAGAAGTGCGTCAACGACAACCGGTACTCGGCGTACGTCAAGAAGACCGAGTCCGAGACCAACAAGGCCGGGGTCAACTCCACGCCGGTCGTCAAGATCAACGGCAAGGACGTCGACAACGCCGACATGGCCGGCATGATGAACATCGAGAACTCGACGCCCACCACGATCGACAAGGTGCTGGCCAAGTTCTGATGCTGACGGAGATTCCTTCACCGACCGAAGGGGTGCTGTGGCTGGGCCCGGTGCCCCTTCGGGCGTATGCGATCTGCATCCTGGCGGGCGTCGTCATCGCGACGATGATCACCGGGCGGCGCCTCGAAGGGCGCGGCTACTCGCGTGACGCGGCCGTCGACGTCGCCCTGTGGATCGTGCCGTTCGGCATCGTCGGGGGGCGGCTGTACCACGTCATCACGACGCCGCAACCGTACTTCGGCGAGGGCGGGCACCCGCTCGACGCGTTCAAGGTGTGGGAGGGCGGCCTCGGCATCTGGGGCGCCGTCGTCCTGGGCGCCGTCGGCGCCTGGTTGGGCGCGCGCAAGGCGGGCGTCCCGTTCCCGGTGCTCGCCGACTGCGTCGCCCCCGCGCTGCCGCTCGCGCAGGCGATCGGCCGGTTCGGCAACTATTTCAACAACGAGTTGTACGGTCGCGCGACGAACGTGCCGTGGGCCCTCGAGATCCACCAGTGGGACATGAACAAGGGGCGTTCGGTCGTCGACTCGACCGGTGCCCCCGTCGTCCTCGGCACGTTCCACCCGACGTTCCTCTACGAGGCGATCTGGTGCATGCTCATCGCCCTCGTCATCTGGCGCCTGTCGGATTCGGGGCGGCTGCGCCAGGGGCAGGCGTTCGCGCTGTACGTCATGCTGTACCCGCTAGGCCGCATCGTCGTCGAGTTGATGCGCAGCGACTTCGCGAACCGCATCCTCGGTGTGCGCGTCAACGTGTGGGTGTGCGGCATCGTCTTCCTGCTCGGCCTCGCGATCTTCATCGCGCGCCGGCGTGCGTCCGCCGACCCACGGGCGGCGCACCAGCTCGAGCCGGATGCCCACGGTGCACACGATGCGGACACCACGGCCGACGAGGCCTCCTGAGCTGTATCGTCAGCTGAGACGCGCTCGTCCACGTGGTGAGCGCGCATGAACATTCGATAGAATGCATAAAACCCGCAGGCCAATGCCGTCCCGCGGTGGTTTCGACCCGACCCGATGCCTCGTGCGCCCTGCGCTCGGGCGTCCCGACGACGAACAGGACGGTGAGTCATGTCTGCTCATGCTTTCTCCGCCCAGCCCGCTGCCCAGGGGTTGTACGACCCCACGTTCGAGCATGACGCCTGTGGTGTCGCGCTCGTCGCGACGATGCGGGGCCACGCCGGCCACGACATCGTCGACGCGGCGCTGCTGGCCCTGACCAACCTCGACCACCGCGGTGCCACGGGCGCCGACCCGCTCGTCGGCGACGGCGCCGGCATCCTCACGCAGATCCCCGACGCGTTCCTGCGCGAGGTCGTCGACTTCGAGCTGCCCGCGAAGGGCTCCTACGCCGTCGGCATCGCGTTCCTGCCGCAGGACGCCGACGGCCAGTGGCACGTCGGCGAGGGCTTCGACCGCATCGCCGACGAGGAAGGCCTCGTCGTCCTCGGCTGGCGTGACGTCCCCGTCAACCCCGACGTCGTCGGTGAGTCGGCGCGCGGCACGATGCCGGTCTTCCGCGAGGTGTTCGTCGCGGCGAAGGACGGCGACGCCTCGGGCCTCGAACTCGACCGTCTCGCGTTCTGTGCGCGCAAGCGCGCCGAGAACGAGCTCGACGTCTACATCGCGTCGCTGTCGGCGCGCACCATGGTCCACAAGGGCATGCTGACGACGGCGCAGCTCGAGCAGTTCTACCCCGACCTGTCGGACGAGCGGTTCGAGACGGCGCTGGCCCTCGTGCACAGCCGGTTCTCGACGAACACGTTCCCGAGCTGGCCGCTCGCGCACCCGTTCCGCTTCATCGCGCACAACGGTGAGATCAACACGGTGCGCGGCAACCGCAACTGGATGAGCGCACGCGAGTCGCAGTTGCGCAGCGACATCATCCCCGGCGACCTGTCTCGCCTGCTGCCGATCTGCACCCCGAACGCGTCCGACTCGGCGACGTTCGACGAGGCCCTCGAACTGCTGCACCTGTCGGGTCGCAGCCTGCCGCACTCGGTGCTCATGATGATCCCCGAGGCGTGGGAGAACCACGCGACGATGGACCCGGCGCGTCGCGCGTTCTACGAGTACCACGCCGCGTTCATGGAGCCGTGGGACGGCCCCGCGTGCGTGACGTTCACCGACGGTTCGCTCATCGGCGCCGTCCTCGACCGCAACGGCCTGCGTCCCGGGCGTTACTCGGTGACGAAGGACGGCCTCGTCGTCCTCGCCTCCGAGGCGGGTGTGCTCGGCCTCGCGCCGGAGGACGTCGTCGAGCGTGGGCGCCTGCAGCCGGGCAAGATGTTCCTCATCGACACCGAGGCCGGGCGCATCATCCCGGACGAGGAGATCAAGGGCGAACTCGCCACGGCGAAGCCGTATCAGGAGTGGCTCGACTCGGGCATCGTCAAGGTCGGCGACCTGCCGGATCGTGAGCACATCACCCATTCGTTCAGCTCGGTCACGCGCCGTCAGCAGACGTTCGGCTACACGAACGAGGAGCTGAAGATCCTGCTGACGCCGATGGCGTCGACGGGCGCCGAGGCGCTCGGTTCGATGGGCACCGACACGCCCGTCGCCGTCCTCAGCTCGCGCCCACGCCTGCTGTTCGACTACTTCACGCAGCTGTTCGCGCAGGTGACGAACCCGCCGCTCGACGCGATCCGCGAGGAGCTCGTCACGAGCCTCGGCACGACGATGGGTCCGGAGGGCAACCTGCTCACCGACGGCCCCGAGCACGTCAAGCAGGTCGAGTTCGGCTTCCCCGTCATCGACAACGACGAGCTCGCGAAGATCGTCCACATCAACGCCGACGGCGACCGCGCCGGCTTCGCGGCGTACGTCATCCGCGGCACGTACCGCGTCGACGGTGGTGCGAGCGCGCTCAAGGCGCGCCTGCAGGGCATCTTCGCCGAGGTCGACCAGGCGATCGCCGACGGTCACCGCTTCGTCGTCCTGTCCGATCGTGACTCGAACGCCGAGTTCGCGCCGATCCCGTCGCTGCTGCTGACGGCGGCGGTGCACCACCACCTCATCCGTCAGAAGACGCGTCTGCAGGTCGGGCTCGTCGTCGAGGCCGGCGATGTGCGCGAGGTCCACCACGTCGCGCTGCTCGTCGGCTACGGCGCGGCGCTCGTCAACCCGTACCTCGCGATGGAGTCCGTCGAGCAGCTCGCCCATGAGGGTGCGCTCGGTGACACGACGCCCGAGCAGGCCGTCAAGAACCTCATCAAGGCGCTCGGCAAGGGCCTGCTCAAGGTCATGTCGAAGATGGGCATCTCGACCGTCGCCTCCTACCGCGGCGCGCAGGTGTTCGAGGCGCTCGGCCTCAGCCAGGAGGTCGTCGACGAGTACTTCACCGCGACGACGTCGCGTCTCGGCGGCATCGGTCTCGACGTCATCGCGGCCGAGGTCGCGGCGCGTCACGCGAAGGCCTACCCGAGCGACGGCCAGGGCCCCGCGCATCGCGAGCTCGAGGTCGGTGGCGAGTACAAGTGGCGCCGCGAGGGTGCACCGCACCTGTTCAACCCGACGACGGTGTTCCGCCTCCAGCACTCGACGCGCGCGCGTCGTTACGACATCTTCAAGCAGTACACGCAGGCCGTCGACGACCAGTCGGCAGAGCTCATGACGCTGCGCGGGCTCTTCAAGTTCGCCTCCGACCGTCCGTCGATCTCGATCGACGAGGTGGAGCCGGCGAGCGCCATCGTCAAGCGCTTCTCGACGGGCGCGATGTCGTACGGCTCGATCTCGAAGGAGGCACACGAGACGCTCGCGATCGCGATGAACCGCCTGGGCGCGAAGTCGAACACCGGAGAGGGCGGCGAGGACGTCGATCGCCTGCTCGACCCGAAGCGTCGTTCGGCGATCAAGCAGGTCGCCTCGGGTCGCTTCGGCGTGACGTCGCTGTACCTGACGGAGGCCGACGACATCCAGATCAAGATGGCGCAGGGCGCGAAGCCCGGCGAGGGCGGTCAGCTGCCCGGGCCGAAGGTGTACCCGTGGGTGGCGCGCACGCGTCACGCGACGCCCGGCGTGGGTCTCATCTCGCCGCCGCCGCACCACGACATCTACTCGATCGAGGATCTCGCGCAGCTCATCCACGACCTGAAGAACGCGAACCCGAGCGCGCGCATCCACGTCAAGCTCGTCTCCGAGGTCGGCGTCGGCACCGTCGCCGCGGGTGTCTCGAAGGCCCACGCGGACGTCGTGCTCATCTCCGGCCACGACGGCGGCACGGGAGCCTCACCGCTGACCTCGCTCAAGCACGCCGGTGGGCCGTGGGAGCTCGGCCTCGCCGAAGCGCAGCAGACGCTGTTGCTCAACGGCCTGCGCGACCGCATCGTCGTGCAGACCGACGGCCAGCTCAAGACGGGCCGTGACGTCGTCATCGCCGCGCTGCTCGGCGCGGAGGAGTTCGGTTTCGCAACCGCGCCCCTCGTCGTCAGCGGCTGCATCATGATGCGCGTGTGTCACCTCGACACCTGCCCGGTCGGCATCGCGACGCAGAACCCGGAGCTGCGCGAGCGTTTCAGCGGCAAGCCGGAGTTCGTCGAGACGTTCTTCGAGTACATCGCCGAGGAGGTGCGCGAGATCCTCGCCGAGCTCGGTTTCCGTTCGATCGAGGAGGCCGTCGGGCACGTCGAGGCGCTCGACACAGACGAGGCCGTCGAGCACTGGAAGGCCAGTGGTCTCGACCTCGCGCCGATCTTCGCGAAAGCGGAGATGCCGTTCGGCGGTGAGCTGTTCAACACGCAGGGTCAGGATCACCACCTCGACGCTGCGCTCGACAACGAACTCATCGCGAAGGCGAAGGACGCCATCGAGCACAAGACGCCGGTCGCGTTCGAGACGAAGGTGTCGAACGTCAACCGCACCGTCGGCACGATGCTCGGCCACGAGTTGACCAAGCGCTACCTCGATGAATTGCTCCACGACGACTTCGTCGACATCACGCTGCGCGGTGCGGGCGGGCAGAGCTTCGGCGCCTTCATCCCGAAGGGCCTGACGCTGCGGCTCGTCGGCGAGGGCAACGACTACGTCGGCAAGGGCCTGTCGGGTGGGCGCATCATCATCCGTCCCGACACCGAGACGGCCCTCGTCGCCGAGGAGAACGCCATCGCGGGCAACGTCATCGGTTATGGCGCGACCAGCGGTGAGATCTTCCTGCGCGGCAAGGTCGGCGAACGCTTCTGCGTCCGCAACTCGGGAGCGACGGCCGTCGTCGAGGGCGTGGGCGATCACGGCTGCGAGTACATGACCGGTGGTCGCGTGCTCATCCTCGGCGCGACCGGACGCAACTTCGCGGCCGGCATGTCGGGCGGTGAGGCGTACGTCCTCGATCTCGACGCCGACCTTGTCAACCGCGAGCTCGTCGAGGTCACCGGTCTGCGCGCCGAGGACGAGGACGTCGTCAAGGAGCTGCTGACGAAGCACGCCGCCGAGACGGGTTCATCCGTCGCCGAGTCGTTGCTGAACGACTGGCCTTCGAGCCTCGTCCGTTTCTCGCTCGTCACGCCGCGTGAGTACCAGCGCGTGCTGAGCATCCGCAAGGACGCCGAAGGCATGGGCGTCGACCCCGACAGCGCCCAGGTGTGGGACAAGATCATGGAGGTGAGTTGACGTGGCTGACCCCCGCGGATTCCTCAAGACCCGGGAGCGCGAGCTGCCCGAACGTCGCCCCGTTCCCGTTCGCATCCGCGACTGGAAGGAGGTGTACGAGGAGCAGCAGCTCGGCACCGTGCAGCGTCAGGCCGGCCGATGCATGGACTGCGGCATCCCGTTCTGTCACTCGGGCTGCCCCCTCGGCAACCTCATCCCCGAGTGGAACGACCTGTCGTGGAAGGGTGAGTGGGAGGAGGCCATCGAGCGCCTCCACGCCACGAACAACTTCCCCGAGTTCACCGGACGCCTGTGCCCCGCGCCCTGCGAGACGGCGTGCGTGCTCGGCATCAGCCAGCCCGCCGTCACGATCAAGCAGGTCGAGAAGACGGTCGTCGAGGAGGGCTTCGAGCGTGGTTACGTCACGCCGCAGGTGCCGACGCGCCTGACGGGCAAGACGGTCGCCGTCGTCGGTTCGGGGCCCGCGGGCCTCGCCGCCGCGCAGCAGCTGACGCGCGCCGGGCACACCGTCGCCGTGTTCGAGCGCGACGACGCCCCCGGTGGCCTGATGCGCTACGGCATCCCCGAGTTCAAGATGGAGAAGGGCATCCTCGATCGTCGCATCGAGCAGATGAAGGCCGAGGGCACCCGTTTCCGCTGCAACACCGAGATCGGCGTGACGCTGACGGCGGAGCAGCTGCGCTCGCGCTACGACGCCGTCGTCCTCGCGATGGGCGCGACGGTGCGTCGCGACCTGCCGGTGCCGGGGCGCGAGCACACGGGCACGTACCAGGCGATGGAGTACCTGCCCCAGGCCAACCGCGTCGCGCTCGGCGGCGAGGTCGAGGGTCAGATCCTCGCGACCGGCAAGGACGTCGTCGTCATCGGTGGTGGCGACACCGGAGCCGACTGCATCGGTACGGCGCTGCGTCAGGGCGCGAAGTCGGTGACGAGCCTCGAGATCATGCCGCAGCCCGGCGAGGAGCGTCCGGCCAACCAGCCGTGGCCGACGTACCCGATGATCTTCCGCGTCGCCTCGGCGCACGAGGAGGGTGGCGAGCGCGTCTACTCCGCCTCGACGAAGGAGATCCTCGCGGACGACGACGGCAACGTCAGCGGTCTGAAGATCGTCGAGGTGAAGTTCGTCGACGGCAAGTTCGAGGAGGTCGAAGGCTCGGAGCGAGTCATCCCGGCGCAGCTCGTGCTGCTCGCGATGGGCTTCCTCGGCCCGCAGGGCGAGGGTCTGCTCGAGCAGCTCGGCGTCGACACCGACGAGCGCAGCAACGTGCAGCGCGACGCGAACTACATGTCGAGCGTGCCCGGCGTGTTCGTCGCCGGTGACTGTGGGCGCGGCCAGTCGCTCATCGTGTGGGCGATCGCCGAGGGCCGCAGCGCGGCGCGCGGCGTCGACATGTGGCTCATGGGTGACTCGACGTTGCCCGCGCCGATCAAGCCGACGGATCGTCCGCTGACGGTGTGATCGTCCGCATGTGTTGACGCCTGATCGCGCGTCGTGGAAGCCCCTGCCGCCCTCGTGGCGGCGGGGGTTTCCGCGTCGTCGCGGGCCTACCCGCGAGTACGGTGACGGGGGTCTCACCGGGCGAGATGGTCGACTGAGGGAACGCTCGCGCGGGCGATAGGGTTGGAAGCATGCGTCGCGCGAAAATTGTTGCCACCCTTGGCCCTGCTACCGACTCTGCCGAACGGACGCGTGAGCTCGTCGAGGCCGGCCTCGACGTCGCCCGCTTCAACCTCTCCCACGGTTCGTACGAGGAGCACCAGACCCGGTACGACCACGTCCGCGCCGCCGCTGCGGCGACGGGTCGCGCCGTCGGCGTCCTCGCCGACCTGCAGGGCCCGAAGATCCGCACCGCTCGTTTCTCCGCGGGCCCGGTCGACCTCGCGAAGGGCGACCGCTTCACCATCACGACCGAGGACGTCGACGGTGACTCCGAGCGCGTCGGCACGACGTACAAGGGCCTGCCGGGCGACGTCAACGTCGGCGACATGCTGCTCGTCGACGACGGCAAGGTCGCGCTGCGCGCGGTCGAGGTGACGGCCACGGACGTCGTGACCGAGGTGGTCGTGCCGGGCCGCGTGTCGAACAACAAGGGCATCAACCTGCCCGGTGTCGCGGTGAGCGTGCCCGCGCTCAGCGAGAAGGACGAGGCTGACCTGCGCTGGGCGTTGAAGGCCGGCGCCGACCTCATCGCGCTGTCGTTCGTGCGCGACGCCGCCGACATCACGCGCTGCCACGAGATCATGGACGAGGTGGGCATCCGTCGCCCCGTCATCGCGAAGATCGAGAAGCCGCAGGCGGTCGAGAACCTCATCGAGATCATCGAGGCGTTCGACGGCATCATGGTCGCGCGCGGTGACCTCGGCGTGGAACTGCCGCTCGAGGACGTGCCGATCGTGCAGAAGCGTGCCATCGAGCTCGCGCGCCGCGCGGCGAAGCCCGTCATCGTCGCGACGCAGGTGCTCGAGTCGATGATCGAGAATCCGCGCCCGACGCGCGCCGAGGCCTCCGACTGCGCCAACGCGGTGCTCGACGGCGCGGACGCCGTCATGCTGTCGGGGGAGACGTCGGTCGGTGCGTGGCCGATCGAGACGGTCAAGACGATGGCGCGCATCATCTCCTCGACGGAGGAGCACGGCCTCGAGCGCGTGCCCGACCTCGGCATCCAGCCGCACACGAAGGGCGGCGTCGTGACGAAGGCCGCCGTCGAGGTGGGGGAGACGCTCGGGTGCACGCACCTGGTCAACTTCACGACGACCGGCGACTCGGCGCAGCGCATGTCGCGTCTGCGTCCGCGCCTGCCGATCGTTGCGTTCACGCCGTCGGAGACAGTGCGTTCGCAGCTCGCGCTCGTGTGGGGCGTGCAGACGGAGTGCAGCCCGAAGGTCAAGCACACGGACGAGATGTCGATGCAGGTCGACGAGATCTTCCTCGGCGACGGTCGCTGCGTCGAGGGTGACCTCGTCGTCATCGCCGCCGGATCGCCTCCCGGCATCCCCGGTTCGACGAACGCGCTGCGCGTGCACAAGATCGGCGACGCGAAGAACCGCGTCGCGCCGGCCTACGAGGACCACGAGAAGGCCCGTAGCGCCGCCGCGCAGAACTGATCCTGCCTCAGTCCTTGATCGGCGCTGCTGCCCCCGCGCCCGGTGCGCGGGGGCAGCGCGCGTTCGGGTAAGGTGAGCGGGCACCAGCCGACGTGGTGGAATGGCAGACACGGAGCACTCAAAATGCTTTGCCGCAAGGCGTGGGGGTTCGAATCCCCCCGTCGGCACGCGCACAGGGCTCGACCGTCGAGGTCGAGCCCTTCGTCGTTCCGCGGCGGCGGCGCTAGGCTGGCGCGCATGCTCTCCAAGGACACGCAGCTGTGCATCTCGATGTCGGGGCGCCCGAGCAACATCGGCACGCGCTTCCACAACCGGCTCTATGACGAGCTGGGGCTCGACTTCGTCTACAAGGCGTTCTCGCCGGTTGATCTCGCGCAGGCCGTCGCCGGCATCAGGGGGCTGCCGATCCGGGGCGCGGCAGTGAGCATGCCGTTCAAGGAACAGGTCATCCCGATGCTCGACGCGCTCGACGAATCGGCGAAGGCCATCAACTCCGTCAACACGATCGTCAACGACGACGGCGTCCTCACCGGCTACAACACCGATTACGTCGCCGTCGCGTCGCTGCTGCAGACCCACGGCGTGCCGACCGACCTGCGCATCGCCGTGCGCGGCTCGGGCGGCATGGGCAAGGCCGTCGTCGCCGCCTGCCGCGACACCGGCTTCACGCACGGAACGGTCGTCGCGCGCAACGTCGAGGCGGGGGAGAAGCTCGCCGCGCAGTACGGCTGGGAGCACTCGCGCGATGTGCCGGAAGGCACCGACGTCCTCGTCAACGTCACGCCCCTCGGCATGGCCGGCGGCGAGGGCGAGGGGCAGTTGAGCTTCACCACCGACGAGATCGACGCGGCGACCTGGATCTTCGACGTCGTCGCGAGCCCGAGCGACACGCCGCTCGTCGTCGCCGCGCGGGAGCGGGGCAAGAACGTCATCACCGGCGCCGAGGTCATCGCGCTGCAGGCCGCCGAGCAGTTCGTCCTCTACACCGGCGTACGCCCCAGCGACGAGCAGATCCGTACCGCGTCCGAGTTCTCGCGCCAGGACGCGTAGGATTTTCGCCGTGAGTGAGACGAGCGACCAAGACCAGCGCCTGCGCGTCGTCGTGGCGGAGGACGAATCTCTCATCCGCCTCGACCTCGTCGAGATGCTCGATGCGGGCGGCTACGACGTCGTCGCCGCCGTCAGCGACGGGGAAGCGGCCGTGGCTGCGATCGCCGAGCACCGACCCGACCTCGCGCTGCTCGACGTCAAGATGCCCCGCAAGGATGGCATCAGCGCCGCCGAGGAGATCGGCGCCGACGGCCTCACCCCCGTCGTCCTCCTGACGGCGTTCAGCGACCGCCACCTCGTCGAACGCGCGAGCGACGCGGGCGTCATGGCCTACGTCGTCAAACCGTTCACCTGGAACGACCTCGGCCCGGCGCTCACCGTCGCGACCCGCCGATGGCGCGAGATGCGCGCCCTGCGTGACGAACTCGCGGCGATCAACGCCAAGCTCGAGACGCGCAAACAACTCGACCGGGCGAAGGGCATCCTCACCACCAAGCTCGGCCTCGACGAACCCGCGGCGTTCCGCTGGATCCAGAAGACCGCGATGGATCGTCGTCTGTCGATGCAGCAGGTCTGCGACGGCGTCATCGCCGAGTTCGGCGACGCCTGACGCGAGAAGGGTTGTGGAGGTTCGCGCGATGGGTATCGCGAGCCTCCACAACCCTTCGTCGCCAGAGGAGGCGTCTCAGCCCTTCGGCAGATCCCGCAGCATGCACGTGATGCGGGCGGTGCAGGTGCGGTTGCCCTCATCGTCGGTGATGACGACGTCGTACGCCGCGAGGGTGCGCCCGATCGACAGCGCCGTCGCGGTCGCCGTCACGATGCCGCTCCTCGCGGAACGGTGATGCGTCGCGTTGATGTCGAGCCCGACGGCGAATCGTCCCGGCCCGGCGGCCATGTTCGCGCCGATGGAGCCGACGCTCTCGGCGACAACGACGTTCGCGCCGCCGTGCAGCAACCCGAACGGCTGCGTGTTGCCCTCGACGGGCATGGTCGCGACGACACGCTCGGGGGAGGCCTCGAGCACGCGGATGCCCATGCGCTCGTCGAGCGTGCCGCGGCTCATCTGCGCGAGTTCGTCGAGCATCTGCTCCTGCGTCATCTCGGGCGCGTGGGTTGCGGTCTCGGGCGTGGGGGAGCTCGTCATGGTCTCGCCTTTCGGGTTGTCGGTGCTGGGACATAGGCTGCCACGTGTGAAGCGCTTGTTGTTGTTGGACGGACATTCCCTCGCCTACCGGGCCTTCTTCGCGCTGCCCGCGGAGAATTTCTCGACCTCGACGGGGCAGCACACGAACGCCGTGTACGGCTTCACGTCGATGCTCATCAACCTGCTGCGCGACGAGGAACCGACGCACCTCGCCGTCGCGTTCGACGTGTCGCGTCAGACGTTCCGCAGCGAGGAGTACGCCGAGTACAAGG
Source organism: Dermacoccus sp. NHGro5 (assembly GCF_017565385.1). Lineage (NCBI taxonomy): Bacteria > Bacillati > Actinomycetota > Actinomycetes > Micrococcales > Dermacoccaceae > Dermacoccus > Dermacoccus sp. NHGro5. Next base: position 209,277 of record NZ_JAGEKQ010000004.1, on the reverse strand, counting down.
CGGGCCGCGCGACGACGCCGAGCGAGTTCAAGGGGCAGGTGAGCCTCGTCAAGGAGGTGCTCGACGCGATGGGCGTCACGCACCTCGAGGTCGACGGGTACGAGGCCGACGACATCCTCGCGACACTCACCACCCAGGCGACGCAGGCCGGTTTCGACGAGGTGCTCCTGTGCTCCGGCGACCGCGATGCGCTGCAGCTCGTGCGCGACAACGTCACCGTGCTGTACCCCGTCAAGGGCGTCTCGGAGCTGACGCGTATGACGCCCGCCGCCGTCGAGGAGAAGTACAGCGTGCCGCCCGAGCGCTACAGCGACCTCGCCGCGCTCGTCGGCGAGAAGAGCGACAACCTGCCCGGCGTGCCCGGTGTCGGCCCCAAGACGGCCGCGAAGTGGATCGGGCAGTACGGCGACCTCGAGGGCCTCGTCGCCAACGTCGACCAGATCAAGGGCAAGGCCGGCGAGAACGTGCGCGCCCACCTCGATGGCGTGCTGCGCAACCGACGCCTCAACCAGCTGCTCGTCGACGTGCCGCTGCCCGTGACGCCGGACGACCTCGCGCGCCACGACTGGAACCGTGACGAGGTGCACCGCGTCTTCGACGGTCTCGAGTTCAAGGTGCTGCGCGACCGCCTGTTCGCGACGCTCGGCACGGCGCAGCCCGAGGCGGAGGGCGACGTCAGCGTCGACGGCGTCGTGCTCGGCGACGGCGAGGTCGAGACGTGGCTCGCCGGTATCACCGGGCGCGCCGGGCTGTTCGTCGACGGCACGTGGGCGAAGGGCGCGGGTGACGCGAGCGGCCTGGCGATCGCCGACGAGAGCGGCCGCGCCGCGTACGTCGACCTGACGACCCTCGCACCCGAGGACGAGCAGGCGCTTGCCGAGTGGCTCGCCGACGTGACGAAGGCGAAGGCCCTGCATGACGCGAAGGGCCCGATGCACGCCCTCGCCGCGCGCGGTCTCACCCTCGCAGGGCTGACGAACGACACCGCCATCGCGGCCTACCTCGTGCGACCCGACCAGCGCTCGTACGGGTTCGAGGATCTGCTGCTGCGCTACTGTCACATCGAACTGCCCGAGACCAGCAAGCAGGCAGCCGGTCAGGGGATGCTCGACCTCGGTGACGTCGGCGCCACGCAGGGCGACGACGCCATGGCGCGCGCCGCGGCCGTCGCGACCCTGGCCGCCGCGCTCGACGAGGCGGTCGCCGACGTCGGTGGCATCGAGCTCATGGCCGAGCTCGAGCTGCCGATCGTCGAGGTGCTCGCGACGATGGAGCAGGCAGGCATCGCCGTCGACCTCGACGCGCTGCACGAACTCGAAGCCGACTACGACGCGCAGGTCGTCGCCGCGCAGCAGGACGCGTGGGACGCGATCGGTGGCGAGCAGGTCAACCTCGGCTCGCCGAAGCAGTTGCAGGTCGTGCTGTTCGAGACCCTGGGCCTGCCGAAGACCAAGAAGACGAAGACGGGGTACACGACGGACGCCGAGGCGATCGCCGACCTGTCGGAGAAGGCGCCGCACCCGTTCCTCGACGCTCTGCTTCGTCACCGTGACGCCTCGAAGCTGCGCTCGACGGTGCAGGGCCTCATCAAGTCGATCGGTGACGACGGCCGCATCCACACCACCTACCAGCAGACGATTGCGGCGACCGGGCGTCTCAGCTCGACCGACCCGAACCTGCAGAACATCCCGATCCGCACCGAATCGGGTCGACGCATCCGTCGTGTCTTCGTGGTCGGCGAGGGCTACGACTGCCTCATGTCCGCCGACTACAGCCAGATCGAGATGCGAGTCATGGCGCACCTGTCCGGCGACGAGGGCCTCATCCAGGCCTTCAACGACGGCGAGGACCTGCACCGGTTCGTCGGCTCACGCGTGTTCGGCGTCGAGCCGAGCGAGGTGACCTCCGAGATGCGCGCGAAGGTCAAGGCGATGTCGTACGGCCTCGCGTACGGGCTGTCGGCGTTCGGCCTGAGCAAGCAGCTGCGCATCTCCACGGCCGAGGCGCAGCGCCTCATGGACGGCTACTTCGAACGCTTCGGTGGGGTGCGCGACTACCTGCGTCAGATCGTCGACGACGCGCGCGCGACCGGCTACACCGAGACGATGATGGGTCGGCGCCGCTACCTGCCCGACCTGACGAGCGACAACCGTCAGCGCCGCGACATGGCCGAGCGGATGGCGCTCAACGCGCCGATCCAGGGCTCGGCGGCCGACATCATGAAGAAGGCCATGCTCGGCGTCGACGAGGCGTTGCGCGCGGCGAACCTGCGCTCGCGGGTGCTCCTGCAGGTGCACGACGAACTCATCGTCGAGGTCGGCGCGGGCGAACGCGACGAAGTCGAACGCATCGTGCGCGAGCAGATGGGTGCGGCCGCCGACCTCGCGGTGCCGCTCGACGTCAACGTCGGCACCGGACGCAGCTGGCAGGACGCCGAGCACTGACGGCCGCCGCCCGTGAGGGTCGACAGCCGGCACGTCGGGTCGGCCGGTGAGAAGAAAACGTTCGCAGCTGCCTCTCGGCCGAGCAGCCGACCTAGAGTGGAAGATTCCGGTTGGGGATCTTTTTCACTCATCTCGGAGGTGCTCATCACCGCTTCGGGCCCGGGGGCCCACGGTTTCGGCCGGGGACCCTTCGAGCCGTTGATGGGGCTCTTGGCCCAGTCGCTCACCGACGTCGAGTGTCACGCCGCGAGCGCGCACACCCGGTGCGACGACGGCGTCGTCACCGATGACGCAGTCCTCCAGCACGGCGTCCGCCCCCACGAGCGCGCCGGGCCCGATGATGCAGCCGTTCACGATGGCGTCGGCGGCGACGCGTGATCCGCCCAGCAGCAGGCTGCCGCGGATAGCACCCGCGTCAGGGGTGCCAGCAACCGCCCCCGCCCGCAGGTCGACGGCGTCGAGGTCACGCTCACGCGCCCAGGCGAGGTTCGCCGTCAGCAGGGCGGCGGGCGTGCCGATGTCGTGGAACGGTGCGTCGTCGCGGTTGACGAACACCCCGCCGCGCTCGCTCGCCTCAGGAAACACCTCGCGTTCGAGGGAGACGACCGCGTCGACGGGCACGAGATCGACCAGGGCGGGGGAGACGACGTACGTGCCCGCGTTGACGACGCCCGCCGGCGCGCCTGGCGGCTTCTCCTCGAACGCCGTGACGCGCCCGGCCTCGTCGAGGTGTAGCAACCCGTACGCCGACGCGTCGGGCACGGCGCGTCCGTGGATCGTGGCGAGCACCGGGGGTGCGTCGCCGGCGCGAACGGCACACTCCCGGTGCGCCCGGTGCGCGGCGACCTGCGCGCCGAGGTCATGCTCGGTGATGAGGTCGCCGTTGAGGACGAGCACGTCGTCGTCGGACGCGAGATCGAGCAACCCGCACGCGTGACGCAGCGCGCCACCGGTGCCGAGCGGATGCTCCTCACGGCTGTAGCGCAACCGGACGCCGTACGCGTCGCCGTCACCGAGCGCCGGACGAAAAGCGTCCGCGTGGTACGAGGTCGCGAGCACGACGGATTCGACGCCCGCCGTCGCGAGACGATGAAGTTGGTGCGCGATGACGGGTTCGTCACCGATCGGCAACAGGTGCTTCGGCGTGCGGCGCGTGAACGGCAGCAGCCGGGTGCCGTACCCACCGGCCAGGACGACGGCGTGCAGGCTCATCGGCCGCTGGTGCTCGACGCACTCGTCGAGCTGGTGCTCGACGCTCCCGACCCGTCACCGTGCTGCTGGATCTGCGGGGCGAGCCAGTTCCAGAAGATCGGGCCGGACTCGCTGGTGAAGTGCAGCCCATCGGCGTAGAGGTTCACGCCGTTGATGCGGCCGTGATACTGCCCGCCGGGGCAGAGGAAGCCGAACTGGTCGATGAGGGTGACTCCGTTGGAACGCGCCCAGCCCTTCGCCACGTCGTTGAGATGCTCGACCTTCGCGGTGTCGTTGGTCGCGACGACCGTCGGGTCGGTTCCTATCGTCGGCACGCGGTGGCATGACAGGTCGACGAGGTAGGGGTGGGTGATGTTCTGCTGCTTCGCCTTCTGCGCGACGCCGTCGAGGCTGGAGCGCACGAACGCGTCGTGCTCGGCGCTGCCGGCGCGCAGCGTCCGTCCGTCGACCGCGTAGTCGTTGAGCAGGTTCTGCGGCAGGAAATACAGCATCGTGTCGCGCCCGGCGAGGCCGTAGTACCAGTCGTCATGGAACTGGTCGCACTTCGACAGCGACGGCACCGGCTGGCCGCCACTGCTCTCCTGCCCGGCGAACGTCGTGCATCCAAAGCTCGCTGATTCCGTCAGCTGCAGGTCGGGAAAGCGTGTCTGCGGGAAGTTGGCGAACAGGCTGTGCGGGATCGAGTTGCCGACGAGGATCGCCTTGACGTCCTCACCGGGCGTGTATGTCTTCATCGCGTACGTCAGTTCGCCGCCACCCGAACCGGCTTCCAGATCGGAACCGCCACCCGAGACGTGCGGTAGCGCCAACGCCCCACCGGCGACGACGAGTGCCGCCGCGGCGGCCGCGATCGGGGCGAGCCGACGAGGTGCAGGCGAGCGCGGCCACAGGGCGCGCACCCCGCCACGGCGCACGGGCTGCTCCACGAAGCGGTAGGTCGCCGTCGCGAGCACGAGGGCGGCGACGGCCTGGACGACGCCCGCCCACGCCGCGTCGAGGCCGAGACGCTCGGGCGCAAGGTAGACGTGCAGCGGCCAGTGTCACAGGTACAGCGCGTAGCTGATGAGCCCGAGCCGGCGCAGCCACTCGAACGACAGCACGTGCTGGAAGCTGTTCGGGTGCGGCGAGGCTGCCGCGAGGATCGGCACGAGCGCGACGACGCAGAACGCGACGAGCCCGCCACGGAACAGCCCGGACGACGACTCGTCGAACGTCAGCATCGCGATGACCAGCGCGAAGAGCGCCGGCCACGCGAGACGTTCGAGCCACAGCAGCCACGGCGCGGGGCGCGCATGACCCCACTGCGACGGCCCGATCCAGGCACCCGCGGCGGCGCCGATGAGCAGTTCGAACGCGCGGGTGTCGGTGCCGTAGTAGACGCGCGTCGGGTCGACGCCGGGCACGTACAGGTGCGCCATCCACAGCGCCGACGCAGCAGCGAGCGCGAGCAACCAGAACGCGAGGTGGCGGCGGCGCGTGAGGAACCGCGTGAGCGCGAGCAGCAGGAGCGGGAACAGCAGGTAGTACTGCTCCTCGATGGCGAGCGACCATGCGTGACGCAGGGGAGAGGGCGTGCCGTTCGAGGCGAAGTAGGCCTCGTCACCGGAGATGAAGTGCCAGTTCGCGACGTACGCGAGGGTCGAGAGCACGTCGAGCGAGACGGCGTAACGACGCGACGGCAACGTCCAGAACGTCGCCATGACGAGCACCGCGAGAAGGACGACGACGAGCGTCGGCATGAGCCGTCGGGCGCGTGCCAGCCAGAACCCGCGCAGGTCGATGCCGCCGCGTTGGACGTACTCGCGCACGAGCAGCGTCGTGATGAGGTAGCCGGACAGGACGAAGAACAGGTCGACGCCGAGCCACCCGCCGCGCGCCGCGTTCGGCCACAGGTGGAACACGAGGACACCGAGCACCGCGAGCGCCCGCAGGCCGTCGAGGGCCGGGCGGTATGTCAGGGGGGTGTGGGGGCGGCGAGCCACGGTCGATCCTCTTCCACGAGTCATTCGTTCGAAGCCCTGAGTGTATTTGTGACATACACCTCATTGCAGGTGAATCCACCGCTAGCATGCGGTCATGCTGAACACGAACGATGAGGCGGGCCCCACGGGTCTCGCGACCGGCACGAAGATCGCTGCCATCATCTCCGCGCTGCTCCTGGCCGTCGCGGTCTACTTCTTCGTCTCCCCGACGAACTTCCGGGGCAAGGACGGCAGCCTGTTCGGCTGCGGTTCGCCGATGTCCCCCAACACCTCCGGCCTCGCGAAGGGGCAGTGCAACATCATCGAGGGGCAATCGCTGCACCGCGCGCTGCTGTTCCTCGCGCTCGCGCTCACCACCGCCGCGCTCGGCTACCTCCTGTTCGGCACGCACGGCTCCGGGCGCGCCGCACGCGGACGCGAGCGCTACGACCGTTATGACGAGCACGACGACGATGACGACGAGCGTCCGGTGCGTCCCGCGCGGCGCGAGCGTCGTGACGCCGAGGAGCGTCCCGCACGTCGTGCACGCCTCGGTGACGAGGACCGCGACGCAGAGCGCCACGAGCGCGGCGTGCGCATCGGGAAGGTCGAGCGGGCCGCAGGCGACGACGGCGAGGACGACGACGTGCACGAGCGCCGCACCGCGCGCGGGCGCAAGCGCCTGTCGGACCAAGAGCGCGACTGACGCTGCCCGTACCGGCCCCGCGAAACGAGGCCAGGAGAAACGACGATGGCCTCAAAACTGTTCGCCTACCGCCCCGGGCTCGACGGCATCCGCGGCTACGGCATGGTCGTGTTCATGCTGTGGCACGTCGGTGTACTGACGTTCCTGCCCGGCGCGTGGATCCTCATGAACGTCTTCTTCATCCTCTCGGCGTTCCTCATCACGCGCCTGCTGCTCGCCGAGCAGCGTGAGTTCGGGTGGATCAGCGTGCGTGAGTTCTACCGACGGCGCGTGCGTCGCCTCGCGCCGGCGCTGCTCGTCATGGTCGGCGCCGTCACCCTCGACGGGTGGGCGTTCGCGCCAGCCGGGGAGCGCACGTACCTGCGCGGCGACATCCTCGCGACCCTGACATACGTCATGAACTGGCGCCTCGTGCTGCGCGACGATCAGTACTTCGAGGAGTTCACCCACCCGAGCATCACGCGCCATGCGTGGAGCCTGTCGGTGGAGGAGCAGTTCTACCTCGTCGTGCCGTTGCTCATCATCGCGGCGCTGACGTACGCGCACCGCCGCAGCGCGCGCACCGCGGGGTTCGTCGTCCTCGCGCTCGCGTCGGCGGCGTGGGCGTCGACGATCGATCTCGACTCACCGGGCGGGCAGGCACACGCCTATTACGGCACCGACGTGCGCATGCAGGCCCTCGCCCTCGGTGTCGCGGCGGGCGTGTGGACGGGGCATCGTGGACGTGGTGGTGGGCTGCTGCGGGCACGGGATCGTCGCGATCTGCTCGATGCGGGAGACCGCCGGCTCGAGATCCTCGGCTGGGTCGGCCTCGTCGCGACGCTCGCAGGCATCGCGCTCATCGAGCCGCTGAGTGACTGGATGTTCACCCGCGGCGGGATGCTCCTCACGAGCCTCGCCGGCCTCGCGTGGATCATCGGGTGCGCCCAACGCGTGCCCACGCCCCTCGTGCGGCTGCACGCCAACCGTCTCGCGGTGCACACCGGCAAGATCTCCTACGGGCTGTACCTCTACCACTGGCCCATCTACCTGTGGCTCGTGCGCGCCTTCGGTCACGGGCACGTCATCCCGCTCGCGGTGGCGACGCTCGTGCTCTCGTACGCCGCCGCCGACGCGAGCTACCGCTGGCTCGAGAAGCCCGTCATCAAGCGCGGGGTGCGGGCCTTCGGTGGGCGGCGCGCGGGCGGCGCGGGCGCCGTCGGTCTCGTCGGAGTCCTCGTCGCGGCGCTGGCCATCCCCGCCGGGGCGAGCACGGCGGCCCACGAGGTGTCTGCGCCGCAGTACCCGCAGTACGTCGCGCACATCCCGACGCTCGTCGAGGGCCAGGCGACGTACACGCCGCCCGCCCGACCACTCGCCGTCACGCTCTACGGCGACTCGGTGCCGTACTTCCTCGCCCAGCGCATGCCGAAGGACAACTTCTCGAACCTCGTCGTGACGAACGCCGGCGCCCCCGGCTGCGACCTGCTCGACGCGCCCGTGCAGTGGACGGCGACGCGTCAGCAACCCAACGACATGCCGTGTCGCGAAGCGAAGGCGGAGTTCGGGCCCACGGTGCGTTCTTCCGACTCCCGGCTGGCCGTGCTCATGCCGACGCTCTACCTCGCACTGCGACACGACGTCGACGGCAAGGTGCTGTGGCTCGACGACGCGGCCTACCGCGACCTCATCACCCGCACGCTGACGAAGACCCTCACCACCGCGCGCACCTCGGGCGCGGCGAAGTTCGCCGTCACGACCGTGCCGTGCCGCACCATCGACGAACTGCAGGTGCCGCCCGAGTACCGCGGCGACTTCGACAAGTTCCCCCAACTCGTCGCCGAGGCTGGGCACCCGAAACGGGTCAACGCGATCATCACGGCGTGGGCGAAGGAACACCACGTGCCCGTCCTCGACCTCGCGGGCGCGGTGTGCGGTTCGTCGTACCAGCCGACTCGCCACGGCATCACGCTCTACGACGACGGCATCCACTTCTCGCCCGAGGCGACCCCGATGATCTGGGGTTGGCTCGCGCCGCAGATCGTGGCGGCCGCCCGATGAACGAGGCAGCCCGATGAACATGGTGGCCAGACGATGAGCACATCCGCACGCTCGCGCGGGAGCCGTGTCGAGCGTCCCCGCACCGATCGTTACGCGGCCATGGACGGCTACCGCGGCCTGTTCGTCCTGCTCGTCATCGCGTATCACTTCGGCGCGACGGGCCTCGTCGGCGGCTGGGTGGGCATCAACCACTTCTTCGTGTTCTCCGGCTTCCTCATCGCGCGCATCCTCATCAAGGAACGTCAGCGCACCGGTCGCATCGACGTGCGCCGCTTCTACCTGCGTCGCGCGCGGCGCGTGCTGCCGGCGATGTTCGTCCTCGTCGCCGCAGTTCTGACGCACACCGCCTTCCTCGAGCAACCCGCCCAGCAGAAGCAGTTCGGCGGCGACGCACTCGCCACCCTGGGCTTCTACCTCAACTGGAGGTTGATCGGCCGGAGCGACAGGTACTTCGACCAGATCGGCAACCCGTCGCCGCTGCGTCACGCCTGGACGCTGTCTGTCGAGGAGCAGTTCTACGTCGTCATCCCGTTCCTCATCCTCGCGATCTGCGCACTCACGCGCTCGCGCCGCCTGCGCTTCACCCTCGTCATGGCGCTCGCCTGCCTGAGTGCGTGGTGGACGGCGCACCTCGGGCTCGCCTCGTTCGAGGATCAGGCGCGCCTTTACTACGGCACCGACACCCGCGTGCAGGCGCTGCTCGTCGGTGTCGCGTTCGGGTTCGCCTTCGGCGTCGGCGCCGACGGACGGGGGCCGCGCCTGCCATCGCGCGAGGTGACACAGACCCTCGGCATCCTCGGCACGATCGTGTCGATCAGCGCGGTATTCCTGCTCGACGCGCAGACCGAGTGGGTCTACGCGAAGGGCGGCGTGCTGCTGTTCGCGCTTGGCGCCTCGCTCATGGGCTGGTCGAGCATCGACCCGCGCGGCCTCGCCATCAACCGCGTCTTCGGCTGGCGGCCGCTGGCCTTCGTCGGACAGATCTCCTACGGCCTCTACCTCTACCACTGGCCGGTGCACCTGTGGCTGCGCCCCGACGTGCCGCAGCCCGCGCTCGGGTTCCTCCAGTTCGTCGTGACGTTCGCGCTCGCGGTCGTGAGCTTCCGCTCCCTCGAGGCGCCGATCCTGCAGGACGGGTTGCGTGGCATGTGGCCGCACCTGCGACGCAGCCGTCGCCGGGCCCTCGCCATCGGCGCGTCGGGGGTGCTCGCGGTGGCGAGCGCCGCCCAGGCCCGCACGAGCGCACCCGGCGTGCCGACGGACGTGCCGCCGCTCGTCGCGGGGACGCCCGCGTACCGCACGGGCGCGCACCAGGACGCCGGCATCGTGGGCGACAGCGTGGGTTCCTCACTCGCGCAGGGTTTTTCGCCGTCGGTCTACACCGACCTGTCGATGAGCGACGCGACGATGATCGGCTGCGACCTCGTGCCCGCGCCGATCAGCCACGACGGCCAGGACGTCGCCGAGTCCACGCGCTGCGCGAGCTGGCGCGCGGGCGTCGAGAAGCAGTTGCGCGATGCGCACGCGCGCACCCTCGTCATCGTCGGTGACGCCCACTTCCTCACGACGCACCGCCTTGACGGCGTGCTCGCCGCGCCGCAGACGCCGCAGGGCGCGAAGTCGATCGAGCTGGCCCTCGACTCGTGGGCGCAGCGAGCCCGCGCCGCAGGCGTCGAGCGCACGGTCGTCGTCAATCTCCCGTGCCGACGCATCGACCCGGTGCGACTCGATCCGTCGTTGCGCTTCTTCGCCGAGCAGGGCTCGAACGACGCCGCCGTCGACTGGGCGAACGGCGTCATCGCGGCGTGGGTGAAGCATCACCCCGATGCGGCGCTCGCCGACCTGCACGCCCAGACGTGCAGCGCCGGGTACCGCTCCGTCATCAACGGGGTGAGCCTCTACGAGGACACGCTGCACTTCACCCCGCGCGGCGCCGCGATGATCTGGACGTGGCTCGCGCCGCAGGTGCAACGCGCGGGCGCCGCACGGTGAGGTTCGCCTCGGGCGGGGCGGCGCGGGAGTTGGCGAACACCGCATGCGAAAGTGCGCCCGACGTGTGACCATGGTCACCAGTTACCGCGCGGTACGCGCGCACACCTCTCGACCCTCACGACGGACGGAACGCCATGGACACCTCGACCTTCTTCCGCGACCTGCCGGCCCTGTTCGCCGGTGAGCCCGCGACGTCGGACCCGATCGACCCGCGTTGGTCGGCCCTGTGCGACGAGGTCGCGGGGTACACCGCGCCCAACGAGCTCGCCGTCCTCAACCATGCCGCCGCGACGATGCCCGCCGACGAGGCCTACCTCGAGGTCGGCACGTTCAAGGGCCGCTCGATCTGCGCCGCCGTGCAGGGCAACGGGGACAAGACGTTCGTCGCGATGGAGAACTTCATGGAGTTCGGCATGGCGGGCGAACTCGCGCGACGCGAACTCATGACGAACCTCGAGACCCACGCCGGGGACGCCGACGTCACGCTGCTCGAAGGTGACTGCTTCAAGCTCATGGTGCGCCCCGACGCGCTCGATCGCCCCGTCGGGGTCTACTTCTACGACGGTGAGCACACGCTGCTGTCGCACTACCTCGCGCTCGCCGCCGTCGAGCCGCTGCTCGCCGACGAGGCGCTCGTCCTCATCGACGACGCGTCGTGGCCGGTCGTGCAGAAGGCGCACAGGCTGTTCCTCAAGCAGCACCCGGGCTGGGAGATCGTCGAGCAGTGGGACGCCGCGCACGCCGACGACCCACGCTGGGCGAACGGCCTGCACGCGCTGACCTTCCGTCGCCGCCCCGGCACCGCGAAGCGCCTCAGCCGTCAGGACGAGATGCTGCGCCGCTACCAGACGACGGTGCAGGACCGCCTCAACGCGGCGATGTGGAAGGCCGTCGGCGTCGTGCCCGGGCCGATCACCGCCGTCGCGAAGGTGCTGCTCGGCCGCTCGCGTCAGATCGGCGACGACGGTGCGAAGAACGACGGCGCAAACAGCGACGGCCAGAAGAGCAATGACCAGCACTGAGCCCTGCTGGGCCACGCCGAGCGAAAGCGGCCCCCGCTGAGGCGGTAGGACGGGGCCGACCAGCCTGAGCGGATGGGTCCGGTTCGAGCGGTGCGAGCCGCCCTCGAAGGTCGAACGACGTCGGGGGTCAGCTCGTGTGATCGAGCACGAGCAGGTCCTCGGCGTCCTCGATGTGCGTGACGCGTCTGCTGCGCGAGCGCCACGCGCCGGCCACGACGACGACGCCGGCGCACGCTGCGGCGAGCGTCACGACCTGCCAGACGCTGTCGTGCCACCACAGCCACCCGACGACGAGTTCGACGGCGACCATGACCCACGTCAGCATGCCGAGGCGCGTGTCGTCGCCCGCCATCTGCGAGAAGAGCCACAGCTGCGCGAGCGCCCAGACGGTGCCGAGTGCGAGGCACGCGATGACGAGGGATCCGTTGCCGTCGAACGCGTGACCACCGACAGAGGCGACCACGGCGTCGGCGTCGAGCAGCGACCCGACGACGCAGCCGACCACGCCGAGCGCGAGGACGAAACCGGCGGCCCGCCACAACGCGCGGGCGCCGTTCGCCGCGCCTGCAGTGTCACCGGACGCGACGCCACCCGAATCAGCGCCACCCGAATCGGCGGGAGATGCGGAGGCGCTCGAGGCGGCGAGGCGCGGCACGATGAGCAGCGCGAGGAACTGCGTGCCCCAGCACATGGCGCGCGCGAACGTCGAGGCGAGGCCGTAGGCGCCGGACGTCTCGGGGGCGAGGAAGTGACGCACGAGGACGACGTCGACGTTCGTCAGCGCCGTGAACGCGGCGAGCGTCGAGTTGGAGCGCCACATCTCGCGCGCCAACCCGTCGCTGCCCGCGCCGACGCCGACGAGCGCATCACGGCTCGCCCACAGGCCGAACGCGGCGGCGCACCACGCGGCGAGCGCCATGACGACGAAGACCTCCGTGACGTTCGCGCCCGCCGCCGCGCACCCGAGCGCGCCGGCGACGCGGGTCGCCGCCGTCACGACGTAGAGCGCGGCGAGGCGGGCGATGGCGCCGCTGCCGAGCAGGACGCCCTGGTAGGCGCCCGTCAGCGTCATCGGCAGGAGCATGAACGCCATCGCGATCGTCGGCGCGAGGCCGCCGAGGTGGAACAGCGCGTCGACGCCGGGGGAGGCGAGCATCGTGACGACGCTCAGCGCGACGCCGACCCGCGCGGCGAGCCCCAGCCCGCTCGAGCGCAGCGACGGGTGCGCCCAACGTCGTGCGATGACGACCTGCAGCGCGCCCGCTGGGATGACGAGGACGATGCCGAGCGTGATGAGCGCTGAGTACGCGCCGAAACCGGCCGGCCCGAGCGCGCGCGTGAGGATGAGGACGAAGACGTAGCTGAGCAGGTTGCCGAGCCCCATCGCGACGGCCAGCACGACGCCGCCGCGCCCTGACGGCGCCTCCGACGTGGCCTCCGCCGCGTCGGGGGCCGGAGCCGGGCGCGCGTCGGCGGATGTGGCGTTCACCTGCACGACCCTTCTTCCGAACGCCCGTGTGACGTGGGCTACCTGCTGGTTATATTAGGTGCTTCACGGTCGACCGTCCGTGAACCCCCTCGGCCCAGGCCCGGAAGGACGCTCGTGCGACGACCCATCCTGCGCCGCGGACGCCTCGATGCCTACGCCGTGGCCTGTGCCGTCGCCGCCGTGGTGCTCGCGGCCGTCGTCTTCCTCAACGATCTCGGCCATTTCAACACCGACATCAAGCCCGAGGTGTACCTCGCGCCGTGGGAGATGGTGGGTCGCTACCTGTCGTCGTGGACGGCGTCGCCGTACCTGGGGTCGGCGAACTTCAACGTCGGTCTCGTGCCCGTGCTGCTCGTGCTGTCCGCGCTGCGCGGCATCGGGCTGTCGCCGGAGTGGACGTTCAAGATCTTCCACCTCGCGCTGTGGCTCGTCGCGGCGTGGGGCGCCGCGCGCCTGACGCGCACCGTCGCGCCGCGCTCGACGCGCTGGCTCGGGCTCGCCGCCGCGGTGTTCTACCTCGCCAACCCCTACGCGATCGCCGCGGGCAACACGCTCGCCATCGCGTTGCCGATGGCGTTCCTGCCGTGGCTGCTGCTGTGCTATCTGCGCGCCCTGCAGCGGCCGTCGTCGTGGGCGTGGCCGGCGCTGTTCGGGCTCGCGTTCTTCGCGATGAGCGGCATGAACGTCGCCGTCGTGCCGCTGTTCCAGCTGTTCGGCATCATCCCGATCGCCGCCGTCGCGCGCTGGCACCTGCACCGCACATGGCGTGAGATCGCCGCCGTCACCGCGAAGTGCGCACTGTTCGTCATCACCGTGTCGCTGTACTGGCTCGTGCCGGCGATGTCGGCCGTGGCCACCGGCAGCCAGATCGTCGGCACGTCCGAGACCCTCGACGGCATCCACAAGGTCTCCTCGTTCACCGAGGTGCTGCGTGGGCTCGGGCTGTGGCCGTTGTACGGCCACGGCGACGCTGGGCCGTGGGTGCCGCAGAACGCCGCCTACATCACGAGCCCCTGGGTCATCGCCCTGACGGCGCTGTGGCCCGCGCTGGCGCTGGTGTCGCTGCGCTGGGCCCGCACCGGGGTGCGGCGCGCCGCGGCGCTGACGGCGGCGATCGCGGCCGTCGTCATGGTCGGGCTGTTCCCGGGGGAGAACGATGCGGAGAGTCCCGCGGGCTGGCTCATCCAGGCCGTGCTGGCGTTCCCGCCGCTCGCCGCCTTCCGCACGACGAACAAGATCGGCGCGCTGCTCGCGCTGTCGTTCGCGCTCGCCCTCGCGTTCGGCGCCGTCCACCTCACGCGTCTCGTGCGCCGCCGTTCCGGTCTCGCGCCGATCGCCGCGGCCCTCGCGAGCATCGTCGTCGCCGCCTGGATGCTGCCGGCCCTCGCGAACGGGCTCTACATCTCGCGCATGGACATCCCGTCGTACTGGGACGACGCAGCTCGTGCCGCCGACGACGGCGTCCGGCACTCTTCGACGCTCGTCCTGCCGGGCCAGACGCGCCCGACGTACCGCTGGACGGTGCAGCGCCCCGACGACCTGACGAACTCCCTGCTGAAGCGCGACGCCGTCGTCCCCGAGACGACACCGAACGCGAGCGCCCCCGGCGGCAACTTCCTCGCGGCCCTCGACGACACCGTCCAGTCCGGTACGGCGTCGGGCGACATGGTGTCGACGTTCGCGCGCTACCTCGGCTCCGACAACGTCCTCGTGCGCCACGACACCGTCTGGGAGAACGACGGGGGAGCGCGCCCGGCCGTCGTCCAAGCCCTCATCGGCACCGACACCGGCCTGTTCGGTTCCGGCAACTTCGGCAAGCCCGGGCAGAACGTCCTGTCGCCGGTCGCCTCGCCCGCCGGGTACGACGAGGCGAGCCTGCGCCCCGTGCAGCTGTACACCGTGCGTGACCCGCGAACGGCCGTGCGGGCGCAGAGCATGGCGAACTCCCTCGTCGTCGCGGGTGACGGCTGGTCGTTCCCCGAGATGGTGAACGCCGGGCTGCTGCGCACGTCACCGAGCGTGCAGTACGCGCAGGATCTCGACGCCGCAGCCCTGACGCGCGCGCTGCAGGCCAAGGGGCGCCTGGTCATCACCGACACGAACGCGCGACGCTCCGCCATCGCGCAGCGCCTCACCGCGGGCAACGGCGCGCTGCTCGCCGCGGGCGACCCTCTCGGCACGACGCGCACGCTCGGCGATTCGCCCGACGATCAGACGGTGCTGCTGCGCTCCGGGACGCTCGTCACCGCGACCACCTCCGGCGGCACGTTCTTCGACCTGCCGTACGCGGTGCCCGAGAACGCGTTCGACGGCAACCCCGACACGAGCTGGCGCTTCGGCGACTTCCGCCGCGCCGTCGGTCAGCGCCTCGACCTCACCCTGCCCGCGAGCCAGACGCTCGGTGACGTCACGATCGCCCAACCCGACCTCGGCCCCGTCAAGATCGACAAGGCGACGATGACGGCGGGTGGCCGCTCCGTCACGGTGCGCGTCCCCGATTCGGGCAAGGCCACCTTCCACATGGGCGGCGTGAGCGCGGACCGCGTCAGCGTCCACATCGACAGCATCCGCGGCGACGGCTTCAACCTCGTCGGCATCTCCGAACTGGGCCTGCCGGGGCCAAAGGCGACGCGTGCCGCGCGCACCCCGACGACGCTGACACGCCTCTACACAGGCCTCGACGACGCGGGCCGCTCGGCGTTCTCGTCCGCGCCCCTCGACGTCCTGCTGCGCCGCGTCGAGAACACGCCCGCGGCCGCCGACGACAGCGAGATCGCGCTGCGCCGCGTCGTCTCCCTGCCGCAGGGCCGCACCTTCAACGGGGATGCCCGCGTGCGGATCGACGGCGACGACCTGGAGAAGATCTACGACGAGGTCGCCGGGTACAGCGACGCGGTGCGTGCGACGTCGTCGGGCGTGTGGTTCGACAAACGCCAGTACCGTGCCTCGGCCGCGGCCGACGGCAAGAGCGACACGGGCTGGGTGCCCGGGGGAGCCTCGCCCAAGGGCGCCTGGTGGCAGCTGACGACGGCGCCGCGCGACATCACCAGCGTCGACCTCACGCAGAAACCGACGCTCGGCGACGCGAAGCGCACGCAGTGGGCGACGAAGGTGTCGGTGCTCGTCGACGGCAAGAAGGTCGCGAGCTCGTCGGTGAACAAGAACGGCGACACGCACATCGCGCTGCCCGACGGCACCCGCGGCTCGCGCGTGCGGGTCGTCATCGACGCCTCCGACGGCCCGGAGCTCGCGACGCCCGCCGAGTTCACCCGCATCGACACGGGCGCGTCGATGAAGACCTCCGACCTCGGCCCGTTCGACTCACCCGGCAAGAACCGCTGCCTCGACGTCGCGACGATCGACGGGCGCGCCGTGCCGATGCGCCTCGACGACGACACGATCACCCGCTCCTCGCAGGAAGGCACGCGCTGGGTCTCGTGCACGCCAGTGACGCTCGACGCCGGCGATCGCCGCATCGAGCAGGCCCCAGGGTTCGTCCTCGACTCCCTCGACCTGCGCGACAACCGCAAGCAGGCGACGAGCGTGCCCGCGGCGCCCGCGTTCCGCGTCACCGACGACACGCCGACGCACAAGACGATCCGCCTCGAATCGAGCGCGACGCCGAGCGCCGTCGTCATCGGCCAGAGCTACGACGCACGCTGGAGCGCGACGCTCAACGGCAAGGCGCTTCCCGCCCCGACGACGATCGACGGCTACAGCACCGGCTGGATCCTGCCCGCCGGCGCGCAGGGCACCGTCGAGATGCGGTTCGCGCCGCAGCGCTGGGCGAACGTGGCGCTGATCGTCACGCTGCTGACGCTCGCGGCGATCGCCGCCATCGTCATCGTCGCCGCCCGACGCGGCGGCCTGCGCGCGCCCGTGCCGCACCGCAGCGAGACGTACACGCGCAGCATGCGCCGCGCCGACGCACTCGCACGGCGCAGCGACGCTCAGTACCTGCGCCTCGACGTGGCATGCGTCGTCGCCGCGACGTTCGGCGTCGGCGCCGCGGGCCTCGTCGCCTCGCTCGTCGCGGTCGCGGCGCTGCGCCTTACGCGGGTGCGCTCGCGTCATCTCGTCGTCGCGGGGGCGCTGCTCGTGCTCGCAGGCGTCGGGGCGTTCCTCCTGCTCGACCCGAGCCTCGGGCAGGTGAGCGCCGACGCCATCGCCGCGAACATGTGGCCGCACCGCATCGCGGGCGCCGGCTTCGTCATCGCGCTCATCGGGTTGTTGCGTCAGCACGACGCGCCACGAACCGCACGCCGCAGCGGCGGCAGCCACCGCGCGGGGCCGCACACCGAGGCGGCCACGGACCCAGCCACGAAGACAGCCACGACCGACCGGGCGATCGCAGAACGAGGATGATGATGGACGAGCGAACCCCTGACGCGATGTTCGAGCGCGGTGTCAGCGTCATCGTGCCCACGCGCAACAACGAGCGCACCCTCGAAGCGACGCTGCGCTCGGTCAAGGAGCAGAGCGAGCCGGGCGTCACGCTCATCGTCGTCGACAACGCCAGCACGGACGCGACGAAGGACATCGCGCGCCGCTGGGCCGATGTCTACCACGAGGGCGGGCCGGAACGTTCCGCGCAGCGCAACCGCGGCATCGAGGCCGCGCAGACGACGTGGATCGTGTGGCTCGACAGCGACATGATCCTGCCGCCGCGGGCGATCGAGGTCGCCCTCGACACGGCGCAGCGCACCGGCGCCGACGGCGTCGCGCTGCCCGAGCGCACGATCGGCGACGGCTTCTGGACGGCCTGCCGGGCCCTGGAGCGCGAGTGCTACCTCGACCAGCCGTGGCTGCACAACCCGCGGCTGCTGCGGCGTGACTTCATGCGCACCGACGGCGAGTTCCACCTCGCGATGTCGGGGCCGGAGGACGCGGATCTGCGGCTCAAGATGCGCCGCGCGGGTCAACGGATCGAGCTCGCCCCCATCATCATCGACCACGACGAGGGCCGCCTCACGCTGCGCGACGTCTTCTCCAAGCGCTATTACTACGGGCGCAGCATCCCTGCCTTCGCGGCCGAACACGACGGCGCCGTCGGGCAGCAGGGCCGGGACGTGCTGACGGCGTACTGGGCGCACCGCGACGACCTCGCGCGTCGCCCGCTGCACGCGGTCGGCATGGTCGGCATGCGCGCGATGGAGGCCGTCGGCTACGCCCTCGGCGCGGCGAGCGCACGGCGCGATCACGCGCGATGACCCGCGAGCTGCTGTGGCTGTCGCTGCCCGATCAGCGGCCGCGCCGTGAGCTGTACTGGATGTCGCGGATGCCGGGCACGCACGTCACGGCGATGGCGCGCGAGGAGCCGTTCGGCGACCTCACCTGGATGCCGACGACGTACCGTCGCCCCGTGACGCGCTTCATCGAGGCCGGCGCGTTCGCGTGGGCGCAGGGGCTCGACGAACAGCTCGAGCGGACGCGCCCCGACTGGGTCGCGAGCCTCGAGCTGTGCTCGCTCGTCACCGGCCAGCTCAGCGCGCGGCGCCGACGCCGCCCCGGGCTGCGGCAGGCCGTCATCACGTGGGAGAACCTGCCGCGCCAACCGTTGTACGCGCTGCCGCCGTACCGTCAGGCGTTCGAGAGCACCCGCGACGCCGACCTCATCCTCTGCATGGTCGACGCGGCGCGCGACCACCTCGCACTCAACGGATTCGACCTGTCGCGTGTTCGCGTCGTCAAGCCGGGCATCGACGTCGAAATGTTTTGCCCCGCAGCCGAACTCGCCGACCGACCGCGGGTCGTGTTCACCTCGCCGCTCTCGACGAACAAGGGCATCGACACCGTCCTCGACGCGATGCGCCTCGTGCGCCGGCGCGTGCCCGACGCGCAACTCGTCGTCGCCGGTAACGGGCCGCTCGCGGGGCTCGTCGAGGAGGCCGAGCAGGCCGAACCGGGCGCCGTCGTGCGCGCCGGATCACTCGACGCGCCCGGCGTCGCCGAGCTGCTGCGCTCCGCGCGCGTCTTCACGACGGCGCCGCGCCCGACGTGGAAGTGGACCGAACAGCTCGGCCTCGCCTACCTCGAGGCGCAGGCGTGCGGGTTGCCCGTCGTCACGACCGCGTGCGGCACCAATGACGAAGCCGTGCGCGCACCCAACCTGCTGACGGAGTCGGGCGCGTACGCGCTCGCCGAGGGTCTCGTGCACTTCCTCACCGACGACTCGGCCGCGCGTGCGGCGTCGGCGGCGAACCGCGCGCGGATGCTCGCCGAGCACGACATCCGCCGTCAGAGCGCGAAGATGGGCGAGGCCTTTGCCGAGTTCGAGTGACGCCGTGACGACGTCCGGCCGGCGAGCGACGCACGGGGCTGCGTGGGGCGCGACGCGCTGGGCGGGCCGTCACGCCGGGATGCTCGCGAGCGCGGTGTGCGCCGCCGTCATCCTCGGCCCGATGCTGCTGACGCGCGGGTTCTGGCTGCACTACGACATGGTGTTCGTCCCGCACCTGCCGTTGTCGGACACGACGCTCGGTACGGCCGGGCAGGTGCCGCGCGCGGTGCCGAACGACGCGATCGTCGCACTGCTCGACCTCGTCCTGCCCGGGGACATCACGCAGAAGATCATCCTGCTCGGGGCGTTCCTCGCCCTCGGCGCAGGCATCGATCGATGGCGCGCGCCGGTGCTCGCGCGCGTGTGCGCGAGCGTCCTGCTCGCCTGGAACCCGTGGGTCGCCGAGCGTCTCGCGATCGGCCACTGGGGGTACCTCTGGGGCTACGCGGCGTGCGTGTGGGCGATCGTCGGGGCGCTCGAGGCGCGCCGCGCTCGCACACGTTCGTCGGACGGCGTCGCGGCCGGCCGCGCGGAGGCCGAGACTGCTCGCCGCGCTGATTCGGCGGGAGAAGTCGACGCCTGGATCGACACGTACCGCGCCAGAGAGAGCGTCGCTCACCGCGACGCCGATGCGACGCACGCCCGCCGCAGCGTCGCCGTCGCGCTCGTCATGTCGGCGGCGTCCGGTTCGACGGGGGCCGTCCTCGTGGCCTTGGCCCTCGCCGCTGTGACGTTCGCACCCGGCGCGGGACGGCTGGCATGGCGCGCCGGGTGGCGCCCGACGTTGCTGACGGTGCTCGCCTGGGTCGGCCTCAACGCCTCGTGGTGGTGGCCGTTCCTCACGGCCGCGCCGAGCGACGCCGCCGACGCGGCCGGCGTCGAGGCGTTCGCGGCCCGCAGCGACGGCGCGGGGCCCGTGTGGACGTCCCTGCTCGGCGGTGGCGGCATCTGGCACGCGCCGTCATGGTTCGCCGAACGCAGCTCAGCGCCCATCGTGCTCGCCTCCGCCCTCGTGTGCGTCGCCGGCGTCATCGCCGCCCGGCGCCTCGGTCGCGGGCCGATCACGGCGCTCGCCGTCACGGGGCTGTTCCTCGCGGGCGCGAGCACCGTGCCGGGGCTGCGTGACGTCATGACGGCGATCGTCCTGCACGTGCCCGGCGGCGGGCTGCTGCGCGACGGGCAGAAGTTCGTCGCCCTCTGGGTCGTCCCGGCGGCCCTCGGCTGGGGGCTGCTCATCGACGCCGAGGTGCGCCGCGCTCGCGGCAGCATCCTCGCGCCCGTCGCCCTCATCGGCGGCATCGTCGCCCCGCTCGTGCTCCTGCCGGGCCTCGCGTGGGCACGCGGCGGACAGTGGCGCGGCGTCGATTATCCCGCGCCGTGGACGCAGGTCGCGCGCGACCTCGACGCCGGGACCAACGGTGCGACGCTCGTCCTGCCCTGGTCGACCTACCGTCGCTACGCCTGGAACGGCGAGCGCACCGTCCTCGACCCCTGGAACCGTTTGCTCACCGGCCGCGTCATCGCCGACGACGCGCTGGCCGTGCGTCAGGGCTCTGGCGTGCGGGTCGTCGCGGGGGAGGACCCGCACGCCGCCGCCGTCGGTCGCGCTCTCGTTCACCGCTCGGCCGACGAATTGCGTGACGCGATGGCTCGGGCCGGCGTCAGCCGCGTCATCGTCCAGACCGACCAGCCGGACGCCGCCGCCGTCGCGGATCTCGTCCGCCGCGCGGGGGCGACGCCGCTCGCCGCCGCGCCGCCGGTCTCGCACCTCACGACGTGGTCCGTCCCCGGTGCGACGCCTCGCCCGGCGACGCCGTGGTGGCGCGCGCTCGGCCTCGTGACGAGCATCATCACCGCCGGTGTGGTCGTCGCGGGTACGAGCCGAGGCGGGGTTTTGCGTCGAAAGCGATGCACCCGCGCGCCGGAGCGGCTAAGCTGAACCAAACGCGTCGCCTCGGCGATGCTCCGTCGTGCCACCCGGTGGCGCGGCGGCTGACCACGAGCGAAGGTGAAGGCGGTCAACCCCATGGGCGCATCCACGAACAAGACGATGTACAACATCATCGGAGCCGTCGTCGGCTTCCTGCTCGCTCTGTTCGCGATCTGGGGTCTCGTCCAGTCGCAGAACTCGAGCCAGCCGCAGCAGTACCAGTCGAAGATCAGCTACGACGGCTGAGCCTCCGGCTCCCTCATCTCAGACGAGAGCGGGGAACGACCTCGACGGTCGTTCCCCGCTCACGCATGCCCTGACTCGGCTCAGCGGCAGCCCGCGCCGGGCGGCGCCAGCCCGTCAGCTCAGCTCGGCAGCGCCGCGGCGGGCATCGCGTTCGGCGACGAGCTCGCGCAGGCGTCGCACGTGCAGGGGCGTGTCGGGCGGCTGGGGTGCGCGCTCGGCGCGGCCGAGGACGTCGAGCAGCGTGTGGTGCACGTTGCGGCCGGCCGATTCCCAGCTGAACGAGCGCGCGTACGTCACAGCGTTGCGTCCATAGGCCTCACGCACGTCGTTGCGCGACAGCAGCACGCGCACGTCGTCGATCATCTCCGCCGTCGTCGAGGCGAGCGCGCCCGTCGAGCCGTGCTGGATCGACTCGCTCGGCCCTCCGGCTTGCGCGAACGCGACGGCCGGGGTGCCGTGCAGGCCGGCCTCGACGATCGTCAGGCCCCACCCCTCCTTGTAGGAAGGCATCATGACGACCCAGGACGAAGCGAGCAGCGTGTGCTTCGTCGCCTCGTCGACGAACCCGTGGAAGTGGACGGCGTCCTCGACGCCGCGTTCACGGGCATGGCGCTCGATGTTCGGCTGCCAATAACCCGAGCCGACGACATTGAGGTGCAGGCCCGGGAACTCCTCACGCAGTTCGGCGAGGGTGTCGACGGCGATCTCGACCTGCTTGTGCGGCACGAGCCGGCCGAGGACGGTGAGCGATGGCGCGGCGCTGCGGGGCACGTCGGCGTAGGATTCGAGATCGCGCGGGTGGTCGTTGCCGGAGTAGACGAGGTCGATGCGCTCGGCGTCGACGCCGAGGCTCGCGAGTTCGCTGCGGCTCGCCTTCGAGACGGTGATGTAGCGGCAGCGCCGGTACACCCACGGCGCGACGCGTGACTCGAGCAACCAGCCGAACCTTGCGAGGCGCGGGCTGAAGATGCTCGCCCACTGGTCGCGGTGGACGTGGTGGACGACGGCGACGACGGGGATGCGCGCGACGAGCGGCGACCAGAACGGCACGCCGTTCTGCACGTCGATGACGACGTCGTAGTCACGCTGGTGCCGCACGAGGTGCCACAGTCCCGCGGCGTAGCAGGTGAACCGGTTGCCGGCGCGAATCACGGTGACGTCCCCATGCATCGTGCGGCGTGCGGCGCCGGGGAAACGAGCCGTGTGGATCGTGACGTCGGCGCCAAGCTCGCTCATCACCTCGCTCGTGCGTTCGACGAACACCTCCGAGCCGCCCGCCTCGGGGTTCTCGCGGTCGCGCCACGACAGATAGAGGACGCGCAGAGGCTCGGCGTCGCGCTCGTCGTGCATCCTGTGGCTCTCCTCGCCGTTCGGCTGCCTGCTTCCGGGTCGCCCGTTAGAGTATCGGGGTCGAGGAAGGCAGGTGGCCCGTTTCCATGAGCGCGTGCGAAGTGTGCGGTGGTCCGTGCACGGATCTGCCCCTGGGAGGCTCCGTCCTCGACGCCTGCACCCGTTGCGGGCACCTGCGTCGCGACCTCGATCGCGCGCCCGCGCGCCACCGCGATCATGCCTACGGCGGTGACCCGACCCTCGACGCGGCCCGCCTGCGCCTGACCCACCGTGCCCTCGTCGCCGACGGCGCGCCCGCGTCGGTCTTCGAGATCGGGTACGGCGCCGGGGGATTGCTGCGCGCCTTCCATGACGCGGGGGCGCGCGTCGCGGGCGCCGACCCGGATCAGCTCGACCGGGACGTCGACCCCGTCGTCGTCGCGCACGGTCGCCTGCACGCCTGCGGCATCGAGGAGGTGCCGGCGGGGGCGCCGCCCGTCGACCTCGTCTACGGCATCCACGTCCTCGAGCACGTCGTCGACCCGATCGAGACGCTGCGCCGCACGCACACACTGCTGCGCCCCGGCGGTAGCGCCCACTTCTTCACCCCGGCCGGCGACTGGGCCGGCCTGCGCCTCGCGAGCGACGGCTGGTGGATGCTCGAGGACCCGACGCACGTGCGCTTCTTCACCGCCGATTCCCTCATCCGCGCCGCGCGTGAGGCAGGCTTTGACGACGTCGAGATCCGTCGCCCGCCGCTCGATTCGCTCGTCCACGACGCCGCGAGCGCCGTCCGCCGCGTAAGGCCTGCGCCTCGGCCGCAGGGGGTTCTCGCACAGCGCTCGACGCTCGCTCTCACCGCTGCGACGCTGCCGCTCACTCTCGCTGCACGCGCGCTCGTGCCCCGGCTGCGCCCGACGCTGCACCTCGTCGCGCGGAGGCCGGAGTGACGTCTCGCCCACGTGCCGCGACGCGACGGGGCCTCGGGCGCAGCGTCCGGTTGTTCCGTGCGTTCCTCGTCGAGCAGAGCGACCCGCACCGCTTCTACTCGGCTCTCGCCGACGACTCGATCGCGATCCTCGCCGAGCACGTCGACCTCGACGGTGCGCGCGTGCTCGACGTCGGCGCGGGCCCGTCCGAGTTCGCGGACGCCTTCCTCGCGGCCGGCGCCCACTATGTGCCGTTGGACGCCGACGCGAGCGTCCCCTCGGTGCGTGACGGCGGCGTCGTCGCGGACGCGGAGCACCTGCCGTTCGCACCGCGAACCTTCGACGTCGTGTTCAGCTCGAACCTGTGGGAGCACGTGAGACGCCCCGAAGCGGTCGCCGATTCGTTGCTCGACGCGCTCGCGCCGGGGGGCGTGCTGTTCCTCGCGTACACGAACTGGTTGAGCCCGTGGGGTGGGCACGAGACGTCGCCGTGGCACTGGTTCGGCGGCGAACGGGCGGCGCGACGCTACGAGCGTCGGCACGGCCACCCGCCGAAGAACCTCGTCGACGAGGGCCTTTTCCGGGTGAGCGTCGCGCAGGGGCTCGCCTGGGCGCGCTCGGTCGAGCAGCGCGGCGGTGAGCTGATCGACGCCCGTCCCCGCTACTGGCCGGATGCCGCGCGCGCCGTCCTGCGGGTGCCGGGGCTGCGCGAGATCGTCACGTGGAACCTGCTCGTCCTCGTGCGCCGCGGATGAACGCGACGCGCGCACGGCTGCTCGCGCTGCGCGTCGCGTTGGTCCTCGCGTTCGTGCCGTGGCTCGTGCAGCCGGGCGTCATCCAGCCGGACACGAAGGTCGACCTCGTCGTCTCGCCGTGGCGTTACCTCGCGCGCTCGCTCGACGCGTGGTCGACGCACTCGGGTTTCGGCGAACTGCAGAACCAGGCCTACGGCTACCTGTTCCCGATGGGCCCGTTCTTCGGCGTCCTGCATTCGCTCGGCGTGCCCGGCTGGGCGGCGCAGCGCGCGTGGTGGTCGTTCATCCTCGTCGTCGGCTTTCTCGGCGCGGCCCTCGTCGCGCGCCGCATCGCCGGGCTGAGCGCGGGGGCGGCCTGCGTCACCGGTGTCGCGTACGCGCTGAGCGCACGCGTGCTGACGCTGCTGTCGGAACTCAGCGTCGAGACGTGGCCGGGCATGCTGCTGCCGTGGCTCGTCCTCGCCGTGTGGTGGGGATGGCGCAGCAGCCGCCACATCAGGTTGCTCGCGTCCACCGGTGTGCTCGTCGCGTGCCTCGGCGGCGTCAACGCGACGGCGTCGCTCGTCGCCGTCCTCGGCGCCGGATTGTTCGCGCTAGTGGTGACGCGCGAGTGGCGCCTCGTCGGCGCGTACGTGATCGGCGCCGCGCTCGGCAGCGCCTGGTGGCTCGGGCCCCTCGTCGTCCTCGGCGGGTACGCCTACCCGTTCCTCGACTTCATCGAGACCGCGCGCATCACGACGGCCGTGACGACGCTGCCCGCCATCCTGCGGGGTGCGTCCGACTGGGTCGCCTACATCGTCGACGCCGACGGTCACCCCATCTGGCAGTCGGGGTGGGTCGTCGCGCAGGGCACCCTCAGCATCGTCGCGGGTTCGACGCTCGCCGGCATCGCGCTCGCAGGGCTCATGACGACACGCGGTGGTGCCTCGCGGGGCGCGCAGGATGACGTCATCCACGCCGCGCGCCGCGTCCGCGTCGCCTGCGTCATCCTGCTCGCGGGCGGCATCGTGGGCATGGCCCTGCCCTACGCCGGCACGCCCAGTGGCCCGTTCTCCGGTCTGATGCGCGATCTGCTCGACGGCCCGCTCGCTGCGGCGCGCAACGTCCACAAGCTCGACCCGCTCGTCAGACTGCCCCTGGCCATCGGCGTTGGTGCGGCGTGGGATGCGCTGGCGCGCAGCGCACCTCGTGCCAAGCGTCCTCGTTCCGCGCGGAGCGCGTGGGCGGCGCAGGTCGGCATCGCCGTCGTCCTCGTCGGCACGCTGGCACCGTTGCTCGTCGGGCGTCTCGGTGACGCGAACGGTGTGCGCGCGTGGCCCGCCTCGCTCGTCGCCACCGCCCGAGACGTGGACGACGCGGCAGCCCGCGACGGCGGATCAAGTCTCGTCCTGCCGTCGACGCGCTCGGCCCAGGCGGACTGGGGGAACGCCACCGACGAACCGCTCACCGCGTTCGCCGCGTCGTCCATCGTCGTGCGCGCCTCGGCTCCGCTCTACCACCCGGGTGCGCAGCGGCTCGTCGATGCCGTCGACACGGCCCTCGCGCCGGGTTCGGCGAGTGATCGGGGACGGGCGAGCGAGGCCGTGCAGGCGGCGGCACGGGCGGGGGTGCACCGCATCGTCGTGCGCTGGGGGAGTTCGACGTCGCAGCAGACGTCACCGCCGCAGGCGTACGTCGCAGCCCTGACACACGCCGACGGAGTGAGCGCCCATCGCGTCCACGGCAGCGGCGCCACGCGCTACGACGTCTTCGACCTGGCCCCCACACCGTCGACTACGGGCGCTGCGGTCTCCGTCCTCGGCGGTCCGGAGTCGACGCTGACGCTCGCCGGCGTCGGCGTCAGCGCGAGGCGCCCGTTCGTCACGGGCCGTGCCGACGGGTGGATCACCGACGACGTGCGACGCCGCGCGTACAACAACGGCCAGGTCGTCGGACGGGCCTTCGGGCCTGCCCTCACCGCCGATGACCCCGCGCCCACGCGCGTCGGCGCGCACGACCTCGACTTCCCCGGCCGTGACGCAGGAAGCAGCGTCCGCCGCGTCACCGGCGCCTCGCGCATCGAGGCGACATCGTCGACCGCCGACCCGTTCGCCTCGCTCTACCTCGGCCCGGGCACGTCTGCGGACGCGGCGTTCGACGGCTCCGACGACACCCGCTGGCTGACGTGCGCCGACCGGCCCAGCACCCTGAGCGTGACGTGGGACGGCGGCGCCCCCGCTCAGACGATGACGCTCGTCCCTGCGGCCACGGGCGACGCGCGGGTGGCAAGCGTCGACGTGCGCTTCGACGGGCGATCCGTGAAGCCGCAGCAGGGCGCGGGTAGCACCTGGAGAATCGACGTGCCGGCCGGGACGCGCGCGGTCGCGGTCACCCCGCGCGCGGCGCCGGGGACGGGCACGAAGAATGCAGCCGTCGGGCTGGTCGAGGTGCGCTCCACCCGCCCCGTCGTCAGCGTCGTACACCTGCCGGGCACCGTCGATGGCACCCGAAACGGCGTCGTCGTGACGCGCACGCACCCCTGGTTCGACGGTCACGCGCTGGCGTCGGAGGATGACGGTGCGTGGACGCGAGCATTCACGGTCTCGCGTGCTGCGACCATGAACGTCACGCTGACGTTCAAGGCTGGCGTGGCGCCCGGATCGGTGCGAGAGCCCCTCATGATGCGGTCCGGATCCGGCGCCTGGCAGCCTGCCGGAACACCTGGTGGAGGGGCCGATACTGCAGGGAGAACGAGGTTGATGGCCCTGCCTGCCGGCGAGGCCAACCTGAAGGTTTCACCTGAGGTCGAACGTGTGACACTTGTTCCGGCCGCCGCGGCGGCCAGGGACCAGCTCGGACTCAGTGCGGATTCGAGCACGGACACGCCGGCCAACCCGACGCTCGCCTCGACGCAGGGCGCCAACGCCGGTTGGGCTCTCGACCCGGCATCGCCCACCCCCGCATCTGGCATGACCGCCGGTAGCACGCGCCTCGTGACCCTCGACGGATGGCGTCAGGGCGCCGAGCACGCCGCCCACGGACAACACTTTGTCTTCGCACCGCAGCACCTCCACCGCCTCAGCCTCGTCGTCGGTGCGGCCTGCGCACTCGCGTGCCTCATGCTGCTCATTGCCACGACGTGGTGTGCCGCGGCGTCATCGCGACGCGCTGCGCCGATACGCCGCCAGGCAGCCTCCGACGACTTCGCGCTGCAGACACCGCGGGCACTCGTAGCGCACGCAGAATCTGCCGTGCCGGCCTCGCGCCCCCGCGCCGCCCTCGCGCTTGCCGTCCTCACCGCCATCGCGGCGGCACTCCTGGGATGGGTGGCGATACCCGTCGTCCTCGTCGCTTGCTTCGTGCCGCGGCGTCGACGGCGGGTGCTCGTCATCGCGCTCATGGTCGCGGTCGGCCCGATCATGGCGGCGCTCGGCGTCGTCGATCGCGGATCGCTCGGCGCGGTCTCCGGCCAGGTGCTGACGGCGCTCGCGCTCGTCGTGTTCAGCCTCGAGGTAAGCAGTGTGCCCAGCGGATGGCGGGTGCTTCGACGACGCGCCAACTGAGTCGCGCCAGTGCGAGTGACACGACGAGCGTCACGATGAGTACGAGAGCGAACGGCGCGTGGAACAGCCTCAGGTGCAGGGTCGTGAACAGCACCTGCAGCACGAGAACATGCCACAGGAACAGGCCGTAGCTGACGTCGCCCGCGCCGCTCAGCAGGGCCTGCGCCTCGGCGCGCGTCGGCCACGTCTCGTCTTCCGACGCTCGGACGGCCGCGCCGAGCAGCAACGCCGCGATGAGCGCGTACGCGAGTTCCTTGACGAGCGCCTGCCCGTGCGTCGGTGTCTCGAGGTGGATCGGCCCGCCGAGCGGTGTGGCCACCGCGACGTACGTGACGCCCGCCCATCCCAGCAGTGCTGACGGCGACGCTTCACGCACCGCGAGCCCCATGCGCGCCCGGCGGCCTGACCCGCCGGTCGTCGGGTCGGCCGTGAACACCCACCCCGCCGCCACACCGACGGCGAACCACGCGGCGTGTCCGATGACGCTCGTGCTGACGGCCCCGAGGTTCGCCCGTCCGCTCGAGGCGGCGAGTGTCTGCACGACGAGACCGGCGACGGCGACGAACATCAGGACCGGCAGCGGAGAGCGACCATCACGGCGACAGCCGCGCAACCACCGGCAGATCAGCGGCACGAGGGCGTAGAACGTCACCTCCGTCGTGATGCTCCAGGCCTGCGTGAATCCACGGAACGACTCGCCCGCGTATCCCTGCAGCAGCGTCAGGTGTGACAGCACCGAGCGCACGTCGACCGCACCCGGTTCGACCGCCAGCGTGACGACGACGACCGCCGCGAGCGCGACGAGATAGGCCGGCAGGATGCGTGCGGCGCGCTTGCGCCAGTAGTGCCTCGTCGGGGCCGCCCCCGCGCTCGCACCACGCGTCAGCAGGTAGGCCGATATGGCGAAGAAGACGGCGACGCCGACGTCACCGCGGGCGAGCAGACGCCCGACGCCGTCGATGCTCGAACCGCCGCTCCAGTAGGCGACGTGGGAGACGAGGACGAGCCCGGCAGCGACGCCTCGCAGCGGATCGATCCATGGAATGCGCTGCATGTGCCGTCCCTCACATCTACCATCGGGTAGCGTGCGTCCGGCACGCATCATCGAATGGAGGCTAGCCGCCCATGAACGACGAGGCGCGATCCACCCCCGAATCTTCTCCCGGGCCTTCGCCCGAGGGTCGGGCGTACGTCGACTACCGACGTCCGGTGCTGCGTGCGCGAGCGCCGCTGCGCGTCAGTTTCGCCGGGGGTGGCACGGACGTCGCGCCGTTCCCCGAACGCGAGGGCGGCTGCGTCCTGTCAGGCACCCTCAGCCAGTTCGCGTACTCGACGCTGCGTCCGCGCACAGACGGCCGCATCACGGTGCAGTCGCTCGACTTCGGTTACTCGATCGGCTTCGGCGTCGACGACCCGGTCGAGTACAACGGTGAGCTCGATCTGCCGAAGGCCGCGATAGCTCGCATCCGCGAGGTGCCGGGTGCGCTACCCGTCAGCGGGTTCGACCTGTTCCTCCACACCGCGGCGCCCCCCGGTTCGGGGCTGGGCAGTTCGAGCGCCGTCATGGTCTCCGTCATCGGCCTCGTCGCGCAGCACTGCGGCCTCGACCTCACGCAGTACGAGATCGCCGAGCTCGCCTATCGTCTCGAACGCGAGGATCTCGGCATTCCCGGCGGCTCGCAGGATCAGTACGCCGCAGCCTTCGGCGGGTTCAACTTCATCGAGTTCACCGCCGACCAGGTCGTCGTCAACCCGCTGCGCGTGCGCAGCGCCACCGTCCACGAGCTCGAGCACAACATGTTGTTGGCGTTCACCGGGCAGACGCGGGTCAGCGACCACATCATCGAGGATCAGCGCAGCCGCTACGAGACGGGCAACGCCGAGGCCCTCGAGGGGTTGCGGGCGCAGAAGGAACTCGCCGAGCGGATGAAGATCGCGCTCGTTCGCGGCGAGGTCGACACGATCGGCCGGCTGCTCGGCGAAGCGTGGCGCGAGAAGCAGAAGATGTCGACGCGCATCACGACGCCGCTCATCGACGAGGCCATGCGGCGCGCCCTCGACCACGGCGCGCTCGGCGGCAAGGTGACGGGTGCCGGCGGTGGCGGCCACATGGTGTTCATCTGCGAGTTCGAGCGCCGTCACATCGTCGCCCGGCAGCTCATCGACCTCGGCCTCACGGTGAGCGAGCCGATCTTCAGCCATGACGGCGTCACGACGTGGAGGGGGCAGAGCTGATGGAGCACCCCATCCACACCCTGGCGGACGGCGCGGCCTCGCCCGCGCTCACCTCACGTCTCGACGCGGGTATCGCCGCGTGGGCGCAGCTCGTCGACGCCGTGCGCGAGGCGGCGCTGCACGCGCAGGTCGTCGCCGCGGGGGAGGCGGTGACGAACACGCTCACCGGCGGACACAAGATCCTCGTCGCCGGCAACGGCGGCTCCGCGGCGATCGCGTCGCACGTCGCCGCAGAGTTCCTCGGCAAGTGCGTCCACGACCGTGCGCCGCTGCCAGCGATCAACCTCGCCGAGAGTCTGTCGTCGGTCACGGCCATCGGCAACGACTACGGCTACGAGCAGGTGTTCGTCCGCGGCGTGCGGGGCCTCGGGCGGGCGGGCGACGTCTACGTCGCGATGTCGACGAGCGGACGCAGCCCCAACATCGTCGCGTCCCTGGCCGCAGCGCGCGAGCTCGGGATCACGACGATCGCGATGACGGGCGCCGGGGGAGAGCACCTGCGCGACGACGTCGACCACCTCCTCGTCGTGCCGTCGCACGAGACGCCGCGCATCCAGGAGGTCCACTTGCTATGGGCGCACGCGTGGTGCGAGGCCGTCGACGATCTCAGCCAGCCCGGCGCGTGAGCCCCGATCCGAGCGGACGCACCCACATGCGCCTGCCGCGTCCTGGGGCCAGCGCCCCGTACGACGTCGTCCTGCTCGATCGTGACGGCACACTCAACGCCCTCGCGCCCGGGTATCGCACGCCCGACGACTTCGCGCTGCTGCCGCGGGCCGTCGACGCGGTGGCGCGCCTGAGTGCTGCGGGCTGCGCGATCGTCGTCGTCACCAACCAGCAGGGCCTCGCGACGGGACGGCTGACGTGGGCGCAGCTGAGCGCCGTCAATGCCCGGCTGATCGCGGAGGTAGAGGCCGCCGGTGGCCGCATCGACGACGTCCGCCTCTGCCCGCACGCGGCCGACACCTGCGTGTGCCGCAAGCCGGCGCCCGGCCTGCTGTGCGCGCTGTTCGACGAGAATCCGCACGTGTCGCGCGAGCGCAGCGTCATGGTCGGTGACGCCGAGACGGATGCCGCAGCCGCCACAGCCGCGGGGGTGGCGTTCATGCGATGCGAGCCGACGATCGGGCTCGCCGGCGTGGTCGATTCGCTCGTTGATGACGAAACGGGCACAATTCCATCTCGTTGGTGAAACCGGTCACATTGCCCCTGCTGCAGGTGTTACCGTCGCGTAAGTTCCAGTCCCTGCCTAGGAGGCTCTCCCGTGCGCAAAGCCGCAGTCATGATCGGATTCGGTGCGTTCTTCCTGACGTTGGCGCTCCTGATGCGGTTCTACGCGTACCCGAAGCTGGCCGTGATCCCGAGTGATCAGAATACCCAGCAGACGGTCACCGACGATCACGCCAGCTACTTCGACGCCGACACGGTCAAGCCGGGGTCGGGCAAGATCATCACGAAGGCGACCGTCGTCGCCAACAAGGAGATGACGAAGAAGGCCTCCAAGGAGCTCGGCCGCGACGTCATCGTCATCGACCAGTGGCAGACGACGGACAACGTCAACGACAAGGGCCAGACGGCGTCGCCGCCGATGGACGCCTCGACGCAGCAGTACGCCGTCGACAAGTCCTCGGGTGAGGCCGTCAAGTGGAGCGGCAACATGCTCGACGGCAAGCCCACCAACTACGAGGGCCAGACGATCAAGTTCCCGTTCCAGGTCGACAAGAACAAGACCTACCGCTACTGGGACTCGACGCTCGGCAAGGCCGTCCCGATGAAGTACGCGGGTTCTGAGGACATCAAGGGTCTGAAGACGTACAAGTTCACGCAGACGATCCCGAAGACGAAGTTCACGACGATGGACGTCCCGGGTGAGGTCTTCGGTCTGCCCAAGGGTTCGAAGCTCGCCGACCGGTACTACACGAACGACCGCACGGTGTGGGTCGAGCCGGAGACGGGCGTCATGATGAAGCTGCAGGAGAAGCAGCACCAGACGCTCGAGGTGCCGAACGCGAAGCCCGTCGACGCGATGCTCACCACCTCGACGATGACCGACGAGACGATCAAGAAGAACGTCGACGACTACAAGACGAAGTCGAGCCAGCTCAAGATCCTGCGCCTGTGGGCTCCGCTGCTGCTCGGTCTGCTCGGTCTGTTCGCGCTGCTGCTCGGCCTGTTCGTCTCGCTGCGTGCCGGCCGTGAGCGTCGCGCCGCCCGCCATGAGCGCCGTGACGAGCGCGAGGTAGACGACGTGCGCCACGACGACGACTCCACGCTCGTGTTCGGTGACCACCCGCAGTCGCGTGGCGCGCACTCCGCCGATGAGCGGGGCCAGTACTGAGCATGCGGATCGTCATCACGGGAGGTGCGGGCTTCCTCGGCTCGCACCTGTCCGAGACGCTCGTCGCACGCGGTCACGAGGTCGTCGCCGTCGACAACCTCGTGACCGGGCGCCGCGCGAACGTCACGCAGCTGGAGGCTTCAGGTCGTTTCGAGCTGATCGAGCACGACGTGACGGAGCCCTTCGACGTCGGCGGTGACGTCGACGGCATCCTCCACTTCGCGTCGGCGGCTTCACCGGTCGACTACCTGAAGCTGCCGATCGAGACGCTGCGCGTCGGTTCGCAGGGCACGCAGAACGCGCTCGAACTCGCGGTGCGCAAGGGCGCCCGGCTCGTGTTCGCCTCGACGTCCGAGGTGTACGGCGACCCTCAGGTGCACCCGCAGCCCGAGACGTACTGGGGTCATGTCAACCCGGTCGGCCCGCGCGGCGTCTACGACGAGGCCAAGCGATATGCGGAAGCGCTCGTGCTCGCTTACCGCGAGGCGCGCGGGGTCGATGCCGGCATCGTGCGCATCTTCAACACGTTCGGCCCGCGCATGCGGCCCAACGACGGTCGCGCCATCCCGAACTTCGTCCGCCAGGCCCTCGCCGG
Organism: Dermacoccus sp. NHGro5; assembly: GCF_017565385.1. Classification (NCBI taxonomy): domain Bacteria; kingdom Bacillati; phylum Actinomycetota; class Actinomycetes; order Micrococcales; family Dermacoccaceae; genus Dermacoccus; species Dermacoccus sp. NHGro5. The sequence goes on along the minus strand of NZ_JAGEKQ010000004.1, from coordinate 176,232 downwards.
TGAGCCGGTCACGGTCAGTGGCGACGGTGATCAGACGCGGTCCATCTGCTACGTCGACGACCTCGTCGCGGCCATCCTCGCGATGCTGCTCGAGACGCACGACCCCGGCCCGGTCAACATCGGCAACCCGCACGAGATCTCGATGCGCGACCTCGCGCAGTGGATCATCGAGCTGGCGGGGTCATCCTCGACACTCGAGTTCATCGAGCGCCCCACGGACGATCCGTCGGTCCGTCGCCCCGACACGACGAAGGCGCAGCGCCTGCTCGGCTGGTCACCGCAGGTGCCCGTGGAGACCGGGCTGCAGCGCACCATCGAGTGGTTTCGCACCGAGGCCGCGTCGACTCTGGTCCTGACACCCGGTCAGACCGAGGAGATCCTCAACCGCTGACGCGATCCCGGCCGCGGCCGACCCTGTTGGCGGTATTCGCGCGACGCACCCTTCAGGCAGGTCTGCGGCCGGCGAGGATGAGCGTGCCCGGCACGAGCCGTCCGCGCAGGGGGCTCCAGCCACCCCAGGTCGACTTGTTCGACTCCTTCCACGGCAGTTCGCGTAACTGCTCGAGTACGAGCCCGGCGTCGAGCAGTTCGCGCACGCGCTGCTCGAGAGTGCGGTGGTGCTCGGCGTAGACGACGTCGTCGCCCGCCGCCTCGGCGTAGGGCGTCGTGTCGAAGTACGAGTGCTGGATCGTCAGCCCGGCGGCGTCGGGCACATCGGGCAGGCTCCAGCGGACGGGGTGCGTCGTCGAGAACGCGACAAGCCCGCCTGGGCGCGTGACGCGCGCCAGTTCCCGCATGAGGGCCGAGGTGTCGGCGATGAACGGAACCGCGCCGAAAGCCGAGAAGACGACGTCGAAGGAGGCGTCCGCGAACGGCAGTCGGCTCGCGTCGCACTGCACGAGCGGCAGTGACGTGCCGGTGCGGGCGTCGAGTTGCACGGCCGTGCGCAGCATCCCGCCGGACAGGTCCGTCGCGACGACGCGTGCACCCTGCCTGGCGCACCAGCGTCCGGCCTGCGCGGCGCCGGCACCGAACTCGAGGAGGTCGCGGCCCGCGAGCCCGCTCGGCTCGCCGAGGACGTGGAGATCGTCCTCGCGCCACCCCTCCGGCCCCCAGACGAACTCGGCGTCACCGAGGAAGGCGCCGTGCTCGTCGAGATAGTCGCGCGCCTCGGCGTCCCACCACGAGCGATTTCCGCGGGCGGAGGAGGCTGCGTCGACGTCGAAGCGTCCGGCACGGTCGGGGGTCTGCATGAACCCACGCTACGATGCCCTTCCCATTTGGCCCTGATCGCCCCGCGTGCCTAGGATGAGAGGGCGTGTCGTACGTGCCCACGCTCCCCGTTGCTCGCAGACGGGGCCGGGCGCGCCCGAGACGTTGTTCGATTTGTCCGCAGAGGCGGTCCACCTGCGCGCGTTGTCGTGCCCGATGGTCTCGCCTCCCGAATTGCCCACCGAAAGTTACTTCTTACACATGACTTCCACCACCACGTCCCCGATCGCTGTCAACGACATCGGTTCGGAGGAGGAGCTGCTCGCCGCGATCGACGCGACGATCAAGCACTTCAACGACGGCGACATCGTCGAAGGTGTCATCGTCAAGGTCGACCGTGACGAGGTTCTCCTCGACATCGGTTACAAGACCGAGGGTGTCATCCCCTCGCGCGAGCTCTCGATCAAGCACGACGTCGACCCGGGCGAGGTCGTCAAGGTCGGCGACGACGTCGAGGCTCTCGTCCTCCAGAAGGAGGACAAGGAAGGCCGCCTGATCCTGTCCAAGAAGCGTGCGCAGTACGAGCGCGCCTGGGGCACGATCGAGCAGATCAAGGAAGACGACGGCGTCGTCACCGGTACGGTCATCGAGGTCGTCAAGGGTGGTCTCATCCTCGACATCGGCCTGCGCGGCTTCCTCCCTGCGTCGCTGGTGGAGATGCGTCGTGTCCGCGACCTGCAGCCGTACGTCGGCAAGGAGATCGAGGCCAAGATCATCGAGCTCGACAAGAACCGCAACAACGTGGTCCTGTCGCGTCGTGCGTGGCTCGAGCAGACGCAGTCCGAGGTTCGCACGACGTTCCTCAAGGAGCTGCAGAAGGGCCAGGTCCGCTCCGGCGTCGTGTCCTCGATCGTCAACTTCGGTGCGTTCGTGGACCTCGGTGGCGTCGACGGTCTCGTCCACGTCTCCGAGCTGTCCTGGAAGCACATCGACCACCCGTCCGAGGTCGTCGAGGTCGGTCAGGAAGTCACCGTCGAGGTGCTCGACGTCGACATGGACCGCGAGCGCGTCTCGCTGTCGCTCAAGGCGACGCAGGAAGACCCGTGGCAGCACTTCGCTCGCACGCACGCCATCGGCCAGGTCGTGCCGGGCAAGGTCACGAAGCTCGTCCCGTTCGGTGCGTTCGTGCGCGTCGAGGACGGTATCGAGGGTCTCGTCCACATCTCCGAGCTCGCCGAGCGTCACGTCGAGCTGCCCGAGCAGGTCGTCACCGTCGGTTCCGACATCTTCGTCAAGGTCATCGACATCGACCTCGAGCGTCGTCGCATCTCCCTGTCGCTGAAGCAGGCGAACGAGGACGGCGCTGCCGCCTCCGAGTTCGACCCGACGCTGTACGGCATGGCTGCGGAGTACGACGAGCAGGGCAACTACAAGTACCCCGAGGGCTTCGACCCGGAGACGAACGAGTGGCTCGAGGGCTTCGACGCGCAGCGTGAGAAGTGGGAGAAGCAGTACGCCGAGGCCCACTCGCGCTGGGAGGCCCACCAGGCCCAGATCGAGCAGGCCCGCAAGGACGACGCCGAAGCTGCGGCGTCCGGTGAGACCGCCCCGACGTCGTACTCGTCGTCGAACTCGGGCTCGAGCTCGCAGGGTTCGTCCTCCTCGTCGTCGAGCTCCAGCTCGAGCTCGGCTCCGGCCGAAGGCACCCTCGCCTCCGACGAGGCGCTGGCTGCTCTGCGCGAGAAGCTCACGGGCAACTGATCCACGCGATCAGCTGAGAGCCACGGCTCTCACCCGCTGAACGTCGGCCCCTCTCACTGCGGTGAGGGGGGCCGACGGCGTTGTCGGGGCACGGGTCGGTAGGCTGCGGGCGTGTCATCGACGAAGGTGCTCGTCCTCGGCGGAACGAGTGAAGCCCGCGCTCTCGCAGCACGCCTCGACGAGCTGGGGATCGCGTTCGTCAGTTCCTTGGCCGGGCGCGTGTCGCGGCCAAGGCTGCCGGTCGGCGACGTCAGGATCGGCGGGTTCGGCGGCGTCGCAGGGCTGACGGCGACGCTGCGCGACGACCGCTTCACGCACGTCGTCGACGCGACGCACCCGTTCGCGGTCACGATGCGTTCCCACGCGGTGGCTGCCTGCGCGGCCGCCGACGTCCCGCTCGTGCGCCTCGCGCGCCCCGGTTGGCGTGAGCACCCGGATGCGCCCACCTGGCACTGGGTCAGCACCTACGCCGGCGCGCGGGCGCTCGTCGACGCGCAAGGGTGGCGTCGACCGTTCGTGACCACAGGGCGTCAGACACTCGAGCACTACCGCGGTTGGGACGACAAGGCCGCGCTCGTGCGCATCGTCGAACCGCTCGACATCCCCGCGCCGCCCGCGTGGACGGTGTTGCACACCCGCGGCCCGTTCGACGTCGACACCGAGATCGCGACGATGCGGGAGCACGCCGTCGACGTCGTCCTGACGAAGGACTCCGGCGGCAGCTACACCGCCGCGAAGCTCACCGCAGCACGCGAACTCGGCGTCCCCGTCGTCGTCGTCGCACGGCCCGCGGCACCGGCCGGGCTGCGTGAGGTGAGCACGCTCGACGAGGTCGTGACGTTCCTGCGGAGCTGACGAGCGGGGCTGTTCCTGCGTTCTAATACGCGCGCGGTTCGGCTGTGCCGCACACGCGAACCGGTCAGTTCATCGTGCGACGCCGCGCGAGGAGACGCGCGCCGAGCGCGAGGACGAGGACCGTGCGTCCGACGCGTCGGGTGAGCCGTACCGCACGCGGGATGTCGGTGACGTCGACCGCGCGTCCGTCGCCGAGTTCACCGCGATGCTCGGTGCGACCGGCGTACACGTTCGTCCCGCCGAGGCGCACCCCGAGTGCGCCCGCGGCGGCGGCCTCGACGGGCCCGGCGTTGGGGCTCGGATGCGCGGGGGCGTCACGGCGGACGTCGCGCACGACGTCGCGCACGCGCGACGGCTCGCCCGCCACGACACAGCTGATCGCCGTCGCGAGCACGCTCACACGGGCCGGAACGGCGTTGAGGACGTCGTCGAATCGTGCCGCGGCCCAACCGAACTGCTCGAGCCGCTCGGTCCGGTGCCCGATCATCGCGTCAAGCGTGTTGGCGCAGCGGTGCAGCACGACACCAGGCGCCCCGAACCCCGCGCCCCAGACGAGGGTTGCCGCGACGGCATCCGACTGGTTCTCGGCAAGCGACTCGACGACGGCCCGGGCCATCTCGTCGGGGCCTGCCTGCGACGTGTCGCGTCCGACGAGCGAGCGAATGCGGTGACGAGCGCCGTCGAGGTCGTCGGCAGCGAGCAGGTCGTGCACCGCCATCGCCTCGCGCTCCAGCGAACGTCCGCCGAGGGCCGCCCACGTCACCAGCGCCGTGATGAGGGTGCGCGTCAGCGGCCGGCGTCGATCGAGAACGAGCGCACCGGCGACCGGCGGAGCGAGCGTCACGACGAGGTACGCGATGCCCCGCGAGCGTCGCGGCGCCCACAGCCGGTGCTCGCAGGCCGCCGCCCAGCCACCGAACCAGGCGACGGGGTGATGCCGGGCAGGGTCACCCCAGCGCCGGTCGGCGAGATACCCGAGCGCCACACCGGCCGCGATCGGATCCCAGCAGGCGCTCGCGCGCGCTGACCGCCTCAGAAGCACTGTCCGCGTCAAGAACCTTGGTGCGGCGGTGGTCGTCGCGCAGCGCGAGACCGCACCGTCGAGGTGCGCGAGTCGCAGGAGAAGAGGATGGCTCACGATGCCCCCGATGGGTTCTTCGGCTCACCCTTGATCACGAGGAGGCAACCCGCCACGACGAGGACGACGTCGTCGCACGCGCGCGCGAGGCGCTGGTTGAGGCGGCCCAGCTCGTCGGTGAAGAGGCGCCCCGATTGGTAGGGAGAGACGAGACCGAAGCCCACCTCGTTCGTCACGATGACGAGGTCGTGTTCGAACGCCGTGATCGCCTCGACGAAGGCATCGGCCCGGGCGGCGTACCGCTGGTGCCACGTCGGCATCGACGGGGGCGGGGGCGTCGATTGCTCCTCGTCGCCTCGGCGAGGGCCTTCGCCGGTGTCAGAAACCCAGGCGCCGGACTCCTCGAGGGCGGAGGTCAGCCACGAGCCGACGTCGTCGAGCAGGCACGGACCGTGGATCTCGCTGAGCGCGCGGGGAACATCGACCGACTCGAGGCTCGACCAGTGTGACGGCCGCCGCTGCTGATGGGCTGCGACGCGGGCACGCCACTCGTCGTCGTCGGGACGTGACGGCCCCGTGGCCAGGTACGTCGCGGGCGCCTCCCACAGCAGGCGTTCGGCGTACGTCGACTTGCCCGAGCGCACGCCGCCGGTGATGAGGACGCGGCGCGGGGCGCTCATCGCCAGACTCCGAGGGTGAGGACGATGAGCATGACGGTGAGGGCCACCTCGATGCCGGCTCCCATGACGTCACCCGTCAGGCCGCCGAAGGTGCGCGTCGCGCGACGAGCGAGCCATTCCAGCGCGATGCCGGCGGCCACCGAGGCGACCAGGGGAGCAGCGAGAAGCGTTGCGCCGGTGGAGAACCCATCGTCACCTGAGGCATCAGCCAGGGCAGATCCGCCGACGAGCACCAGCCATCCCACGACGCTTACGGCGACGAGCTCCGGGGTTCGGACGGCCGACAGCACGACGGCGCCCATCCCGTCAGGCCGTGCAGCGCTCCACCGTCGGTGGGCGAGGGTAGTGCACGCCACCCGCGAGACGATGACGGCGGCGCCGGCCAGCCACGGCGCGTCGAGGAGCGCCGCGAAGCACGCCGTCTGCACGCCGGCCGTCACGACGACGGCGATGACACCCATCGGGCCGACGTCGCCACGCTTCATCACCTCGAGGGCGCGCTCCCGGTTCCACCCCGCGCCGAATCCGTCGACGGTGTCAGCCAATCCGTCGACGTGCATGGCGCGCGTGCCGGCCGCGAGGGCAGCGACCGCGCAGAAACCGGCCACGAGCGGAGGCGCGTCGACCCAGTGCCCGACGAGCAGGACGAGCGACGTCACCACAGCGAGCGGGACGGCGGCCAGGGGCGCGAGGGTCATCGCCCAGCGCGCCACCGGCGTGGTGATCGGCGGGATCGCGCCGACGGGAATGACGCTCAACGTCCCCGTCGCGAGGCGCAGCCCCTCCCATGCCGGTCGGGTGACGACAGCGTCGCTCATCACGCCGCTCCGGTGTCGTCGGACGACGCATGGAGCCGGGTGCCGTCGAGAGCTGCGACGACGTCGCCGATCACGGTGATGGCAGGTGCGCCGAGGCCGGCGTCGGCGACGGCGTCCGGCAACGTCGCAAGGGTCGCCACGACGCGTCGCTCGCTCGGCATGGCGCCGTCGGCGATCGTTGCGGCGGGCGTCGAGGCGGGCAGGCCACCGTCGACGAGTGCCGATGCGATGGCGCGCAGGTGCGCGACGCCCATGAGGACGACGAGGGTGGTGCGGGTGCGGGCCAGTGCCGCCCAGTCGAGATCCGAGCGCGGGTCGCCGGGCGCGACGTGCCCCGAGACGACCGTGAACCCCTGCGATGACGTCCGGTGCGTCACGGGGATGCCGGCGAGCGCCGGCACGGCGATCGCCGATGTCACCCCCGGCACGACGTCGACGCTGAGACCGGCGTCTCGACAGGCGATCACCTCCTCGCCGCCGCGACCGAAGACGAAGTTGTCGCCGCCCTTGAACCGCACGACGTCACGCCCGGAGAGCGCGTGCTCGACGAGCAACCGGTTGATCTCCTCCTGCGGCGTGAACGCGCCGCGCGGAATCTTGCCGACGTGGATGATCGTCGCGTCGGCTCGGGCGTGTACGAGGGCGTCGAGGGGAGCGAGGCGATCGCAGACGATGACGTCGGCGCGCTCGATCGCGCCCAGCCCGGCGACGGTGAGCAGGCCCGGATCACCCGGGCCGCCGCCGACGAGCGTCACTCGCCCAGGACGCTTGGCCTCACCGGCAGGTCCGTGGGGAGCCTCCTCGCCCGGCTGGTTGACGGTGAGGCGACGCACTTCGTCATAGCGCAGCGGATCGGCGTCCGTGACGAGTCGGCACAGCCCGCGTGAGGCGAGGTCGTCGAGGTGGGGTGCATGAGGGTCGGGAGCCTGGAGGTGGGGAGAGCTGCGGTGAGCAGCGCGGGCGCTCGCGTTCTCGCCCACATCCAGAAGGACATCGACCTGTGCCCCCGCGCGGGCGAGTTCGGCGATGATCCCGGGCAGGCTGGGGCCGAGCACCCCCGGCCCGTGGAGCAACACGCGCGTCACGATGCGGCCTCCCCGCTCTGGCGGAACGCGTCGAACGCGGTGAGGAGGGCATCCGTCGTCAGCGGGTCTCGGACGGCGAGGCGCACCCACGAGCCGTCGAGGCCGGGAAAAGTGTCGGCGCGGCGTGTCGCGAACCCGGCGTCCCGCCACGCGGCGTGCGCGCCCGCTCCGACGCGCGCGAGTACGAACGGGGCGGCCGACGCCAGCACCGGCACGCCGCGTGAACGCAGGCCGCGGTCGAGATGCTCGCGCCACTGGCTCGTCTCCTCGGCCCACTCGGCGACCTGACGCGCGGCGGGGGCCGTCATCGCGTACCGCGTCGCCTCGAGGGCGAGTGAGTTCACCGACCAATGCGGCTGCTGCGCGCGCAGCGTCGCGATGAGGGCCGCGTCGCCGACGACATGGCCGGCGCGCACCCCGGCGATCGACCACGTCTTCGTCAGCGATCGCACGACGAGCACCCCGGTCATGTCGCCACCGATGAGGCTCTCGCTCTCACCGGGCACGAGATCCATGAACGCCTCGTCGACGACGAGCACGCGTCCGGAACCGCGCAGCTTCTCGAGCTGCGCGCGCGGGTGGAGCACGCCCGTCGGGTTCGTCGGGTTGCCGAGGACGACGAGATCGGCGCCGTCGAGCGCCGCGACGTCAGCGTCCCCGAGGTGAGCACCGGAGCGGACGTGGAGCACGTGCGCCCGGGCCGGGCACCCGGCGCGGCGCAGCGCGGCGTCGGGCTCGCTGAACTGCGGGTGGACGACGACGGGTGCGCGCGGCGCCAGCGCCCGCGCGATGAGCGTGAACGCCTCGGCTGCTCCGTTCGTGAGGAGCACCTGCTCACGCGCCAGCCGATGGTGCGCGGCGACCGCGTCGGTGGCGGTGCGTGCATCGGGGTAGTGGGCCGCCTCGTCGAGCACGCCGCGCAGGGCGTGCCGCAGGTTCGCCGGGGGCGTGCTCGCACGGACGTTCACGGCGAAGTCGACGAGCCCGTCACCGACCTCGGCGTCACCGTGATGCTCGTCGCCGGGCGTCGCACCGCCCGGCAGCGCCGCGTCCACTCGCGCGTCGACACGCGGGCGGGGCAGGCTCGGCAGCGTCGTCGCGACGAGGCCCAGGCCCGCCGCGCGATGCGTGGCGGCGGCGAAACGGTCTGCGAGCTCGGGGTGCCCCGCCCAGTGCGTGTGCAGGTACGAGGCGTGGACGGTCGGCTCGCTGCCGGAGCCGTGGGCGGCGGAGAAGCCGTCGGCACCCGCGTCGAGCAGCCAGGCCGCGTGGCCCCCACCTTCGCCGTCACCGGCGGCCGGCGTCGTCAGCGTGCGGTGGAACTCGTGGCCGCGCACCCGCGTGCCCGCGTCGGCGAGAAGCGTGTCGACGGGTGCTTCGGCCTCGCGGTAGCCCAGCGTCAGCCGTGGTGACATCGCCGCCGTCGCGGGCAGTACCCCGGAGAAGCGGTGACCGTCGACGGCCTCGAGGAGATAGAGCATCCCGGCGCACTCGGCCACGGTCGGCAGCCCCGACGTCACGGCGTCGCGCAGCTGGGCCAGCAGGCTCGTGTTGGCCGCCAACGAGCGCGCGTGCACTTCGGGGAAGCCGCCGCCGAGGTAGAGCGCGCGGGTGCCGGCGGGCAGTGCGCGATCACGGACGGGGTCGAACACGACGGGTTCGAGACCTCGCGCGCGCATCATCTCGAGCGTCTCGGCGTAACGGAACGTGAAGGCACGACCCCCAGCGACGGCGACGACGGGGGCGTCCCGCCCGGCCGTCGTCGGCGCCGCAGACATGGGTGCGGGCGACCACGGTTCGTCAGCGAGATCGGGTGCGCCCGAGGCGATCTCGAGCAGCGCATCAAGGTCGATGTGAGCGGCGGTGCGTTCGGCCAGTCGGTCGAGTGTCGCGCGTGCGGCGTCCCGTTCGTCGGCCGGGACGAGTCCCAGATGCCGTGACGGGACGCTCACCCCCGCGTCACGCGGCAGCACACCGAGCACCGGCACGCCGATGCGTTCGCACGCGCGCCGCACCTCGCCTGCGTGACGTTCGGAGCCGGCCTTGTTGAGCACGACGCCCGCGACGTCGAGCTGCGGGTCGAACGTGCGCAACCCGTGGATGCTCGCGGCGACCGAACGCGACGAGGAGCTGATGTCGACGACGAGGACGACGGGGGAGTGCGTCAGCGTCGCGACGTGCGCGCTCGAGGCGAACCCCTCCGTGCCGAGGCGCCCGTCGAACAGCCCCATGACGCCCTCGATGACGGCGACGTCGGCGGGCGCCGGCGTCATCGCGCCGTGCACGAGCATCGGTGCGACGCGTTCGGGGCCGACGAGCCACGGGTCGAGGTTGCGCCCGACGCGTCCTGTCGCGAGCGCGTGGTAGCCGGGGTCGATGAAGTCGGGGCCGACCTTCGCGGGCGCCACCTGCAGGCCGCGCGCGGCGAGGGCGGCCATGACGCCGACGCTCACCGTCGTCTTGCCCTGCCCGGACGCCGGCGCGGCGAGCACGACGCGCGGCAGTCGCGTCACCATTCGATACCTCGCTGGCCCTTCTGGCCGGTGTCGAAGGGGTGTTTGACCTTCGTCATCTCGGTGGCGATGTCGGCCACCTCGAGCAGCGCCGGGTGCGGGTCGCGCCCGGTGATGATGACGTGCTGATTGCCGGGTCGCTCCGCCAGGGTGCGCGCGACCTCCTCGCCGTCGATCCAGCCCCACTTGATCGGGTAGGTGAACTCGTCGAGCACGTACATCTGGTGCGTCTCCGCCGCGAGGCGACGCTTGATCTCGCGCCAGCCCTCGAGCGCGTCCGCGGCGTGGTCGGCCTCGGTGCCGCCCTTGCGCGACCACGACCAGCCCGAACCCATCTTGTGCCACTCGACGGGCCCGCCCCGGCCGGTGCGCTCATGCACCTCGCCGAGCGCCATGAGCGCCTCCTGCTCGCCGATCTTCCACTTCGCGGACTTGACGAATTGGAACACGCCGATCGACCACCCCTGGTTCCAGCCGCGCAGTGCCAGCCCGAACGCCGCTGTCGACTTGCCCTTGCCCGCGCCGTAGTGGATGGCGACGACGGGTCGGTTGCGGCGCTGACGCGTCGTCAGGCCGTCGTCCGGGGTGACGGTCGTTTCTCCCTGGGGCATCAGGCGGCCTTTCCGTGCGGCGCGCGAGCGGCGGCGACGGCGTCGACGAGGCCCGAGGCGGAGACGTTCTCGAGGGGCACGTGCGTCGCGCCCATGCGGTGGGCGAGGTCGGCGGCTAGGCGCATGCGGAAGCGTCCGCTCTCGCAGTCGACGACGACGGTGTCGACGCCGAGGCCCGGCCACGCCGACGCGGTGCGCTGGGCGCAAGCGAGGGCATCGGGCCCGCTCGTGGCGCGCCCGTCGGTGACGACGACGACGAGCGCGCGACGGCGCGGGTCGCGGCGGCGTTCACGTTCGAGGGTGCTCGCGGCCAGCGTGAGCCCTTCCGCGAGGGGCGTGCGTCCGCCGTGCGGTAGCTGTGTCAGTGCCGCGGCCGCCCGATCGACGGACGACGTCGGGGCGAGCAGGACGTGCGCGTCGGCGCCGTTGAACGCGACCAGCCCGACCTTGTCGCGACGCTCGTACGCATCGAGCAGCAGCGACAGTACAGCCGTCTTCACCTCGTCCATGCGTTTGCGCGCTGCCATCGAACCGGAGGCGTCGACGCAGAACAGCACGAGATTCGACTCGCGCCCCCGCAGCCGGGCGTGACGGACGTCGTGCGCCGCGATGTCGAGGCGGCCCCGCGTCCCCGCGGTGCGACGCGACGCTGCGCTCGTGATGGTGGCCGTGACGTGGACGCGGCCGGTCGTCGTCGGGGAGACACCGATGACGCGTCCGCGCGTCGTCTCGGCCGCGCTGCGCCGACCGGCCTCACCGCGACCGACACCGCGCACCTCGAAACGGCGCGGACGGTACGGCGTGCCCGCCGAAGCCGTGCCGACGGCGGCGGCTGCGCCGGTTCGCTGCTCGGAGGACGGCTGCTCCTGGGAGGACTCCTCCGCATCGGACGGCGAATCGTGCTGCGGATCAACCGAATCCGACGAGGACTCAGTCGCCCGATCGCTCGATGCCGGTGGCTGCTGCGAGCCAGCCGGCGGAGGCCCGGCGTCATCGTTGCCCGGCGCGTCGTCGTCGTTGTCAGGCGCGTCGTCACCGTCACCCGGTTCGCCGTTCGGGTCGTCGTCCGAACCACCCGACGGGGGCTGCGGATCGTCGGGGCATTCGGGGTCGGTCGGCGGTTCGGGTTCTTCGTCGAGCAGCCGGTCGAGCAGCTCCTCGTCGAGGCCGGGCGGGTCGAACGGCCCGCGTCGGCGACGGTGCGACAGCGCGAACCGGGCGGCGATGCGGATGTCCTCACGCGTCACTCGGTCGCGCTCGCACCACGCGGCGTGGGCGCGCGCCGCGCGGGCGATGACGATGTCGGCGCGCATGCCGTCGACGTCGAATCCGGCACACACACGGGCGATGGTGCGTAGCGCCCACGCGCTCAGGTCGACGCCGTCGAGGGCCTCCTGCGCCCGGACGATGCGTGCCCCGAGCTCGGCCTCGGCTGCCGCGTAGCGGGCAGAGAACGCGTCCGGGTCGGCATCGAAGGCGAGACGTCGACGCACGACCTCGGCCCGCTCGTCGGGGTCGCGGGAGGCATTGACATCGACCGACAGCCCGAAGCGGTCGAGCAGCTGCGGGCGCAGCTCGCCTTCCTCGGGGTTCATCGTCCCGACGAGCACGAAGCGGGCCGGGTGCGTCACCGACATGCCGTCACGTTCAACGGTGTTGCGACCCATCGCCGAGGCGTCGAGCAGCAGGTCGACGAGGTGGTCGGCGAGCAGATTGACCTCGTCGACGTACAGCAGCCCGCGGTGCGCCTGCGCGAGCAGACCGGGGTGGAACTCGGTGCGGCCGGCGCCGAGGGCCTGCGCGAGGTCCATCGAGCCGGTGACGCGGTCGTCGCTCGCACCGACAGGAAGTTCGACGAGGCGCGTCGGGCGTCGCTCAGCGGTGACGGCCGCGTCAGCGCCGATCGGGTGCGGGCCGTCCGGGCAGTCCGGCGCGGGGTCGGCGGGGTCGCACGAGAAGCGGCACCCGGCGACGACGTCCACCCGCGGCAGGACGCCGACGAGACCACGCACGATCGTGGACTTCGCGGTGCCCTTCTCACCCCGAACGAGAACGCCGCCGATGGCGGGGGAGATGGCCGTCAGGACGAGGGCGGTGGACAGGTCGTCGGCGCCGACGACAGCGGTGAAGGGAAAACGGGGCATCAGTTCGCCTCCTGGCAAGTGACCACGCTTGCCGCTCGGGGGCACCGACGCCGGACGACGCCAGTGGTCGCGGCGACGTCCTGGCTTACCCCGTCGGGGATCACAGTGGCGGGACCGCTGCCGGATTCGCACCGGCATTCCTCGCGCGCGACGGCCCCATCATGACAGACGCCGACGCCGCCCGAGGCCCCGGCGGGGCATAGGGTGTCGCCCATGATCGAGGTCGTCGGCATCGAGGACGGTGGGTGGGCGCTGCTGCCCGCCCACCTTCGGCAACTCGTCACGGACGCTGACGTCGTCGTCGGCGGACGACGGCACCTGGAACTGCTGCCGCAGGTGGAGGGCCAGGAGCGCCTCACGTGGCCGCGCCCGTTGCGCGACGGGCTGCGCGAGCTCCTGTTCCATGCCGATGACCATGCCCATGGGCGCGCCACGTCGTCCGACGCCCACGAGACGGACGATGCCGCGTTCGGGCGCGTGGTCGTGCTCGCCTCCGGCGATCCGCTGCGCTCGGGTGTCGCGACGACGCTCATCGACGAGTTCAGTGCGGGCGCCGTTCGCGTCCATCCCGCACTGTCGAGCGAGACCCTCGCGCGCGCCCGGATGGGGTGGGCGGCCGAGAGCGTCGACGTCGTGACGACGGTGGGCCGCAGCATCGAGCGAGTGCGCCCGTTCGTCACGCCCAGAGCGCGACTCGTCGTGCTGTGCTCCGACGCGCGCGGCCCGGGCGAGCTCGCCGCGCTGCTCGTGCAGTCGGGAGCACCGGAGGCGAGGCTGACGGCCTGGTGGCACCTCGGCGGGCCCGGGGAAGGGTCGCTACAGGCCACCGCCCAGGGGTGGCCCGACGGGGAACGCGACCTCGCCGAGCCGATTCCCGACCTCGTCCTCGTCTGCGTCGAGGTGCCCGACGAACTGGGCGCGGCCGACGTCGTCGGGACGGTTCCGGGCCGCGCCGAGACGTGGTTCGGCAATGACGGGCTCATCACGAAACGCGACGTGCGGGCTGCGGCACTCGCGCGATTGCGCCCCACGCGCGGCGCGCTGCTCTGGGATCTCGGCGCCGGCTCGGGGGCCGTCGGCATCGAATGGGCGCTCGCCGCGCCCGATGCTCGCACCGTCGCCGTCGAACGCGATGCCGTACGCGCCGAACGCGCCCGCGAGAACGCCCGCGCCCTCGGAGTCGATCATCGCGTCGACGTCGTCGAGGCGAGCGTCCACGATGTAGCCGTCCACGGCGCGCAGCACCCCGATGGCACCGCCTGCGGCCCCTGCCGTGACGGCGCCGCTCGCGCCACGAGCGACGCCCGTCACAGCGCTCCCGATGCGGTCTTCTTCGGTGGCGGGCTGAGCGCTGAGGCTGTGGACGCGGCCCTCGCGGCTCTACGCCCCGGTGGCCGCCTCGTCGCTCACGCCGTCACGCTCGAGAGCGAGAGCATCCTCCTCGACGCCTGGCGCACGCATGGCGGCGACCTCACGCGCCTGGCCGTCGAACACCTCGAACCCCTCGGCCGACTGCACGGCTGGCGCCCCGCGCGCGCCGTCGTCCAGTGGAGCTACGCGAAGGATCTGACATGACCGTTCACTTCATCGGTGCCGGCCCCGGCGCCGCCGACCTGCTGACGCTGCGCGCGGTGCGCCTGATCGAGAGTTCGCAGGTGTGCTTGTACGCCGGCACCTACCTCGACGACGCCGTCCTCGCCCATTGCCCGCCGGGCGCGCGCCGCGTCGACACACAGCACCTCACCCTCGACGAGATCATCGACGAGATCGTCGCCGCGGATGCGCTGGGGCACGACGTCGCGCGTCTGTGCTCGGGCGACCCTTCCGTCTACAGCGCCGTGGCCGAGCAGGGCCGTCGCCTCGACGCAGCCGGTATCGCCTGGGACGTCTGCCCGGGCGTGCCGGCCTACGCGGCCACAGCCGCGCGTGTCGGACGCGAGCTGACGGTGCCCGAGGTGACGCAGTCGATCGTCCTGACGCGTGCACAGCGCGATTCGACGCCGATGCCGGCGGGTGAGGAGCTCGCGAACTTCGCGCGGACGGGGGCGACACTCGTGCTCCACCTCGCGATCCGTCACACGCGGCGGCTGGCACACGAGCTGGCCGAGCACTACGGCACCGACTGTCCCGTTGTCGTGGGCTCGCAGGTCAGCAGCCCCGACGAACTCATCCTGCGCGGCACGCTCGCCGACATCGCCGATCAGGTCGAGGACGCGGGGCTGCGGCAGGCCGCCGTCATCCTCGTCGGGCCTGCGCTCGCGGCCCACGGCTTCGCCGAGTCGCACCTCTACAGCTGCAGCCGCGAACGAACGTGACGCACGAGAGCCACCGCGTCATCGGCGGTGGCTCTCGGGTGGCCTGCTCGGTCGGTGTCCTGACCGGCGTCGCTCAAAACCGGTGTGTCGGGTTCTGCCCGTCGACGTCGTTCGTGCCGTTCGCGCCGGGGTAGGGGCCCTGTTGCGCCTGGTAGGGGCCGTTCTGGGTCTGACGACGCTGCTGTTGCGCGAAGGCTTGCTCGCGCTGCTTGCGACCGCGACGCACCATGAAGAACAGGACGAGCGCGGCGACGACGAGCAGCGGCAACCCGATGAACATGAACACGAGCCCGCCGAAGAACCGCCCGACCCCGCCGCTGCGACGCTTCTTGCGGGACGGCGTGCGCCGCCGCTCGGGCTGCTGCCCGATGGACTGATGGTTCGTCGACGCGTCGACGAACGCGACGTTCTGGGCACCGGGCGCCGCAACGCCTGCCGTCCCGACGCCCCCGGTGACAGCTGCGGCTCGTGCTGACGACGCAGACGAGACGCTGGTCGACGCGGCAGCCACCGACGTGGGTTCAGCAGCGGACGCCGGGCCCGCGCCTTCGACGAGCAAGCAGACGACAGCCGCGCCGGCGACAAGAATTCGACGCATCGTTCTCCCCCTTGAACGGTGATGTTCCGGTATCACGTGCATCTAACCGGGGTTCGTGACGGCCCGCAACCGAACCCGCACCCCGCGTCGGCCTGATATCTGTCT
This sequence comes from Dermacoccus sp. NHGro5, assembly GCF_017565385.1. Lineage (NCBI taxonomy): Bacteria > Bacillati > Actinomycetota > Actinomycetes > Micrococcales > Dermacoccaceae > Dermacoccus > Dermacoccus sp. NHGro5. Next base: position 160,457 of record NZ_JAGEKQ010000004.1, on the reverse strand, counting down.
CAGGCAGACTCGCGTGGCTCAGGCGGGCTCGTCCAGCGCGAACTGATCGAGCAGCGCGTCTATCTCGGCGGGGTCGTGTCGGCCGGGCTGCTCCGGAGCCCCGGCTTCGGCGGAGGCCTCGACGAGCGCCTCCCCGAGGTGATGGGCCTCGGCGGGCGAGAGGTTGGTGTCGCGGATGAGGTCGTGGACGTCGCCGCGGGCGACGAGATGCACCTGGGCCCCATCCACCTCGACACCGAGCGTCGAGCCGTCGGGGTAGGTGACCGACGGCGACTCGGAGGAGCCGGCGTGGGGGGTGAAGTCGCTCATATCCCTGACGCTACGTGCCCGCGGGTCTCCTGTGTCCATAGAGACCCGACGGTTTTTCGACCGCCGACGTGATCACCTCGTCGGGACGTATCGCGCCGTCCACACGCGCCCGTCCGCCGTGGTGCGGGTGCCCTGGGAGCCGACGATGACGAGGCAACCCATGTCGATCGTCTCGGGGTCGAGCGCGGCCACGCTCGTCACCTCGAGGGCCTCCTGCTCGCGGCCGACATGACGTGCGACGACGACGGGGCGATCGCCTGGTAGTTCCTCACGCAGCACGGCGAGCGCCTGGGCGAACTGGTGAGGGCGGCTCGCCGAGCGGGGGTTGTAGAACGCCATCGCGACGTCGGCGCGGGCACAGGCGCGCAGACGCGCGTCGATGACGTCCCACGGCTTGAGGCGGTCGGACAGGGAGATGAGCGCGTGGTCACCTCCGAGCACGGCGCCGGCCAGGGCGGCGGCGGCGTGCGCCGCCGTCACGCCGGGAACGACATGCACGGGCATCCCCGCGAGCGCGGCGTTCTCGGGTCGCTCGCGCGCCTCGAAGACGGCCGACGCCATCCCGAACACCCCGGCGTCGCCCCCGGAGACGACGGCGACATCGTGCCCGTCATGCGCCAGTTCGAGGGCCTGGGTGCCGCGATCGACCTCGACCGTGTTGCCGCTCGGGAGCCGGACGAGGCCATCGCGTGTGGGGACCCGGGCCACGTAAGGCGCATAGCCGATGACGTACGAGACGCGCCCCAGGACGTCAGCCGCCTCGGGCGTCAGCCAGGCGTCGGGGCCGGGCCCGAGCCCGACGACGAACACGGTTCCGGGCTCGCCCGACCTCTCGGACGTCGCTGCGGCGGGCAGCACGCCGGGGACTCGCTGCATCGCGGTCCGGCTCGAACTGCTCGCGCTTCCCGACGCGCGGCCGGCGGCGTCGGCGCGTCGATCGAGCCCGGGCACGACGACGAGCGACATGTACGGCACGTGCGACGGGTCGACCTGTGTGACAGGGAGGAGGCGTTCACCGTCACGGCTCGCCCGCTCGACGTACCAGGCGCGCTCGAGCAGGCCCGCCTGGGCGAGTGCTTCGCGCACGTTCGCGAAGGTGCGGCCCAGCTTCATGATGACGGCGGCGTCGGTGTCGGCGAGGCGGCGCGCCATCTCGGTGACGGGGAGGGTGCCGGGCAGCACGGTGAGCACGTCCTCGTGCCGGCACAACCCTGTCGACAGGCCTGCGGACGCCGCGGAGACCGACGTCACCCCGGGCACGACATGGGCGTCGAAACGCTCGGCGAGCAGGTCGTGGACGTACATCGACGAACCGAAGAACAACGGGTCGCCCTCGGCGAGCAGGACGACGCTGCGTCCGGCCTCGAGGTGGGCGCCGAGGCGCTCGGCGCACTCGAGGTAGAACGCCGCCATCGCACCGTGGTAGCCGCCGGGATGGTCGATCTCACCAGTCGTCACGGGGTAGACGAGCTCTTCCTCGACGACGCCGTCCGGGATGAGATCGGCCGCGATGGCGCGTGCGGTGCTCGGACGATGACCGGCGCGGTGGTAGGCGACGACGTCAGCGGTCTCGATGAGCCGAGCGGCCTTGCGGGTGATGAGTTCGGGGTCACCGGGGCCGACGCCGACGCACCACAGGCTGCCCGTCATCACAGGATCTCCTGCTCGGTCGCGAGGGCGTTGACGGCGGCCGCAGCCATGGCTGAGCCTCCCCGGCGCCCATGGACGGTCAGCCAGGGGATCTGTGATCCGTCGTCGAGACGATGCTCGGCGAGAGCGACCTTGGACTCGGCGGAGCCGACGAAACCGACGGGCATCCCGACGATCGCAGCCGGGCGCGGGGCGCCGTCGAGCAGCATCTCGAGCAGGTGGAACAGGGCCGTCGGGGCGTTGCCGATGGCGACGACGGCGCCGTCGAGGTGCGGTGCCCACAACGACGCGGCGGCGGCCGAGCGAGTCGTCGACCAGGCCTGTGCGAGCGCCGGCACCTGCGGTTCGCGCAGCGTACAGATGACGTCGTTGTCGGCGGGCAGTCGGCTGCGCGTCACGCCCGCGGCGAGCATGTGCGAGTCGGTGATGACGGGCGCGCCGGCGCGCAACGCGGCGAGAGCGGCCTCGCCGACGTCCGTGCTGCCGGCGATCTCGTCGATGACGCCGACGTCGCCTGCGGCATGCGCGACCCGCACCGCAGCACGGTGGACGCCCTCGGGCAGGTGGTCGAGCGTCACCTCACGACGGATCGTCGCGAACGACTCGCGATAGATGGCACGCCCGTCACGCTCGTAGTCGTAGCGGCGGGTCGGGGGAGCGATGTCGGTCATGAGCGGCCGTTCGGGTCGAGGATGTCGGTCAGGTTGTGAGGGGCGACGACGAGATGATGCTCGCCGGCGGGGCGGCCGCACGCACGCTCGCACCCGACGACGTGGACGCGGGGTGCGGCGGAAACGGTGGCACGTCGATCATCAGCGCTGGCATGCTCGGGCGTGCTCGCAGCGATGACGCTGCCGATGCGGCTGTCATCGAGCGCCGTGTCACACCAGTTGCCGTCGTCGAAGATCCTCGCCGCGGCCCGCGTGAGGTCGAGCGTCGAGACGTCGGTGCGACGGCAGTACGGTGCGCCGACGCAGGCGCTGAATCGCGCTCGGGCCGAACCGGGTTCGGTGACGAATCCGGCGCCGCGCAGATGCCTGGTCGCGCTGGGCAGGTCGGCGCCGTCGCGCAGCGTACGCACGACGATGCTGCGCTCGGGGGTGACGACGACGTCCTGCGTCACCTCGTCCAGGGCGCGAGCGGCCGGCGCGTCGAGCAGGCCGAGCGGGAGATGAACCTCAAGGCGGCTCTTGGACGTGGCCGCCGCGGTGCCGGTCGCGGGCCGGGCCTCGGCGCGGGGCATATCGGCGGCGCTCACCTCGGCGGCGCGCACCCGCTCGTCGAGTCGGGCGAAGAACGGATGATCGTCGGGCAGGTCGGTGACGTTCCAGAACCGCCCGTCATCATGCTGCGTCGTCGCGACGAAGTCCTCCGCGACAGCGACCAGCGTCGCCGCGGCCTGGTGCGCAGCACATGCGAACGACCGGCCACCGACGCGCACTTCGCCGGCACGCATCTGATCGACGCGCATCTCACCCGTCCACGAGCTGTCGTCGTCCGCGCCGAGAGCGAACGCGACATCGGCCGGCACCGCGGGCAGCGTCTCGTCCCCGGCGGCCAGCGCGAAGATCCATCGCCCCGACAGTGACGCCAACGACGGCGTGTCGACGATCGCCGAATCCAGTTGCTGCACCAGGGAATCGAGCGACGCATCCGGCCCCGCGACGATGTTGCGCACCCGCTCGTGGGTTGCTGACGGCAGCATCCCGAGCGCCGCGACGGCGTCGACGAACGCGCCCGGCAGCGGCTCGTCCAAGCCGCGAAGCTGCAGGTTGCCGCGTGACGTCAGCTGGACGAACGGCTGGCCGAATCGTTCGGCAAGATCGCACACCGTCACGAGGTCATGGCTCGACACGCGGCCACCGGGCACGCGCAGGCGGACAATGGCGCCGTCGGCAGCTGCGAACGGGCGCAGCACACCGGGGCAGCGGTCGTCGACATCTCGTACGGGCACAGCGAGCAGCATACGAGCCGTCTCCGTTAGGCTCGGGCACGGTCGTCAGGTGATGGAACCCGGTGCGAATCCGGGACGGTCCCGCCACTGTGTGTCCGACGCGTGCGTCGGCGAGTCAGGAACGCCCTGACGATCGACTCCCGTGCCACGGGAGCCCTCTCATGACGACGCGGGCGTGGACACCCGCGAAGGAGCTGCCCTCATGGCGCGCATCGCCCTCATCTCGACCTCCGACACCGACCTGCTCAGCGCTCGCGCGAGCGGCGCCGACTACGCCGTCTCCAACCCGGGGCGCGTCCCGACGCACGGCGACGCCTCCGAGGGCGCCGACATCGTCGTCGTCCGCCTGCTCGGCGGCCCGCAGGATCTGTGCAGTGGTTTCGCGGCGTACGCCGCCTCCGGCCGTCCCGTCGTCGTGCTCGGCGGTGAGCAGGAGCCCAACGCGGCCCTCATGGAGCGTTCGACGACGCCGCCCGGTGTCGCGGCGCAGGCCCACGAGTACCTCGCGCAGGGCGGTGCGGCGAACCTCAAGGAGCTGCACGCGTTCCTCAGCGACACGCTGCTCATGACCGGCGAAGGCTTCGAACCGCCCGTCGTCACGCCCTCGTGGGGTGTGCTCGAGCGTGCCGAGATCGCCGATGACGCCGAGAGCACCGACGGCGCCACGGCCACGAAGAAGCCCCGCGTCGCGGTGCTCTTCTATCGTGCCCAGTACGTCGCGGGCAACGACGCGTACGCCCATGCCCTCGCCGACGCGATCGACCGCGCCGGCGGCATCGGGGTGGTGATCTACGTCTCCAGCCTGCGCGAGGCCGACGCCGAACTGCTCGACCACCTCGCCGGTTACGACGCGCTCGTGACGACGGTGCTCGCGGCCGGCGGGTCGCGTCCGGCGTCCGCGGGCGCGGGGGAGGACGACGAGAGCTGGGACGTCCAGGCCCTCGCCGCGCTCGACGTCCCCATCGTCCAGGGGCTGTGCCTGACGTGGAGCCGTGAGCAGTGGGCCGCCTCCGATGACGGGATGACGCCGCTCGACGTCGCGACGCAGGTCGCGGTGCCCGAGTTCGACGGGCGCATCATCTCGGTTCCGTTCAGCTTCAAGGAGTTCGACTCGGACGGCCTGCCGTCCTACGTCGCCGACCCGGAGCGCTGCGACCGCGTCGCGGGCATCGTCGTCGGGCACGCGCGGCTGCGTCATCTCGACCCGTCGGAGCGCCGCATCGCCGTCATGCTGTCGGCGTACCCGACGAAGCACTCGCGCATCGGCAACGCCGTTGGCCTCGACACGCCCGTCTCGACGATCCGGCTGCTGCGCGCCATGCGCGAGGCCGGTTACGACCTCGGCGAACGCGGCGCGATCCCCGGTCTCGACGACGTCGAACCGATCGAGGGCGAGGAGCTCGACACGACCGCGGGCAACGCGCTCATCCACGCCCTGATCGCCGCGGGCGGGCAGGACCCGGAGTGGTTGACGGACGCGCAGCTCACCGACGCGCACGTACGTATCCCCGCAGCGCTCTACCGCGAGTGGTTCGCCCGCCTGCCCGAGGATCTGCGCGAGGGGATGAGCGAGCACTGGGGTGAGGCGCCCGGTGAGCTGTTCGTCGACCGCTCCCATGACGAGGCCGGCGAGATCGTCACCGCGGCACTGCAGGCGGGCAACCTCGTCATCCTCGTGCAGCCGCCGCGCGGCTTCGGTGAGAACCCCATCGCGATCTACCACGACCCCGACCTGCCGCCGACGCACCACTACGTCGCGACCTACCGGTGGATCGAGGAGGAGTTCGGCGCCCACGCCGTCGTCCACATGGGCAAGCACGGCAACCTCGAGTGGATGCCGGGCAAGAGCCTCGGCATGTCCGCCTCGTGCGGCACCGATGCCGCGCTCGGCTCGCTGCCGCTCATCTACCCCTTCCTCGTCAATGACCCCGGCGAGGGCACCGAGGCCAAACGACGCGCGCACGCGACGATCGTCGACCACCTCGTGCCGCCGATGGCGCGCGCCGAGAGCTACGGCGACATCGCCCGCCTCGAGCAGCTGCTCGACGAGTACGGCAACGTCAGCGTCATGGACCCGGCGAAGGCGCCGGCGCTGCAGGGCGAGATCTGGACGCTCATCCGCGCGGCCGAGCTGCACCACGACCTCGGCCTCGAGGACATGCCGGACGAGGATTCGTTCGACGAGTTCGTCATGCACGTCGACGGGTGGCTGTGCGAGATCAAGGACGTGCAGATCCGTGACGGTCTGCACGTGCTCGGCGCCGCGCCCGAGGGCGAGGGCCTGACGAACCTCGTCGTCGCGATGCTGCGCTCCAACCAGCTCTTCGGCGGTGCGAAGGACGGGCTGCCGGGCTTGCGCACCGCGCTCGGCCTCGACCCGACGAGTGACGACCGCGACGCCACCGACAACGCCGAGCGGCACGCGCACGCCCTCGTCACCGCATTGGCTGCTGCCGGGTGGGATGCCGCGTCGGTCTCCGATGTCGTCGAGGCGCACCTCGCGGGGTTGGCGGACGACGAGGTCGCCGGCGTCGACCGCGCCGACGTCGAGGCGTCCCTGCGGTTCGCCTGCACCCAGATCGTGCCGCGTCTGCAGCAGACACCGCAGGAGATCACCTCCGTGCTGCACGCGCTCGACGGTGGGTACGTCGCCGCCGGCCCGAGCGGTTCGCCGCTGCGCGGGCTCGTCAACGTCCTACCGACGGGCCGCAACTTCTACTCGGTCGACCCGAAGGCGATCCCGAGCCGCCTCGCGTACGAGACGGGCCGCGCGATGGCGGATTCGCTCATCGCCCGCTACCGCGAGGACGAGGGCGCGCTGCCCGAATCGGTCGGGCTGTCGGCGTGGGGCACCTCCGCGATGCGCACGAGCGGCGACGACATCGGCGAGATCCTTGCACTGCTGGGCATCATGCCCATCTGGGACGAGCAGTCACGCCGCGTCGTCGGGCTTGAACCGATCAGCCTCGAGGAGCTCGGGCGTCCGCGCATCGACGTCACCGTCCGCGTCTCGGGGTTCTTCCGTGACGCCTTCCCGCACGTCGTCGCGATGATCGACGACGCCGTCAAGCTCGTCGTCGACCTCGACGAGCCGCTCGATCAGAACTTCCCGCGCGCGCACGCCCTCGCCGACGTCGAGACGCACGGCGACGAGCGGCGCGCCCGCACCCGCATCTTCGGTTCGAAACCGGGTGCGTACGGCGCGGGCCTGCTGCAGGTCATGGAGTCGGGCAACTGGCGCAGCAACGACGACCTCGCGGAGGTCTACACGGCGTGGGGTGGGTTCGCGTACGGCCGCGACCTCGACGGCGCGCCCGCACGCGACGACATGGAGCGCAACTATCGACGCATCCAGGTGGCGGCGAAGAACGTCGACAACCGCGAATCCGACATCCTCGACTCCGACGACTACTTCCAGTACCACGGCGGCATGGTCGCGACGGTGAAGGCACTGACGGGTGCCGAACCCAAGGCGTACGTGGGAGATTCGACGAGCCCTGACGCCGTGCGCACCCGCACGCTGACGGAGGAGACCGCCCGCATTTTCCGCGCCCGCGTCGTCAACCCGCGCTGGATCTCGGCGATGCAGCGCCACGGCTACAAGGGCGCGTTCGAGCTCGCCGCGACCGTCGACTACCTGTTCGGTTTCGACGCGACGAGCCAGGTCGTGCCCGACTGGATGTACGAGTCGATCGCGTCCGAGTACGTGCTCGACGAGACGAACCAGGCGTTCATGCGCCATGCGAACCCGTGGGCGCTGCGCGGCATCATCGAGAAGCTCGGCGAGGCGGCCGAGCGTGGACTGTGGGCGGAACCGAACCCCGAGACCGTCGCCGCGATGCAGCAGGTCTACCTCGACGTCGAAGGTGAGCTGGAGGAGTGAGCCCCGACGAGTCGCTGCGTGGAGTGCCGGCAGGGCCTGCGCGGGGTGCGCCGTCCCCGGATGTGGAGGGGATTCTGCGTCACGCCGGGGACGCCTCGCTCGCGGAGTCTTCTCGGATCGCCGACTCGAGCGACGGAGGTGGCTTCCGTCGTCCGACGCCTGTCATCGGTGACGCCTCGTCGGCGCGCGAACGCCGCGATGATCCGGCTGGCTGGTCCATGGGCGCGCAGGTGCAGGAAGCCCTCGCCGACGTCATCGGGGCGCGTCGTGACATTCGGCGTTACCGCCCCGACGCGGTGCCGGACGAGCTCGTGCGCGAGGTGCTCGCTGCGGGTCATGCCGGGCCGTCGGTCGGCCATTCACAGCCGTGGCGGTTCATCGTCGTGAGCGATCCGGCAACCCGGGATCGCGCTGCGCACCTCGCGGACACGGCACGCTTGCGGCAGGCGCGTCAGATGCTGCCCGAGCGGGCGGCGCGGTTGCTCGACCTCAAGCTCGAAGGGCTGCGCGAGGCGCCCGTCGGCGTCGTCGTTGCCTGTGACCGGCGCGTGCCCGCAGCGGGCGTGCTCGGGCGGGCGACGTTCACCGACACGGACGTCTGGTCATGCGCGTGCGCCATCGAGAACATGTGGCTGACGGCGCGCGCCCACGGACTCGGCATGGGGTGGGTGACGCTGTTCGAACCCGCCGATCTGGCTGATCTGCTCGGCCTGCCCGACGGCGTCGAGACCCTCGGCTGGATGTGCCTCGGCTGGCCCGACGAGCGTCCGCCCGAACCAGGTCTGCAGCGCGCCGCATGGTCGGCCAAGCTGGCTCTCGACGACGTCGTGCTGGCAGAACGCTGGCCCGAGACGGGTGAGATCGATGCCACGGCACGCGGACCGGAGACCGTGGGTGTCGACGGCGGCCCGGCGGCGTTCGGTTCAGGGGCCCCCGCGTCAGGCTTGCGTCCGACCGGGCCGCCACCGTCCTACCTCGCAGGACCCGAAGGCGCCCGTCTCGTCGTCGCCAGCGACGACGCCGACCGCCTGCTCGCTCCGCCGGAGGCGCTCGGGGTGCTCGACCGCGTCGTCAACCGGGTCGCCGCCATCGCCGGGCCGGACGTCGCCAGCGGCATACTGGTCCTGGCCGGTGCCGACCACCCGGTCACCCGCCACGGCGTGAGCGCCTACGCCTCGTCCGTGACGGCCGACGTCATGCGCGCGGCCAGGGCGGGCACTTCCCTTGGAGCGGCACATGCGCGTTCGGCCGGCCTTGCCTGTCTTGTCGTCGATGCCGGCGTGGACGGGCGGCAGCCGGCGCCTGCATCGGGTGCCGATGAGCTTCCCGCGGGCGTCCCCACCGAGCGCGTGGACGTCGTGGGGCCACGCGGTGACCTGGTTGACGCCGACGCGCTCACCCCGCATGACGTCGAGGCGTGTCTTGCGGCCGGGCGGCGGCTCGGGGCGAGGGCCGGGGCGAGCGGTCTCGTCGTGCTCGGCGAGGTCGGCGTCGGCAACACGACGATCGCCGCTGCTCTCGCGGCGGCGCTGCTCGAGGCTCCGTCCGACGCTGTGCTCGGCCTCGGATCGGGCGCGGATGCCGCGATGATGGCGCGCAAGAAGCGCGTGGTCGAGGCCGCACTGGCGCGCAGCCAAGGCTCACGTGACGTCGCCACGAATCGGGGCGAGCGTGCCCGCCTGGCACTCACGCAGGTCGGTGGGCCGGAGGTCGCGGTGCTCGCGGGTGTCGTGCTCGGCGCCGCTGAGGCGCACGCGCCGATCGTCCTCGACGGACTGGCGACGTCCGTCGCGGCTTTGGCGGCCGCACGGATGGAGCCGTCGGTCCAGGCGTATCTCGTGGCGGGTCAGCGCAGCCGGGAGAGCGCGCACGGTCTCGTGCTCGACGAACTCGGCCTCGAACCACTGCTCGACCTGCGCCTTCGCGCCGGCGAGGGCGTCGGTGCGTGTCTCGCTGCGGGGATGATCCTGCAGGCGCTGGACGCGCGCCGCGCCTCCGCGCGCACGACCGATGCCGGCGGCGTACTCGGCGACGGTGATGCGGCAGGAGACAGCTGATGGGGCTGTATCTGTCCCACACGACCTGGGACGCGCGCGATCCGTTCGCCGTCGCGCAGTTCTGGCGCGCACTCATGGGATGGGAGATCGACGAGCCGGAGTCATACCGTCCCGGCTCGAACGAGTGCTCACTCGAGGCCCCGAACGGCACCATCGTGCTGTTCTACCGGGTGCCCGATGCGAAGCAGGTGAAGAATCGCGCCCACATGGATCTGCGGGCTCAGGCCTCGACGCGTGATGCCGAGATCGAGCGTGCCCTCGCCCTCGGCGCGACGATGGTCGACGATCGCCGCAGCGACCTCGGCTGGGCCGTCCTCGCCGACCCAGAGGGCAACGAGTTCTGCATCCTCGACGGTTGAGAGCTGAAACCCTGTGTGGCGCGATCGCGGCTCTCACGACACCCCGCCTCTCAGGAACGAGACCCAGGAGTGCGGTGGCCGACGGCGGGGCCACTCGTCAGGATGCCGGCAGGCTCATCGCGTAGACGTCCATGACCCAGCCGTGCTCCTGCTTCAGGCGGGCACGAACGTCGACGATCTCGTCGATGACGTCGACGAGGCGGCCCGCGCGCAGCGTCTGCTGGGGCATACCGACATACGCGCCCCAGTGGATGACGAGGGCAGGGTGCGTCTCGACGAGGTGGCGGCAGGCGAGGTGCCCGTCGAGCATGACGACGACCGTTCCGAGGCCGGGGGACCATTCAGTCACGAGCCGTCGACCGGTCGTGACGTGCACCGGTTGGCCGATCTGGTGCAGCACGATGCCGTGCGCCGCGGCGAGGGTCTGGAACGCCGAGATGCCCGGAATGACAACCGAGTTCACCGGCCGATGGCGCGCCAGACGATCGACGACGCGGATCGTCGAGTCGTAGAACGCGGGGTCACCCCAGACGAGAAATCCGACGACGATTCCCGGCTCTAGCGCGTCGATCACCTCGCCCCACGCGTGAGCGCGCGCGTCGTGCCAATCGAGAACACCGTCGGTGTACTGGCGCGCGTCACGCTCGGCGTCGGGGCCGCGCCGCGGATCGGGGAGCGCGACGAACCGGTAGCTGCCCTCGGCCAGATGCGTGCGGCACAGTGCCTCGCGCACCTCGACGAGCTCGCGCTTCTCATCGCCCTTGTCGGCGACGAGGAAGACGTCGACCTCACGCATCGCGTCGATCGCCTCGAGCGTCAGATGACGCGGGGAGCCCGCGCCGATACCGATGACGCGAACCTCGCGAGGGGTCGTGGTGTCCGTCATGATTCAGCCCTTCCTCATCGCCAGGTCTAGCAGCGCGTCGACGTCGAGGTGTTCGTCGCAGGCGTCGGCGAGGGCGTCGATCATGGCTGAACGTCGGGCACGGAACCCCATCGCGCCGCCGCGAGGCACCCACGCAGAGCCCGACGCGCGGGCGACGTCACTCAGCCACGCCCGCCGGAATCCGTCGTTCTCGAGGGTGCCGTGCCAGATCGTGCCCCACACGGCCCCCGCGCACGTACCGCCGGGAAAGTTCGGTTCGGCGGTGACGACACCGTGGTGGATCTCGTAGCCGTCGACGTCCTCGCCCCGCCACGTTCCAGCGGGCCGAGCCAACGTCTTCTCCGCCTCGAACCTCACCGATCCGCGCAGGTGCCCGAGCCCGTCGACCGCCCCGACACCGGATTCCACGGAATCCTCCAGCCGGTCGACGAGCATCTCGTAGCCGCCGCAGATGCCCAGCACCGGCGCCCCACGCCGAACGCGGTCGGCGACGACGTCGGCGAGCCCGCGGGCGCGCAGCCAAGCCAGATCACTGACGGTCGCGCGACTGCCCGGCAGGACGAGCAGGTCGGCCTCACGGCACAGGTCGGCGTCCGTCGTCACCCGCACGTCGACGCCCGGTTCGGCGGCGAGAGCATCGACGTCGGTCGCGTTGCTCGTGCGCGGAAACCGGACGACGGCGACGCTCAGACGCGCCTCGTCTGCATCGCCGCCCGCAAGACTCGGTCGCCACCGACCGATCGACAAGGCATCCTCAGAGTCGAGCCACACATCCTCGAGCCATGGCAGCACGCCGCGGCAGGGCAGGCCGGTACGTCGCGTGATCTCGTCGAGGCCGGGCTCGAGGACGGACGCGTCGCCGCGAAACTTGTTGATGACGTACGCCGCGAGATGGCGACGATCGTCGTCGTCGAGCAACGCCCACGTCCCGTACAGCGCGGCGAGCACACCGCCGCGGTCGATGTCGCCGACGAGGGCGACGGGCAGGTCGAAGCGGCGCGCGAGCCCCATGTTGACGTAGTCGCCGCCGCGCAGGTTGATCTCGGCGGGGGAGCCGGCACCCTCGGCGATGATGACGTCGACGTCGCCCGCCAGCTCCTCGAAGGCCGTGAACGCCGCGTCCGCGAGGTGACGCCGGCCCGTCGCGTACTCACCGGCGCGCAACCGCCCTGCCGGTCGGCCACGCAGGACGACGAACGCATCCCGGTCGCTGCCCGGCTTGAGCAGGACTGGGTTGTGCACGCTCGCGGCCTCGACGCCCGCAGCCTCGCACTGCAGGTACTGCGCGCGCCCGATCTCGCTGCCGTCACGGCACACCATCGAGTTGTTCGACATGTTCTGCGACTTGAACGGGGCCACACGCACCCCGCGTCGCGCCCACGCCCGCGCGAGCCCGGTGACGACGAGCGACTTGCCCGCATCGGAGGAGGTACCGGTCACGAGGAGGCCATTCACGCCCCCACCCTAAACGTTTCACGAGGTCTCGCTCTGCGGCATGATGGCTGCGTCGGGCCCCGCGAGATCCGCGGGGCCACCAGCTCGAAAGGCGCACCGTGCCTCGTTTCATCTCCTCCCGTTACCAGGCGGGTTCCGCGACGCAGATGTCCGTCATCGCCGACCGTGCGCGCGAGTTCGACGACGTCATCAACTTCAGCCTCGGCGACCCCGACCTGACGACCGACGCCGGCATCATCGAGGCTGCCGCGGCCGACGCGAAGGCCGGCCACACGCACTACACCTCGAGCCTGGGTTACCCGGAGCTGCGCCAGGGCATCGTCGACATGTACCGCGACGACTACGGTCTCGAACGCAGCATCGACGACGTCATGGTGACGACGTCGGGCTGCCACGCGATGTGGCTCGTCATGGAGACACTGCTCGACGACGGTGACGAGGTGCTCGTCATCGAGCCGTACTTCACGCCGTACCCGCACCAGGTGCGTCTCGCGCGCGGCGTGCCCGTCTTCGTGCCGACGACGAAGGAGAACGGCTTCCAGGTGACGATCGCCGACCTCGAGGCCGCCATCACGCCGCGCACGCGCGCCGTCATCGTCAACACGCCGTGCAACCCGACGGGTGTGCAGTGGAGCCGCGAAACGCTCGAAGGCGTCGCGCGGGTCGCGACGGAGCACGACCTCGTCGTCGTCGCGGACGACATCTACACGCTGTTCACCTACCGCGAGCCGTTCGTGCCGTTCGCGTCGCTGCCCGGCATGGCGCAGCGTACCGTGACGATCGGGTCGTTCAGCAAGGACTACCTCATGACGGGCTGGCGCATCGGGTGGATCCTCGCCCCGGCCGACTTCGTCTCGACGGCGCGTGACGTCAACGAGAACAACGTCTTCACCGCGCCCTCGATCTCGCAGCGCGCGGCCCTCAACGCTCTCGAACGACGCGCCGAGCTGCGTCCGCCCGTCAAGGAGCTCTACCGCGGCCGCCTGCAGCGCGCTTACGAGCGCGTGCAGCGGCTGCCGCACATGGACGCTTTCGAGCCGCAAGGCACCATCTACCTGTGGGTCGACATCCGCGAGACCGGTCTGACGTCGCTCGAGTGCGCCGCGCGCATCGTCGAGGAAGCCCACATCCTGACGATCCCCGGCACCGCGTTCGGCGCGTCGGGCGAAGGGTTCCTGCGTCTCGCTGTCACCGTCGGCGAGGAGCAGATCGACGAGGCCTTCGACCGCCTGGAGCGCATGAGCATCTTCGGCGGCTGACGGCGGCCTGGGGGTGCTCGGCGCGAGCCGCGGGCACCACGTAGGGTTGGCCCTCGTGCCACGAGGGCACGACCCGGCTCGTGGCGATCGTCCGCGGGCTTGGGCCCCACCGACCCCGAAGCGTTGATGAGCGCCTTAACCACCCGTCTGCACGACCGTCTCGGCCTACGTACGTCACCGCGGATCTTCTTCGGCTCCGCTGCGCTGATCGTCGTGTTCACCGCGTCCATGGCACTCTTCCCCGACCCGGTGCGTTCCGTCTTCGGTGCGGCGGCACACTGGTTACGTTTCGATCTCGGCTGGTTCTACACGGCGGCCGCGACCCTTCTCGTCGTCTTCTCGCTGGGGCTCGCCGCAAGCCGTTACGGGCGCGTCAAGCTCGGCCCTGACGACGCCGAGCCCGCCTACTCTGGGCTGTCGTGGTTCGCGATGATGTTCGCGGCCGGCGTCGGCGCGACGTTGATGTTCTGGGGCATCGCCGAGCCGATGAACCACTACGCGCGCCCGCCGCTCGGCGCGGCGCCCTACTCGGACGAAGCGGCGTGGGACGCGCTGTCGATCGCGAACTTCCACTTCGGCATCCACATGTGGGCCATCCTCGTCGTGCCCGGCCTGTGCTTCGGGTATTTCACGTACAAGCGCAACCTGCCGCCGCGCGTGTCGTCTGCGTTCCATCCGCTGCTCGGCGACCGCATCCACGGCCCCATCGGCCAGGCCATCGACATCATCGCCGTCGTCTCCACCGTCTTCGGTCTCGCCGTCTCGACGGGTCTCGGTGCGCTGCAGATCAACTCGGGCATGAACGATGTCTTCGGCGTGCCGATCGCCGGGTGGGTGCAGGCCGCGATCCTCGCCGTCATCACGGCGGCTGCGCTGACGTCCGTGCTCGCCGGCATGGACAAGGGCGTCAAGAACCTGTCCTACGCCAACATCCTCATGGCGATCGCGCTGCTCCTCTTCGTGGCGATGACGGCGATGTCCGCCTCCGACGTGGCGCGCGGCATCGTCGAGTCGGCCGGTCGCTACCTGTCGCAGCTGCCGATGCTGTCGACGTTCAACGACACGATGCACCACGGCGCGTGGTCAGGTCAGTGGACGGTCTACTACTGGGCGTGGACGGTGACGTGGGCGCCGTTCGTCGGGATGTTCGTCGCCAAGATCTCGCGCGGACGCACCATCCGCGCGTTCGTGACGGCATCGATCGGGCTGCCCAGCGCCTTCGTCGTCGTGTGGATCGGCGTGTACGGCCTCACGTCGATCACGAGCGATCGAGCGAGCGCGAAGGCTGCGGGACAGGGCGGTTCGCTCGCGCACACGATCGTCGACGAGAACAACCCGCAGGCGGCGCTGTTCCAGTTCTTGCGCGACCTGCCCGGCTACCTGCCCGTCGCGACGCTGGCGCTCGCCGTCATCGTCATCTTCTTCATCACCTCGATCGACTCGGGCGCGCTCGTCATGGACGCCATGGTCAACGGCCACGAGGACGCGTCGGTGCGCCGTCAGCGCGTGTTCTGGTCGCTGTCGGTGGGCGCCGTCTGTGCTGCGATCATCCTCACGGCGGGCGAGGACGGGCTGTCGGCGCTGCAGGAGGTCATCATCGTCATCGGGTTCCCCATCACGGTCCTGACGGTCCTGCAGGCCTGGCTGTTGTTCCAGGCGCTGCGTGAGGACGCCGGAGCGGCACGCCCGATGCGGACCCGCCAGTGGAAGCAGGTGCTGCCCGCCGAGGAGTACGAGCGGCGCGCCGCCGAGGGCGTGCTCGACGAGGACGCCTACGTCGTCCTGCCCGAGTTCGAGGAGGGCACCGAGCCGGAGTTCGAGACGCACGTCCCGACGACGGCGCAGACGCAGCAGCAGGCCGCGGAGCGCGCCGCCGTCTCCATCGGGCTGACAGGGCCGGTCGCCGCGGGCAAGTCGGTCGTCGGCGACGCGTTCGAGCGCCGCGGCGCGGTCGTCGTCGAGTTCGACGAGGTGATGCGCGAACTGCTCGTGCCGGGCGAGGAAGCCCTCGACCGGTTGCGGGAGGTGTTCTCCGAGACGATCGCCCACCCCGACGGCACGATCGACTGGCACACGCTCGACGACCTCACAACGCGCAGCCCCGCGGCGCGCGAGCGGATGTATGCCGTCATCGGCCCGTTCGTGCGTGCGGAGGCCGACGCCCGGGCCAAGGCCGTGGGCGATGACTCGGTGCTCGTGCTCGACCTCGCGCTGCTGACGGACGCCGCGACGCCGCGCGACTTCGACCACGTCGTCGTCGTGGAGGCGCCGGCGGAGGTGCGCGTCGAACGGCTCATGGCCGAGCGTGGACTGGATCTTGAGCAGGCCTGGGCGGAGATCGACGCCGACACGCAGGGGCGCGAGCGCAGCGACGCGGCCGACGTCGTCCTCTCGAACGAGGGCAGCATCGACGAGCTCGACGCCGCTGTCGGTGCGTTCTGGGAGGATGAGGTCGCACCGGCGCTGAACAGTGCCGCGACGCGCGTCTGAGGAGGCGACGATGAAGGTCGGGTTGACGGGTGGGATCGGTTCGGGCAAGTCTGCGGTGGCCCGATTGCTCGTCGAGCAAGGGGCGCTGGTCGTCGACGCCGACGCCGTCGCGCGCGAGGTCGTCGCGCCCGGCAGTGCGGGGCTCGCGCAGATCGCCGACCGCTTCGGTGACGGCGTCCTGACGGCGCGGGGCGAGCTGGATCGCCGGGCGCTGGGGGCCATCGTCTTCGCGGACGAGGGCGCGCGGCGCGACCTCGAAGCCATCACGCACCCGCTCATCGCGGCGCGCACGCTCGAGTTGTTCGCCGCGGCGAAACC
This sequence comes from Dermacoccus sp. NHGro5, assembly GCF_017565385.1. Classification (NCBI taxonomy): domain Bacteria; kingdom Bacillati; phylum Actinomycetota; class Actinomycetes; order Micrococcales; family Dermacoccaceae; genus Dermacoccus; species Dermacoccus sp. NHGro5. The sequence goes on along the minus strand of NZ_JAGEKQ010000004.1, from coordinate 143,837 downwards.
GGGGCAGGTGCTCGTGCACGACATTCCGTTGCTCGTCGAGCTGGGGCGCGAGGGCGACTACGACGTCGTCATCGTCGTCGATGCGCCCGTCGAGACGCGTCTGCAGCGGCTCGAGGAGCACCGCGGGATGCCGCGTGAGGTCGCCGAGGCACGCATGCGCAGTCAGGCCAGCGACGAGCAGCGCCGCGCGGTCGCCGATGTGTGGATCGACAACGCGGGGGACGAGGACACGTTGCGTCGCCGCGTCGACGACGTGTGGCGCACGCACTTGCAGGGCTGAGGACCGCGGGATTCCGGGGTTGTCAGTGGGCGGGTCTAGGGTTGCGGCATGCGTCCAGTCACCGATCTGCAGCGTTCTGTCGCACCCATCAAGGTCGAATCCGAGTTCGAGCCCGCCGGCGATCAGCCGAAGGCCATCGCCGAGTTGTCGAAGCGCGTCAAGGCGGGGGAGCAGGACATCGTCCTGCTCGGTGCGACGGGTACCGGAAAGTCGGCAACGACGGCGTGGCTGATCGAGCAGGTGCAGCGCCCGACGCTCGTGCTGGCGCCCAACAAGACGCTCGCGGCGCAGCTCGCCAACGAGTTCCGAGAGTTGTTGCCGCACAACGCCGTCGAGTACTTCGTCAGCTACTACGACTACTACCAGCCCGAGGCGTACGTGCCGCAGACGGACACGTACATCGAGAAGGATTCCTCGATCAACGAGGAGGTCGAGCGGCTGCGTCACTCGGCGACCAACTCGCTGCTGACGCGGCGTGACGTCGTCGTCGTCGCGTCCGTGTCGTGCATCTACGGTCTCGGCACGCCGCAGGAGTATGTCGACCGGATGGCCCGTCTCAAGGTCGGCCAGGAGATCAACCGCGACGAGTTGCTGCGCCGGTTCGTCGAGATGCAGTACACGCGCAACGACCTCGCGTTCACGCGCGGCACGTTCCGCGTGCGCGGCGACACGGTCGAGATCATCCCCGTGTACGAGGAGCTCGCGATCCGTATCGAGTTCTTCGGCGACGAGATCGACCGGCTTTACACGTTGCACCCGTTGACGGGGGAGATCGTCAACGAGGAGTCGGAGATGTACGTCTTCCCGGCGACGCACTACGTCGCCGGGCCCGAGCGCATGGAGCGCGCCATCGCCGGCATCGAGGTCGAGCTGGGCGATCAGCTCAAGCGGTTCGAGGCCGAGGGCAAGATGCTCGAGGCGCAGCGCTTGCGGATGCGGACGACGTACGACATCGAGATGATGCGGCAGGTCGGGTCGTGCGCCGGCATCGAGAACTACAGCCGTCACATGGACGGTCGTGGCCCCGGTACCGCGCCGAACACGCTGCTCGACTACTTCCCGGAGGATTTCCTCCTCGTCATCGACGAGTCGCACCAGACGGTCCCGCAGATCGGCGCGATGTACGAGGGTGACATGTCGCGCAAGCGCACCCTCGTCGACCATGGTTTCCGTCTGCCGAGCGCGATGGACAACCGGCCGTTGAAGTGGGAGGAGTTCCTCGAGCGCATCGGGCAGACGGTGTACCTCTCGGCGACGCCGGGCGACTACGAGATGAGCAAGAGCGACGGCTACGTCGAGCAGGTCATCCGCCCGACGGGTCTCGTCGATCCCGAGATCGTGCTCAAGCCGACGAAGGGGCAGATCGACGATCTGCTCGGCGAGATCCGCACACGGACGGACAAGAACGAGCGTGTCCTCGTCACGACCTTGACGAAGAAGATGGCCGAGGATCTCACCGACTATCTGCTCGACAAGGGTGTGCGGGTGCGCTATCTGCACTCGGAGGTCGACACGTTGCGCCGCGTCGAGTTGCTGCGCGAGTTGCGCATGGGTGAGTTCGACGTCCTCGTCGGCATCAACCTGCTCCGTGAGGGTCTCGACCTACCGGAGGTGTCGCTCGTCGCGATCCTCGACGCCGACAAGGAGGGCTTCCTGCGGTCCGCACGAAGCCTGATCCAGACCATCGGTCGCGCTGCGCGAAACGTCTCCGGTCAGGTGCACATGTACGCCGACAAGGTGACGCCGTCGATGCAGGAGGCGATCGACGAGACGTCGCGCCGCCGTGAGCTGCAGATCGCGTACAACACGGAGAAGGGCATCGACCCACAGCCGTTGCGCAAGAAGATCGCGGACATCACCGACATGCTGCAGCGCGAGTCCGCCGACACGGACGCACTGCTCGGTTCCGGCCGTTCGATGTCGCGTGGTAAGGGTCGCGGCGGCAGCGGTGCGGCGAGTGCCGACGCGAACGTCGCCGCGGGCGCGAAGCGCGAGGCGAGCAGCGCCGCCGACCTCGCGGGCCTCATCCAGGAGTTGCAGGCCCAGATGAGTGAGGCGGCCTCCGAGCTGCAGTTCGAACTCGCAGCGCGTCTGCGCGACGAATTACGTGACCTCAAGAAAGAACTGCGCCAGATGACGGAGGCGCAGAAGTAGCGCCCTGATGGCGTCCGCGGCGCCGGGTGGGATCTCGGCGCCGCGTGGTCATCGCCCCTTGTTGCGAGGATGGTTGCGGGCCTGACGCTCATTGCCGCGGCGATAGTTGCCGGTGAGGCGCGCCATGATCTCCTGAGCGTCACCGTCCTCGACGTCTTCCAAGAAGTCCGCAGCACGCGCGCCCCTAAGAGTCGTCGCTGTGCGTCCGTGATGAGTGATGACAACGACGCCATCACGTTCGAGAAAGGCGAAGCCAGCAGGTTGGGGCATGCTCGACACGCTATGGGCGAGGCAGCCGACCGGCAAGCGAAATACGGTCACGCCACGCCGGGGCTGATGTCATTTGATCGCCCGCATGAGCCTGACGAGGTCCTGACACCCCGCAGGATCGGCCATGGCCAACCGGGGCAGTTCGCTCTCGGCGAACCAGCCGATGTCGTCGTGCTCGTCGGGCGCGATGTTGCGGGGGTTCCCTACCCAGCGCGTCGCGAAGAACGCATGCTTCAACAGGGCTGGATCGCTGCAGGCCATCGGAAATCGCTCTGCATCGATCACCGTCACTCCGAGCTCTTCGACGCACTCGCGACGGGCAGCGCACTCGGCGGACTCGCCGGGTTCGACGTGTCCCCCGGGCAGGTCCCACAGGTCCGGATAATTCATCCGGTTCGGGTGGCGGTGAGCGAGTAGCACCCTCGCGTCCCGAACGAGTGCCACGACGGCAATGTGCGTGGGCAGCGTCGCTGAGGCCATGGGATGAGTCAACCACCAGTCGCCTGTACCTCGTCTGCCGTCAGGCGGTAGACCAAGCGGGTGCAAACCAGCGCCGCCTGATCGCAGGGTTGCACGCGGCGGGTGCTCTTGTGATTCGTGATGCAGCCCTGGCGCGGAGGAAGGGCCGGCCAGTGGGTTCACTCACTATCCCTTTGACCCTACCAAGATTCGAACATGTGTACTAAACTAGTGGCATGGATCAAACGCTGGCAGTGACGGCCGAGACGGTCGCCGCCATGCCGTCCACCGAGCTGGTGGGCGCATGGGTTCTGCTGACGCGCGCGATCGCAGAGCAGGCGCTGGCCGACCCGGAGACATTGGCGCCCTGCTCGGGCGACGCGTTGCCGCGAACCTTCGATGAGCGCCACACGCGCACGTTCACGCTCCAAGCACAACTGGAAGACATCGCCGTTGCTGCGCAGGAGGTGACGAGGGCCGCCGACGCGGTGCTTCACGCCGTCGCCGTCGAACACGAAGACACGGTCGCCCAGCGTGCTCACCTCGACGAGGAGAACTATGGGCTCTGCGAACGCCCTCCGACCGCAGGCGAATTCGCGGGGGATGATCTCGGGAACGCCCTCGGGTGTTCGAGCGCCACCGCGTCGCGCCTCGCTGTCGACGGACGCATGCTCCGCGACCGCGCGCCCGCTCTGCACGAACTGACGCTGCGGGGAGCCTGCCGCACCATGGTGGCCGCCACGCTGGCGCGTGAGATGGCGCACCTCGACGACGAGTTGGCTGCAGAGGTGCTCACGGATCTCGTGAGCGGGGGAGCACACCACCTCAGCGTCGACGGTGCCCGCTCCCGGGCGCGCAAACTGCTGCACGACAGGCGGCTGGCGCAGACCGAGGCCGACACCGTCGACCCCCGTCGTGAGCACGGGCTATGGTTCACGCCCCACCTCGATTTCGACACCCTCACCGAGGTGCGTCTGATCATGGCCACCGAGGACGCTGCCCGTCTCCGCGCCGCGATCGAAGCGCACGCTCAGACGCTCAACGACCATGCGCCAGATCCACGTGACGAACTCGCGCGGTGGCGCGCCGCGAGCCACGTCAGTGTGGCAGGGAGTGGCACCGAACCCCTCGGCGCCGTTCGCGTCGGCGCACTGCTCGACCTTGTCTTCGCGAACTCAACGGTCAACACCGTCATGCACCTCAAGGTGCCCGTCCACGCGAGCCCACCAGCGCCTTCCGACCGGCGGTTCGGAACGCTGGAGCCCCCTGCGTCGCTCGCCTCCGTCCCCGACTGCGGTCTCGACGAGGGCGGTCTTGATGAGGACGGTCTTAGTCGGCCCCGTCAGCACGCTGAGGCCGGGCCGATCGGCGTCATCACGCGACCCCCGGACACATTGGGCGCGGCCCACATCCCCGGCCTGGGCCACGTCGACGCGGCAGCCGTTCGCCTCGTCGCGGCGCTCGTCGACACCACGTTCACGATCGACCTCGTTGACGGTGCGTGGACGACGCTCGCGAGTTGCTCGACGACGTATCGTCCCGGCGCGCGAGTGGCGCGGCTTGTCCGTGAGCGTGACGTGCACTGCCGCTTCCCGCACTGCACCCGGGTCTCGACGAACTGCGACCTCGACCACGTCGTCCCGCACGCCGACGGTGGGCCGACGTGCGTCGGCAACCTGCAGGCCCTGTGCCGCCACCATCACCGCGCCAAGACCTTCGGCGGCTATGCCGTGACCATGACGCCAGACGGAGTTTGCACGTGGGAGTCACCGACCGGCCGCCGCTGGACGACTCTCCCGAGCGGGGAGACGGTCGCGACCACGCTCGCTCCCGCGAGCTGAGCTGTTGGCAGGCACGCTCCATCGGCCGGCACTCAGGCCGTCTCAGTAGAATCGCCGCATGTCTCGAATCTTCAAGATCTTCGCGTTCGCCGAAGCTGTTTCCTGGGGTCTGCTTCTCATCGGCATGTTCTTCAAGTGGGTGCTCAAGACCACTGAGGTCGGAGTGCAGATCGCCGGGCCCATCCACGGCGTCATGTTCATCGGGTACGTCCTGTGCGCGCTCAAGCTGTGGCAGGAGAAGAGCTGGCCGAACAAGACGATCGGCATCGGCCTGCTCTGCGCCGTGATCCCGTTCGCGACGATCTGGTTCGAGAAGCGCGCCGAAGCGCGTGGCGAACTCGGCGACGAACCGCGTCAGAAGCCCCTCGCCGGCTGACGATCCCCCTGCACGTGCGACCGGCGGGGCCGCGAGCTGCGAGGGTTCGCAGCCCCGCCGCTCGTTCGTCATGACACGCCAGTCGACGAGACGCACCGACGACGCCGGCCCCTGCCTGCGCGTCACTCAGCCGCGGCTGCGATACGAGACATCGCCGGCGCTCAAGGCACCAGAGGTGTTCGCGCACCTGGTCGAGGCATGACCATCCGGTTGGTCACCGCGGCGCGCCGCAGACCCGCGTCGTCGTCGGCGCTCAAGTCGCCAGGCCTGCCCGCGCCACGCATCCAGGTGCGGTCATTCACGCAAAGACCGCGTCGTGCAGGCAAGGGCGGCGATGATGTCGGGCGCCCAGGTCGCCAGGCCTGCCCACGCCACGCATCCAGGTGCGGTGGTCACGCAACGACCGCATCGTGCAGTCAGGGGACCATGCAGTCAAGGGCGACGATGATGTCGGGCGCTCAGCTCACCAACCGCGTTCGCGCCACTCGTCGAGGTGCGGGCGTTCGACAGACAGACGCGTGTCGTCGCCGTGGCCCGGGTGAACGTCGGCATCGTCGAAACGCCCGAAGATGCGATCGCGAACCATGGTGAACAGCTCGTCGAACGACTGCTCATCGGAATGCGTCGTCGCGCCGACGCCGCCAGGAAACAGCGTGTCGCCCGTCCACAGCTGAGGCAGAGCGTCGCTGCCGGCGGGTGGCGTCCACGACAACACGACGCTGCCGGGGGTGTGGCCTGGCACGTGGTGCGCGACGAGCGTCTGCGCGCCGAACTGAATCGTGTCACCGTCACTCAGCGTCCGCGCGGGCGCGACCGGGAGGTGCGGTCCGTCCTCGAGACCGGCGAGCGTCGCGTCAGCACGCTCGGCGAGCTCGGGCAGGGCGCGGTGATGATCCCAGTGCTTGTGGGTCGTCACGACGGCATCGAGACGATCGACGCACGCCTCGTCGAGCATCGCCGTGATGGCTCCGGCATCTGCCGCAGCGTCGATGAGCACCGCCGCACCACCCGTCTCGGGCGTCGCATCACGCAGCAGATACACGTTGTTGTGCATGTCGGAAACTGACAGCTTCCACATCGTCAGCCCCGGCAGGTCGAGTCGTGACGGCGCGTCGCCCGGTTTCACATCGGAGAGGTAAGCACTCATGCCTCTACCATCTCACCCACCCAGCCACCGGTGCCACAGGTACCGGCGCCGGGTGGCCCGGGCACGCCGCGCGCAGGGGCGGCCCGGGCCCGTGACAGCGCGAGCGTGCAGCCGATGCCGCGTCATCAGTGTCGTCGCTCTGGGCCGCCGGGGCAGGAAACCCCGCTACCACCGCGTCAGACGTTCGCCCCGCGCGCAGCGACCTGCGCCTCATGCAGGTCGTAGCCGGCGCCGATGAGAGTGAGGTGACTGAAGGCCTGCGGGTAGTTGCCGACCTGGGTCATCTCCTCGGGGTCGTACTCCTCGGCGAGCAGTCCGACGTCGTTCGGCAGGTCGCACAACCGGTCGAACAGCTCCTCGGCCTTGTCGAGCTCACCGATCTTCGCGTACGCGGAGACGAGCCAGAACGAGCAGGCGAGGAACGGGTGCTCGTCTCCGGCGAGGCCGTCGACGCCCGATTCGGTGCGGTAGCGCAGGAGGAAACCGCCGCGCATGAGGTCGTTCTCGATGGCCCGCACCGTGCCGATGACGCGAGGATCGTCGGCGGGCAGGAACCCGACGGCCGGGATGAGCAGCAGCGACGCGTCGACCTCGGTCGTGTTGTAGTGCTGCGTGAACGTGTTCTTCTGCACGTTGAAACCCTTCGTGAGGATCTCCTCACGCACGAGCTCGCGCACCTCGCGCCACCGCTCGACGTCGCCCGGGTGGCCGTGCTTCTCGACGGCGGAGATCGCCGCGTTGAACGCAGCCCACACCATGACGCGCGAGTGCGTGAAGTGCTGCAGCGGCCCGCGGATCTCCCATAAACCGTTGTCCGGCTCGTCCCAGTGCTCGGCGAGCTGGTTGACTAGCGCGGCCTGGATCGCCCAGGTCTGCTCGTTCTCGTACCCACCCTTGGCGCGCGCGTGCTCAAAGGCGATCATGACCTCGCCGAGGACGTCCGTCTGCTTCTGGTCGACGGCGCCGTTGCCGACACGCACCGGCCGCGAATCCGCGTACCCGGGCAGATGGTCGAGTTCACGCTCGGGCAGCTCGCGCCCACCGTCGATCGTGTACATGATCTGCATGTCCTCGGGATCACCGGCGAGGGCACGCACGAGCCACTCGCGCCACTTGATCGTCGCGTCGACGTAGCCGGCGCGCAGCAGCGACTCGAGACCTAGCGAGGCGTCGCGCAGCCAGCAGTAGCGGTAATCCCAGTTGCGTTCACCACCGAAGTCCTCCGGCAGCGACGTCGTCGGCGCCGCGACGATGCCGCCGCGGCGGCTGTCCGTCAGCAGGTTGAGCACGAGCAGGCTGCGACGCACGACGTCGGCGTGCGGCCCGTCGTAGGTGCAGTGGCCGATCCAGTCGTTCCAGCGCCCCAGCGTCGACGCGATGCGCTTGTCGGTGTCGAGCGGGATCGGGATCGGCTTGTAGCTCGGCACCCACGTCATGCTGAAGTCGAGCGCCTCACCGGCGGAGACGTCGAACAGGTCACGGTGACGCCCCTCGTTGCCGACGGGCAGCCGGTCGCCGCGGAAGATGAGCATGTCGGGGCCGGCGATCGCGACGAGCACCTCCTCGTCCTGCACGTGCCCCGGGTGGTGGCTCACCCACGGCTTCACCTTGCCGTAGTTGAGGCGGACGACCCACTCCTGCTCCAACGTCACGGTACCCTCGAGGCCCTCGACGCGACGCAGGACGTCTGCGCGGCCGTCGCTGACGGGCATGAGATCGGTGACCTTCACCTTGCCGGTCGCCGTCTCGTGGATCGTCTCGAGGATGAAACTGTCCTCGCGGTACGCCCGCGTCGTCGTGGCCTCCTCGGCGGGCCCGAGCAGCCAGCGTCCGTGATCCGGCGTGCCGAGCAGCGCCGTGAAGCAGCTCGACGAGTCGAAGCGGGGCAGGCACAACCAGTCGATGGACCCCCGGAGGCTGACGAGCGCCGCCGTCTCGGTGTCACCGATGATGGCGTAGTCCTCGATCGGGGTGGTGTTGACCTCGGAAGGGGTGAAATCCACAGACATGCGCCCCAGACTAATCGGACCGGCGCCATGGCCTGATCCGTCGTCGTGGGCGTGTCCCGGGTGCCCACAGGGGTGGGTTTCCCCGCGCCGTTCGGGGGTTGTCGGTGCGCGCACCTAGCATGGGGGACGTGCCGAAGATTCCAAGCAGCAGCAACGCCGTGGCCCCACGTCGCGGCCACGATCACCTTCTCGTGCGCGGCGCACGGGAGCACAACCTCAAGAACGTCTCGATCGAGATCCCGCGTGACGCGCTCGTCGTGTTCACCGGGCTGTCCGGCTCGGGCAAGTCGTCCCTCGCGTTCGACACGATCTTCGCCGAGGGCCAGCGCCGCTACGTCGAATCCCTGTCGGCGTACGCGCGTCAGTTCCTCGGTCAGATGGACAAGCCGGACGTCGACTTCATCGAAGGCCTCAGCCCCGCCGTCTCCATCGATCAGAAGAGCACGAACCGCAATCCGCGCTCGACGGTGGGCACGATCACGGAGGTCTACGACTACTTCCGTCTGCTCTTCGCCCGCGCCGGTCGCCCGCACTGCCCCGTCTGCGGCGCGCCGGTCGGCAGCCAGACGCCGCAGCAGATCGTCGACTCGATCCAGGAGCTACCGTCTGGCACCCGCTTCCAGGTGCTTGCACCCGTCGTGCGCGCCCGCAAGGGCGAGTACGTCGACCTGTTCGCCGAACTGCAGACGAAGGGCTTCTCCCGTGCCCGTGTCGACGGTGAGACGGTGACGCTGAGCGAACCGCCGACGCTGGAGAAGCAGAAGAAGCACACGATCGACGTCGTCGTCGACCGTCTCGTCGCGAAGGGGCCGGACGACCTCAGCGGCCGCCAGCGCCTCACCGACTCGGTCGAGACGGCCCTCGGCCTCGCGGACGGCCTCGTCGTCATCGAACGCGTCGTGCGCGAGGGCGCCGAGGACGCGCACGACGAGCTGCCGCTCGAGCGCCGTTACTCGGAGAAGCTCGCCTGCCCGAACGACCACGCGCTGTCGATGGACGCGATCGAGCCGCGTTCGTTCTCGTTCAACAGCCCGTTCGGTGCCTGCCCGGCCTGCACCGGTCTCGGCACCGAGCTGCGTGTCGACCCCGACCTCATCATCCCCGACGAGGACAAGACGCTGCGCGAGGGCGCGATCCTGCCGTGGGCGCAGGGCAGCGGTGCCGCCGACTATTTCGTCCGCGTCATGGGCGCGCTCGGCAAGGAGAGCGGGTTCGACCTCGACACCCCGTGGCGCGACCTGCCGGCCAAGGCGAAGACGATGCTGCTCGAGGGCAAGAACCACAAGGTTCACGTCACCTACCGCAACCGTTTCGGGCGTGAGCGCTCCTATTCGACGGGCTTCGAGGGCGTCATCCCGTTCGTCAAGCGTCGCCACACGGAGACGGAGTCGGAGTGGAGCCGTGAGCGCTACGAGGGCTACATGCGCGAGGTGCCATGCCCGACGTGCAACGGCGCACGCCTCAAGCCCGAGTCGCTGTCGGTGACGATCGGCGGCAAGTCGATCGCCGAGGTGTGCGCGCTGCCGATCTCGGAGTCCGCGCACTTCCTCGACGACGTCGACTTCACCTCGCGCGAGCGGCAGATCGCCGAGCGCGTCATCAAGGAGATCGCGGCGCGTCTCGGCTTCCTGCTCGACGTTGGCCTCGACTACCTCTCGCTCGACCGGCCCGCCGGCACGCTGTCGGGTGGCGAGGCGCAGCGCATCCGCCTCGCGACGCAGATCGGCTCAGGTCTCGTCGGCGTGCTCTACGTCCTCGACGAGCCGTCGATCGGTCTTCACCAACGTGACAACCACCGCCTCATCGAGACGCTGACGCGCCTGCGCGACCTCGGCAACACGCTCATCGTCGTCGAGCACGACGAGGACACGATCGCGACGGCCGACTGGATCGTCGACATCGGGCCCGGTGCCGGCGAGCACGGGGGAGAGGTCGTCTACTCCGGCCCGGTCAAGGGCTTGCTCGCGGAGAAGAAGTCCGTCACCGGCGGTTACCTCAGCGGCCGATTGTCCATCCCGGTGCCGCAGACGCGTCGCGGTCAGGACGGTCGCCGCCTCGTCGTCGAGGGAGCGCGTGAGCACACGCTCAAGGACATCGACGTCGCGTTCCCGCTGGGCAACCTCGTCGTCGTCTCCGGCGTGTCGGGGTCGGGCAAATCGACGCTCGTCAACGACATCCTCTACACGACGCTCGCGAACGACCTCAACGGCGCCCGCCAGGTCGCCGGGCGCCACAAGCGCGTCACCGGCACCGAACTGCTCGACAAGGTCGTCCACGTCGACCAGAGCCCCATCGGGCGCACGCCGCGGAGCAACCCGGCCACCTACACGGGCGTGTTCGACGCCATCCGCAAGCTCTTCGCAGAGACACAGGAGGCGAAGATCCGCGGCTACCAGCCGGGGCGCTTCTCCTTCAACGTCAAGGGCGGACGCTGCGAGGCATGTTCGGGTGACGGCACGCTGAAGATCGAGATGAACTTCCTGCCCGACGTGTACGTGCCGTGCGAGGTGTGCCACGGGGCGCGCTACAACCGCGAGACGCTCGAGGTGCACTTCAAGGGCAAGTCGATCGCCGAGGTGCTCGACATGCCGATCGAGGAGGCCGCTGAGTTCTTCGAAGCGGTGCCCGCGATCGCGCGTCACATGCGCACGCTCGTCGACGTCGGTCTCGGCTACGTCCGTCTCGGCCAGCCGGCGCCGACGCTGTCGGGTGGTGAGGCGCAGCGCGTCAAGCTAGCCGCGGAGCTGCAGAAGCGCTCGTCCGGCCGCACGATCTACGTCCTCGACGAGCCGACGACCGGTCTGCACTTCGAGGACATCCGCAAGCTGCTCGAGGTCATCCAGGGCCTCGTCGACAAGGGCAACACGGTCGTCGTCATCGAGCACAACCTCGACGTCATCAAGAGCGCCGACTGGGTCATCGACATGGGCCCCGAGGGTGGTTTCCGCGGCGGTGAGGTCGTCGCCGAGGGCACGCCAGAGCAGATCGCGCAGGTCGAGGCGAGCCACACGGGTCGCTTCCTGCGTCCGCTGCTCGAAGCCGCGGGCGTGACGCCGACGATCGTGGCGCAGAAGCCCGTCATCGACCCGCGCGCGGCGATGAAGAAGACCGCCGCGAAGAAGACGGCGAGCAAGCAGACCGCGGCCGGCAAGACGACCGCAAAGAACACGAGCGCCGCGCCGAGTGCGGCGAAGAAGACGACCCGGAAGAAGGCATGATGAGCGACCTCCAGGCACAGTTCACCCGCCGCAGCGCGATGACCGCGACGATCGCCGTGGCCGGCACCGGCATGCTCGCCGCGTGCGGCGGGGGCGACGACGAGGCCTCGACGAAGTCCGTCGACGCCACGATCGACGCGAGCAAGGTGAGCGTCGGCAGCGGCTTCGTCGACCGCGGCAACTCCATCGTCGTCACTCAGCCGACGAAGGGCACCTTCAAGGCGTTCACGTCCGTGTGCCCGCACCAGGGCTGCCAGGTCGGCGAGGTCACCGACAAGGCGATCGTCTGCCCCTGCCACGGCAGCCGCTTCGACCCGATGACGGGCGCCGTGCTCGCCGGCCCCGCGGACAAGCCGCTCGCCGAGAAGAAGGTCGAGGTCAAGGGCAGCCAGCTGCACGTGACCGGCTGATGGCAGACCCCCGCACCTACCGCCCCAAGACGGGCGACATCCCGACCGAACCCGGCGTCTACCGCTTCCGCGACCGCGACGGGCGCGTCATCTATGTCGGCAAGGCGAAGAACCTGCGCTCGCGCCTGAGCAACTACTTCCAGGATCTGCGGCTGCTGCACCCGCGCACGCGGACGATGGTGACGACGGCCGCCTCGGTGGAGTGGACGATCGTGCGCACCGAGGTCGAGGCGTTGCAGCTCGAGTACGCCTGGATCAAGGAGTTCGACCCGCGCTTCAACGTCAAGTACCGCGACGACAAGTCCTACCCCTACCTCGCGGTGACGATGTCCGACGCGGTGCCGCGCGCGCAGGTGATGCGCGGGCGCAAGCGTCCCGGCACTCGCTACTTCGGCCCGTTCACGCACGCGTGGGCGATCCGCGACACGCTCGATCAACTCATGCGCGTGTTCCCGATGCGCACGTGCAGCAACGGGGTCTACCGACGCGCCGAGGCGTCGGGTCGCCCGTGTCTGCTCGGGTACATCGACAAGTGCAGCGCGCCCTGCGTCGGCAAGGTCACCAAGGCCGAGCACCGTGAGATCGCCCAGGATTTCTGCGATTTCATGGCCGGCGATTCCGCGCGCTTCACCCGGGAGATCGAGCGACGCATGAAGGCTGCCGCCGCCGACCTCGACTTCGAACAAGCGGCGCGCTTGCGCGACGACCTCGGTGCCCTGGAGAAAGTGCTGCAGAAGTCGGCCGTCGTGTTCGACGACGCGACGGATGCCGACGTCTTCGGCGTCGCCGAGGACGACCTCGAGGCAGCCGTCCAGGTCTTCCACGTGCGCGGCGGCCGCATCCGGGGTCAGCGCGGCTGGGTCACCGACAAGGGCAGCGACGCCGGCGTCAACACCGCCGACCTCGTCGAGGCCATGCTGCTCGAGGTCTACGGCGACCTTCAGGGGCGCGACGACGTCCCGCGCGAGGTGCTCGTGCCGTCGCTGCCGCCCGATGTCGAGACGGTCAGCTCGTGGCTGCGCGAACGCCGCGGCAGCAACGTCGACGTCCGCGTGCCGCAGCGCGGCGACAAGCGCGAGCTCGCCGCGACGGTCGCGAAGAACGCCGAGCACGCGCTCGCGCGCCACAAGGTGAGCCGCGCGTCCGACCTGACGGCCCGCTCGCAGGCCCTCGAGGAGTTGCAGGAGAACCTCGGGCTGCCCGAGGCGCCGCTGCGCATCGAGTGCTTCGACATCTCGCACGTGCAGGGCACGAACGTCGTCGGTTCGATGGTCGTGTTCGAGGACGGTCTGCCCCGCAAGTCGGAGTACCGCCGCTTCATCGTCAACGGCATCGAGGGCGAGGATGGCACGCTGCGCAACGACGACGTCGCCGCGATGCACGAGGTGCTGACGCGGCGTTTCGCCCGGCTCGCGAAGGAGAGCGCCGACCTCGCGCCCGCGACGACCGGCGAGATCCCGGCGGACGCGGCGACCGCAGGCCCCTCCCTGCGTGACGAGAACGGCCGCATCAAGCGCTTCGCCTACCGTCCGCAGTTGCTCGTCGTCGACGGCGGACGCCCGCAGGTCGACGCCGCCGCGCGGGCCCTCGCCGACGTCGGGTTCGACGACATCCCCGTCGTCGGGCTCGCGAAGCGTCTCGAGGAGGTGTGGCTCGTCGACGACGACTACCCCGTCATCCTGCCGCGCACGAGCGAGGCCTTGTACCTGCTGCAGCGCGTGCGCGACGAGGCGCATCGCTTCGCGATCACCTTCCATCGCGAGCGGCGCTCGAAGTCGATGACGACGTCCGCGCTCGACGGCATCGCCGGGCTCGGCCCTGCCAAGCAGAAGGCGCTGCTCGCGCACTTCGGCTCGCTCAAGCGCATCCGCGCGGCGGACGCCGACGCGCTGTGCGAGGTCAAGGGCATCGGTCCGACGCTCGCCGAGACCATCGTGCGTTCGCTCCGGCAGGAGCAGGGCGAGCCAGCGGTTAACGTGATGACCGGAGAGGTCGTCGAATGAACGAGCGAGAGGCAGCCATGTCACACCCACCGCGCGCGGAGTTGATGATCGTCACCGGCATGAGCGGCGCCGGCCGCTCGACGGCCGCGAACGTGCTCGAGGATCAGGGCTGGTACGTCGTCGACAACCTGCCGCCTCAGCTGCTGCCCGACCTCGCCGGGCTCGTCGACGCGAGCGCGGAGGACGTCCCGCGCCTCGCCGCCGTCGTCGACGTCCGCAGCCGCGCGTTCTTCACCGACTTCCGCGCGGGCCTCGAACGTCTGCGTGACGACGGCTGGCGCCCGTCGGTCGTGTTCATGGACGCGACCGACGAGGCGCTCGTGCGCCGGTTCGAGTCGGTGCGCCGACCGCACCCGTTGCAGGGCGAGGGGCGCATGCTCGACGGCATCATCCGCGAACGTGAGATCTTGCGCGACCTGCGCTCGAACGCCGACATCCTCATCGACACGAGCGGTCTCAACGTCCACCAACTGTCGGCGAAGGTGCACGAGCTCGTCGGCGACACGGGCGGGCCGGCGTTGCGCGTCGCCGTCATGAGCTTCGGGTTCAAGTACGGCATCCCGCTCGACGCCGACCTCGTCTTCGACATGCGTTTCTTGCCGAACCCGTTCTGGAACCCGGAGCTGCGCCCGTTCAGCGGAAAGGACGAGGTCGTGCGTGATTTCGTCCTCGGTCAGCTGGGCGCCCGTGAGTTCCTCGACGGCGTCCTCGCGCTGCTCGAACCGATGACGCAGGGCTACCTGCGCGAGGGGCGCAGCTACGTCACGCTCGCCGTCGGCTGCACCGGCGGCAAGCACCGCAGTGTCGCGATGGCCGAGGAACTGGCGAAGCGCCTCGCCTCCGATCAGCTCGGGACCCTCGTCGTCCACCGTGATCTGGGGCGGGAGTGAAGCGCCCCGCGGTCGCGGCCCTCGGTGGGGGGCATGGCCTGTTCGCCTCGCTGGAGGCCCTGCGTCTCGTGACGGACAAGATCACCGCCATCGTCACCGTCGCCGACGACGGGGGCTCTTCGGGGCGCCTGCGCGAGGAGTACGACATCCTCCCGCCCGGCGACCTGCGCATGGCGCTGGCCGCTTTGTGCGACAACTCGCAGTGGGGCATCGCCTGGCGTGATGCGCTGCAGCATCGCTTCCCGGGCGAGGGCCCGCTCGGCGGGCACGCCCTCGGCAACCTGCTCATCGCGGGGCTGTGGGATTCGCTGGGAGACCCGATCCAGGGTCTCGACATGGTCGGGCGCCTGCTCAGCGCGCGCGGGCGCGTCCTGCCCATGTCGTTGCAGCCGTTGCGCATCGACGCCAAAGTCCGCGGCGCCGACCCCGCAGATCCGGACGGGGTGCGCGAGGTCTCCGGCCAGGTCGCGGTCGCGCAGACG
Source organism: Dermacoccus sp. NHGro5 (assembly GCF_017565385.1). Lineage (NCBI taxonomy): Bacteria > Bacillati > Actinomycetota > Actinomycetes > Micrococcales > Dermacoccaceae > Dermacoccus > Dermacoccus sp. NHGro5. The sequence continues at coordinate 128,298 of NZ_JAGEKQ010000004.1, read as the reverse complement.
CCGGGCACCGTGCTCAACCTGCGCCTGTTCCCCGACCCGCCGCAGCCGTGCCGCGAGGCGATCGACGCGGTGCTCGACGCCGACTGGGTCATCCTCGGGCCGGGCTCGTGGTTCACCTCCGTCATGCCGCACCTGCTCGTGCCCGACCTGCTCGACGCGCTCGTGCAGACGAAGGCGAAGCGGATGCTGACGCTCAACGTCCAGATGGACACGGGCGAGACCTCCGGTTTCTCGGCCAGCGATCACCTCGAGGTGCTCGCGGCCCATGCTCCGGCCCTTCACCTCGACGCGATCCTCGCCGACCCGGGCGTCGTCGGTGATGACGCCCGTGCCCGCGAGGCGCTCGAGTCGTCGGCGGCCGCGTTGGGCGCGAGCGTCGTCTACAAGCCGGTCGCCGACCAGGAGAGCGCCGGCGTCCACGACACCCTGCGCCTCGCGACGGCGTACCGCGACGTCATGGAATCGGCCGCCCGCGCCCAGGCGCGGCGTCGCGCGTGACCACCCGTTTGGGCCGGGTGCCACGCGTTCGGCACAATAGATCCTTCGTCCCGCAGGGCGATCGACGAGGAAGGTGCACGACGACATGGCGATGACGGCAGCGGTCAAGGACGAGCTGGCCCGGGTGGTGGTGACGCCGCAGCAGACCCGCAAGTCCGAGGTCGCGGCCATGCTGCGCTTCGCCGGCGGGCTGCACCTCGTCGCCGGGCGGGTCGTCGTCGAGGCGGAGCTCGACACCGGCGTCGCCGCGCGTCGTCTGCGTACGAACATCACGCAGCTCTACGGTCACACGAGCGAGCTCGCCGTCATGAGTGCCGGCGGCATCCGTCGTCAGACGACGTATCTCGTGCGCGTCGCCAAGCCCGAGCTCGCCGTGCAGACCGGCCTCGTCGATGCGAAGGGCCGCCCGGTGCGCGGGCTGCCGCCGAAGATCGTCAACGGCACCCTCGACGACGCCGCCGCCGCGTGGCGCGGCGCGTTCATCGCCCACGGTTCGCTCACCGAGCCGGGCCGTTCGTCGTCGCTGGAGATCACCTGTCCCGGTTCCGAAGTCGCCCTCGCCCTCGTCGGCGCGGCGCGCCGGCTGGGTGTGCCCGCAAAGGCGCGTGAGGTGCGCGGCGTCGACCGCGTCGTCATCCGTGACGGCGAGGCGATCGGCGCGATGCTCACCCACATGGGCGCCGAGGACGCGCGCCTCGTGTGGGAGGAACGCCGCATGCGCCGTGAGGTGAGGGCCACCGCGAACCGTCTCGCGAACTTCGACGACGCCAACCTGCGCCGTTCGGCGCGCGCTGCCGTCGCCGCGGGCAGCCGCGTCGCGCGGGCGATGGAGATCCTCGGCGAGGACGTGCCCGATCATCTTCGTCAGGCCGGTGAGTTGCGCATCGAGCACAAGGAGGCGAGCCTCGAGGAGCTCGGCGCCCTGGCCGACCCACCGATGACGAAGGACGCCGTCGCCGGACGCATCCGCCGGCTGCTCGCGATGGCCGACAAGCGCGCCGCCGATCAGGGCATCCCCGGCACCGACGCGAACCTCACGCCCGACATGCTCGAGGACGACTGACCCTGCCGCGCCCCGGTCAGCGGCCTGACTGACCGGTAACCTGCCCCGCGGTGCCCCGCGGCCCGCCTGCGTGTCATAGGGTGGAGGTGTTGAAAGACCTCGCGCCTTTCTGGGCGCGTGAGCACTCGATTCCTAGGGAAGGGCAGGGTCCTCAAGTGACCGTCCGCGTTGGTATCAATGGCTTTGGCCGCATCGGCCGCAACTTCTTTCGGGCCGTGAAGGCCTCGGGCGCAGACGTCGAGATCGTGGCGGTGAACGACCTCACCGACAACAAGACGCTCGCCAACCTCCTCAAGTACGACTCGATCCTCGGCCGTTTCGACGGCGAGGTCTCCTACGACGAGGACTCCCTCACGGTCGACGGCAAGAAGATCGCCGCGTTCGCCGAGAAGGATCCGGCGAAGCTCGACTGGGCCTCGGTCGGCGCCGACGTCGTCATCGAGTCCACCGGTTTCTTCACGGACGCCGAGAAGGCCAAGGCGCACCTCACCGGTGGCGCGAAGAAGGTCATCATCTCCGCCCCGGCGAAGAACGAGGACATCACGATCGTCATGGGCGTCAACGACGACCAGTACGACGCGTCGAAGCACACGATCATCTCGAACGCCTCGTGCACGACGAACTGCCTCGCCCCGATGGCCAAGGCTCTCAACGACGGCCTCGGCATCGAGCGTGGCCTCATGACGACGATCCACGCCTACACGGGTGACCAGCGTCTGCACGACGCGCCGCACAGCGACCCGCGTCGCGCCCGCGCCGCCGCGATCAACATCGTTCCGACCTCGACGGGTGCCGCCAAGGCCGTCGCGCTGGTGCTGCCGGAGCTCAAGGGCAAGCTCGACGGTTACGCGCTGCGTGTGCCGACCCCCACAGGCTCGGCGACCGACCTGACGTTCGAGGCTCCGCGCGAGACGACCGTCGAAGAGGTCAACGAGATCGTCAAGAAGGCCGCGAGCGAGGGCCCGCTCAAGGGTTACCTGCAGTACACCGAGGACCCGCTGGTCTCGACGGACATCGTCACTGACCCGGCCTCCTGCATCTTCGACTCCGGTCTGACGAAGGTCATCGGCAACCAGGTCAAGGTCGTCGGCTGGTACGACAACGAGTGGGGTTACTCCAACCGCCTCGTCGACCTGACCACGCTCGTCGGCTCCTCCCTCTGATCGGGGTCAGGCGTGAAGTCCATCAGCGATCTGGGTGATCTGCGCGGCAAGACAGTGTTGCTGCGCAGCGACCTCAACGTCCCGCTCGACGGTTCGACGATCACCGACGACGGCCGCATCCGCGCATCGGTCCCGACGATCCAGGAGCTGACGAAGGCCGGCGCTCGCGTCGTCGTCGTCGCGCACCTGGGCCGCCCCAAGGGCGAGCCGGAGGCGAAGTACTCGCTGCAGCCCGTCGTCGGGCGCCTGTCGGAACTGCTCGGTCAGGACGTGGCGTTCGCCACCGACACGGTCGGCGACTCGGCGCGTTCCACGGTCGAATCCCTCGGTGACGGCGACGTCGCCCTGCTCGAGAACCTGCGCTTCAACGTTGGCGAGACGAGCAAGGACGAGGCCGAGCGCAAGAAGTTCGCCGAGCAGCTCGCGTCACTGGCGGACGTGTTCGTCTCCGACGGCTTCGGTGTGGTGCACCGCAAGCAGGCGTCCGTCTACGACGTGGCGCAGCTGCTGCCGTCGGCGATGGGTGGGCTCGTCAAGACCGAGGTCGAGGTGCTGAAGCAGCTCACCGAGAACCCGAAGCGTCCGTACGCCGTGGTCCTCGGTGGCGCGAAGGTCGCCGACAAGCTGGCCGTCATCGAGAACCTCATGCAGACCGCGGATCGGCTGCTCATCGGCGGCGGGATGGTGTTCACCTTCCTCGCGGCCGAGGGGCACGAGGTCGGCAAGAGCCTGCTCGACACCGAGCAGATCGAGACGGTCAAGGGCTACATCGCGAAGGCCAAGGAGCTGGGCGTCGAGATCGTGCTGCCGAGCGACGTCGTCGTCGCGCCGGAGTTCGCGGCCGACAAGGGCCACGAGGTCGTCTCGATCGACGCGATCCCGGCCGACCAGATGGGTCTCGACATCGGCCCGGAGTCGGCGAAGCTGTACGCGAGCAAGCTGACGGACTGCAAGACGGTGTTCTGGAACGGCCCGATGGGCGCGTTCGAGATGGAGCCGTTCGCCGCCGGGACGAAGGCTGTCGCGCAGGCGCTCGTCGAGGCCACCGAGAACGGTGCCCTCACCGTCGTCGGTGGTGGCGACTCGGCCGCCGCCGTGCGTCAGCTCGGCTTCTCCGACGATCAGTTCGGGCACATCTCCACCGGTGGTGGGGCGAGCCTCGAATACCTCGAGGGCAAGGAACTGCCGGGGATCTCCGTGCTCGGCTGATCTGACCTCCACAGCTGCGAGCCCCGCCTCCGTCGCTTCGGCGGGGGCGGGGTTCGCGGTATCCGATCAACGTGAAAGGGGAAGCCGGCATGGCTTCGACGAAGAACACGCGCACGCCGCTCATGGCGGGCAACTGGAAGATGAACCTCGACCACCTCGCGGGCACTCACCTCGTGCAGAAGCTCGCGTGGGGCCTGGAGGACAAGCGCCACGACTTCGGGGCCGTCGAGGTCGCCATCCTGCCGCCGTTCACCGATCTGCGTTCGGTGCAGACGCTCGTCGACGGCGACAAGCTCAAGCTCGTCTACGGCGCACAGGATCTGTCGCAGCATGACGAGGGCGCGTACACCGGTGAGATCTCGGGCGCATTCCTCGCGAAGCTCGGCTGCACCTACGCGTGCGTCGGTCACAGCGAGCGCCGTCAGTACCACGGTGAGACGGACGAGATCGTCCGCGCGAAGGTCGAGGCCGCGTACCGTCACGGCCTCACGCCGATCCTGTGCGTCGGTGAGCCGCTCGAGGTCCGTCAGGCGGGCGAGCACGTCGAGCACTGCGTCGCCCAGGTGCGCGCCGCCGTCGCCGGTCTCACGCCCGAGCAGGCGTCGACGCTCGTCGTCGCCTACGAGCCCGTGTGGGCCATCGGCACCGGCGAGGTCGCGACGCCCGCCGACGCTCAGGAGGTGTGCGCCGCCGTCCGCGTCGCCCTCGCCGACGCGTTCGACCAGGAACTCGCGAACAAGGTCCGCGTTCTCTACGGCGGCTCGGTGAAGCCGGGCAACGTCGCGGAGATCATGGCCGGGGACGACGTGGACGGTGCCCTCGTCGGCGGCGCGTCGCTCGTCGCTGACGACTTCATCGGCATCTGCACCTACCAGAACGCCTGAGGCTCGGGCACGCGGTACGCTGGGGGCTGATTTCGCGCGGGCTCACGCCCGCCCCGTCGTGAGGTGAGATTTCTTCGTGGACATTGTCAAGATCCTGCTGCAGGGCCTGCTCGTGCTGAGCAGCCTGTTTCTCGTGCTGTTGATCCTCATGCACAAGGGCAGCGGCGGCGGTCTGTCCGACATGTTCGGCGGTGGCTCCGGCGCCAACCTCGGCGGATCCTCGCGCGCTGAGCGCAACCTCAACCGCATCACCGTCGGCGCTGCGACGATCTGGATCCTCGCCATCATCGGCTTGGGGCTCGTCGAACGCTTCAACTGACGGATTCCATCGGCGCCCATGAGCGCCGACGCGACGAAGCTCGTCATCTCCAGCGGGAGGTGACGAGCTTCGTCGCGTTGGATGGGTGCTTCAGGCGCCGGGCCCGGCTGCCGCCTCGTCGAGCCACCAGATCGTGCGTTCGCGTCCGTGTACGCCGGAGGCCGGGTGAGCGGTTCGATCCGTCGAAGTCGACGCGGCGCGCACCGCGTCTGCCTTGTCGGCCCCTGCGATCATGAGCCACACCTCGCGCGCCGCGTTGAGCGCAGGGAAGGTGAGGCTGATGCGCTGCGGCGGCGGCTTGGGGGAGTCGTTCTCCGCCACGACGCTCGTGTCGTCGACGCGTGTCGTCGCGTGCCCGGGAAACAGGGACGCCACGTGCGTGTCCGGACCCATCCCGAGCATGACGACGTCGAACCGTGGCGCCACCGTGGCCAGCTCGTCGCGGTAACGCGCAACGGCCGCGTCGAGGTCGTCACCGTCCGGGCCGTCCGACGCCGCCATGGCGTGCACGTTCGCCGCGGGCACGCCGACGACGTCGATGAGCACCACCCGAGCCTGCGTCTCGTTGCGCTCGGCGTCCCCCGCGGGCAGGAACCGTTCGTCGCCCCACCACAGGTGCACGTGCGCCCAGTCGATGTCGTCGAGGGAGGCGAGAGCTCGCGCACTCGCCTCACCCATCGACCCGCCCGTCAGGACGACGTGGGCGACGCCCCGGGAGGCCACCGCGTCGGCGATGACCTCCCGCAGGCGTTCGGCGATCGCGTCGGCCAGATCAGCCTTCGTCGCCGCCACGCGTCGTTCGACGTTCGCAGCGCTCACGCGTCGTCCTCGGCGGCGAGCTTCGGCAGGCCGCGCACGAGGGCGTCACGGTAGACCTCGTCCTTGTCGAGGCGCCGCAGCTCCTCGGCGAGGGATGCGACCGCGTCCGGGCGCTGCAGCGCCATCTGACGGTCCGGCTGGCCGGGCTGGCTCAGGATCGCCTGCTCACCGTGACGCGTCAGCAGGATCGGGCCGGAAGCACGCTCCAGCTCGACGCTGATGAGGCCCAGACCGGGTTCACCGAGTCGACGCTCGACCGGGCAGCCGAGTTCGACGCCGAGCCAGCCGCCGAGCAGGTCGGTGGAGGCCGAGTCGCTCGCTCCGGTGACGATGACCTTCGTGACCGGCTCGTACGGCGGCACGTCGAGTGCCCCCGCGAGCAGGCCGCGCCAGCGCGTCGTCCGGGCCCACGCCATGTCCGTGTCGCCGGCGGTGTAGTGCATCGCGCGGCGCAGGATCTCGCTGCGCGGGTCGGCCGACAGCGACGCGTCGGTGATGCGACGCTGCGCCATCCGACCGATCGGGGTCTCACCGATGTTCTCGTCGGCCTCCATCGGCCACCACGCGACGACGGGGGAGTCGGCGAGCAGTAGTGGCGTCAGGGCCGACGCGCCGTGCTGCGCGAGGTCACCGTGCAGACGCAGCACGATGATCTCGGATGCACCGGCGTCGCCGCCGAGACGGATCTCGGCGTCGAGCCACGCGTCGGCGGCATCCGGGTCGGCGACGAGCGCGATGATGCGACTCGGGTGCAGACGCGTGGCCTCCGCCGCGACGTGCAGCGACTCCTCGACGTCCTCACCGCGGCAGACGGCGACGAGCGTCATGACACGCCCGATCGTCATCGAGCCGACCTCGTTGCGCAGTTGGACGAGCTTCTTGGAGATCTCCGTCGTCGACGTCTTGTCCAGGTTGACGATCACGGCATCCTCCAGTGGCGTCCGTCGCGGGCCATCATGTCGTCAGAGCTCTGCGGCCCCCACGTGCCCGACTCGTACTGATCGGGCTGCGCATCCAGCGAGGCCCAGAAGTTCTCGATCGGGTCGAGGATCTTCCACGACAACTCGACCTCTTCGTGCCGCGGGAACAACGGCGGATCGCCGAGCAGCACGTCGAGGATGAGACGTTCGTACGCCTCCGGGCTCGAGTCGGTGAACGCCGAGCCGTAGCCGAAGTCCATCGTCACGTCGCGCACCTCGAAGCCGTTCGAGCCCGGAATCTTGGAACCGAACCGCATCGTGACGCCCTCGTCGGGCTGCACCCGGATGACGATGGCGTTGCGGCCGAGCTCCTCGGTCTGGTTCTCGTCGAACGGGGTCACCGCGTTCTTGAATACGACGGCGATCTCGGTGACGCGCTTGCCGAGTCGCTTGCCGGTGCGCAGGTAGAACGGCACACCCGCCCAACGCCGCGTGTTGATGCCGAGCTTGACGGCGGCGTACGTCTCGGTCTGCGAGTCGGGCTTGATGCCCTCCTCCTGCAAGAAGCCGGGCACCTTCTCCGCGCCCTGCCAGCCCTCGGCGTACTGCCCGCGAGCCGTCGAGGCCGCGAGATCCTGCGGCAGCTTCACCGCGGCGAGCACCTTCTCCTTCTCCGTGCGCAGATCCTTCGCGTCGAAGGTCAGCGGCTGCTCCATCGCCGTGATGGCGAGCAGCTGGAGCAAGTGGTTCTGGATGACGTCGCGCGCCGCCCCGATGCCGTCGTAGTAGCCCGCGCGGCCACCGATGCCGATGTCCTCGGCCATGGTGATCTGCACGTGGTCGACGTGGTTGTTGTTCCAGATCGGCTCGAACATCTGGTTGGCGAAACGGAACGCCAGGATGTTCTGCACCGTCTCCTTGCCGAGGTAGTGATCGATCCGGAAGATCGAGTCGGGCGGGAAGACGCTCTCGACGATCGCGTTGAGCTCGCGCGCGCTCTCGAGGTCGTGCCCGAAGGGCTTCTCGATGACGACGCGGCGCCACGCGTCCGGCTTCGTCTCGCTCGGCTTCGTCAGGCCGGCCGTCTCGAGCTGCTCGCAGACCTGCGCGAACGATCCCGGGGGGATCGACAGGTAGAAGGCCGTGTTGCCCTCGGTGCCGCGGCTGTCCTCGAGTTCCTTGAGCGTCTTCGCCAGGTTCTCGAAGGCGGAGGCGTCGTCGAAGGTGCCCTGGACGAAACGGATGCCGTCGGCGAGGTTGGTCCAGACCTCCTCGTCGTAGCCCGTGCGCGCACGCTCCTTGACCGACTCCTTGACGATCTGCATGAAGTCCTGGTCCTCCCAGTCACGTCGGGCGAAGCCGACGAGGGAGAAACCGGGTGGCAGCAGACCACGGTGGAACAGGTCGTAGATGGCCGGCATGAGCTTCTTGCGGGCGAGGTCACCCGTGACGCCGAAGAGCACGACGCTGCAGGGCCCGGCGATGCGGGGCAGGCGCTTGTCCTCCTTGGAACGCAGGGGGTTGTGGCCCTTGGAGATCTCCGTCGGCGGCGTCACCGAGCCTCGCCTCCGGACATCTTCGTCAGGGCCGCGACGACCTGCTTCAGGCCCGCGTCGTGGTCGGCGAGGTGCAGCCGCAGGACGGGCCGGCCGTGGTCGGCGAGGACGGAGGCGTCACCACCGGCCTGCGCATCGCAGAACTGCCCGAAGGTGAAGTCGCGCCCGGGCACGGCGAGATCCTCGCCGGGGACGGTCGTGATCTGCAGGTACACACCGTTCGCCGGGCCGCCCTTGTGGTACTGGCCGGTCGAGTGCAGGAAGCGCGGGCCCCACCCGAAGGTGACGGGTCGTTCCAGCGCACTCTGCAGCGGCGCGCGCGTCGCGGCCAGCTCGGTGTCGGCGAGACGGTCGAGGTAGGCCATGACGGCGAGGTAACCCGTCGGCGTCAGCTGTGCGACGAGCGCCTGGAGCGCCGCATCGAGCGTGTCGGCGCCCGCGAGGAAGTCGGGGCCCGCCGTGCGAACCTCAACGGCGCCGTCGACGAACGCAGGAGCATCAGCGGCGCCCATGCCCGCGTCGAGCAGTTCGCGCGCCGCGGCCTTCGCCGACTCGACGTCCGGCTGGTCGAACGGGTTGATGCCGATGAGGCGGCCGGCGACGGCCGTCGCGACCTCCCACAGCAGCATCTGCGCGCCCAGCGAACCCGAGACGGTCGTGACGGAGTCGCCCTCAGGGGTGCGCTCGTCGTCCTCGGCCGTGAGCAGGACCAGGTTCTCGTCCGCGGCGAGGCTCGAGGGCTCGTCACGCCCGACGACGACGGGCAGCAGGCCCTTGCCGTCCTTGCCCGTCGACTCGGCGATGAGCTGCTCGATCCAGTCACCGAAGCCCGGGATCTGCGTCCCGGCGTCGGCGAGGATCACCTTGTCGCGCAGGGGAGAGGTGCCCCCGAGCACGGCGCCCAGCTGTAGGCCCGGGTTGGCCCCGTCGTCCTCGGCGAGCAGGTCCGTGACGGACTCGGCCTCGTCGAGCAGGGCCTCGACGTCCGCGCCGGCGAGGCCGGAGGGGACGAGACCGAAGGCGGTGAGAGCCGAGTAGCGCCCGCCGACGTTCGGGTCGGCGTTGACGACGGTGAAGCCGCCGGCACGCGAGCTCTCGTCGAGCGGCGAACCCGGGTCGGTGACGATGACGATGCGCTCGGTCGGGTCGATGCCCGCGTCCTCGAACGCCTGCTCATACACGCGACGCTGGCTGTCGGTCTCGACCGTCGAGCCCGACTTCGACGAGACGACGACGAGGGTGTGCTCGAGGTCCTCGGCGAGGGCGGTGCGCACCATGTCGGGCTGGGAGGAGTCGAGCACGACGAGCGGAACACCCGCGGTCGCGCAGATGACCTCCGGCGCGAGCGACGAACCGCCCATGCCGCACAGGACGACGCGAGTCAGGCCCTGGGAGGTGAACTTCTCGCGCAGCGCGTCGATCTCACCGACGAGAGGACGGGATGAGCGGGCGAGGCCCACCCAGGACAGTCGTTTCGCGGCTTCGGACTCGGCGTCGGAACCCCACAGCGTGGGATCCTGCGCGAAGAGTCGGCTCGCGAACTTCTCGGCGACGAGCGCCGGGACGGCAGCGTCGATCGCTGCCGCCCCGGCACCCACGGTGCCGAGGCTGACACCGGAGGAGGTCACTTGTTCTCGCCTGCCTTCTCGAGTTCGGAACGGACGGAGCCGAGCAGCTCTTCCCAGGACTTCTCGAACTTGTCGAGGCCCTCGGTCTCGAGCTTGTCGACGACGTCGGCGTAGGAGACGCCGGCGTGCTCGAGGGCGTCCATCGTCGCCTTCGCCTCGTCGTAGGTGCCGGAGATGCGGTCGCCCTCGACCGTGCCGTGGTCGGCGAGCGCGGCGAGCGTCTTCGGCGGCATCGTGTTGACCGTGTTCGGCGCGGCGAGCTCGGTCACGTACAGCGTGTCCGGCAGGCTCGGGTCCTTGACGCCCGTCGAGGCCCACAGGGGACGCTGCACGTGCGCGCCGTCGTCGGCGAGGGTCTGCCAGCGCGGCGTCGAGAAGACCTCCTCGAACGCCTGGTAGGCGAGGCGCGCGTTGGCGATGCCGGCCTTCGACTTGAGGGCCTTCGCCTCGTCGGTGCCGACGGCGTCGAGACGCGCGTCGAACTCGGTGTCGACGCGGCTGACGAAGAAGGAGGCGACGGAGCGGATCTTCGACAGGTCCTTGCCGTTCTCACGGGCCTGTTCGAGGCCGGTGAGGAAGGCGTTCATGACGCCGCGGTAGCGGTCGAGGGAGAAGATCAGCGTGACGTTGACGCTGATGCCCTCGGCGAGCACGGCGCTGATCGCGGGCAGACCCTCGACCGTCGCCGGGATCTTGATCATGCAGTTCTCGCGCCCGATCGTCTCCCACAGCTGCTTCGCCATGGTGACGGTGCCCTCGGTGTCGCGCGCCATGCGCGGGTCGACCTCGATGGAGACGCGCCCGTCCTCACCGTTCGTCGCGTCGTAGACGGGGCGCAGGATGTCGCACGCGGCCATGACGTCCTTCGTCGTGATCGCGAAGACGGCCTCGTCGACGCCCTGGCCGGCTGCTGCCAGCTCGGCGACCTGCTCGTTGTAGGCGGAGCCGTCGGACAGGGCCGTCGCGAAGATCGTCGGGTTCGAGGTGACACCGACGACGTTGTTCGTCTCGACGAGCTTCGACAGCTCGTCACCGGTGACCATCGGACGGTTGAGGTCGTCGAGCCAGATGGAGACGCCCGCGTCGGACAGGGCCTGGGTGTTGGCGTTCTGAGTCATGGATGAATCACTTTCCTTCGACAGCTGCGATGGATGCTTCGGCGGCCTCGACGACCTTCGCGGGCGTGAAACCGAACTCGGTGAAAAGCGTCTTGGCGTCGGCCGAGGCGCCGAAGTGGTCGATGCCGACGACACGACCGTCCGTGCCGACGATGTCGTACCAGCTCATCGGGTGGCCTGCTTCCACGGCGACGCGCGCCTTGATGTTCTTCGGCAGCACGCTCTCCTTGTAGGAGTCGTCCTGTGCGTCGAACCACTCGCGGCACGGCATGGAGACCACACGGGTGGCAACACCCTTGGCCTCGAGTTCCTTCCGCGCCTCGACGGCGAGCGACAGCTCCGACCCCGTGGCGACGAGGATGATGTTCGGCTCGCCCTCGCTGTCGGCGAGAACGTAGCCGCCCTTGGTGGTGCCCTCGGCGGATGCGAACTCGGAGCGGTCGAGCGTCGGCAGCTCCTGACGGCTCAAGATGAGGCCGGTCGGGGCATCCGTCGTCTCGAGGATCTTCTTCCACGCCTGAGCCGTCTCGTTCGCGTCACCGGGGCGCACGACGTTGAGGTTCGGGATGGCGCGCAGCGCGCTCAGGTGCTCGATCGGCTGGTGCGTCGGGCCGTCCTCACCGACGCCGATCGAGTCGTGCGTCCACACGAACGTCGACGGGATCTGCTGGATGGCGGCGAGGCGCACCGCGGGGCGCATGTAGTCGGAGAACACGAGGAACGTGCCGCCGTAGGCGCGCGTCAGGCCCTCGAGCTCGATGCCGTTGAGGATCATGCCCATGGCGTTCTCGCGGATGCCGAAGTGCAGCGTACGGCCGTACGGGTTGCCCTTCCACGTGCTCGTCGAACGCTCCTCGGGGATGAACGACGGCTGATTGTCCATCGTCGTGTTGTTCGAGCCGGCGAGGTCGGCGCTACCGCCCCACAGCTCGGGCACGACGTCGGCGAGTGCGTTGAGCACCTTGCCGGACGCGGCGCGGGAGGCGATGCCCTTGGCGTCGGCCTCGAAGACCGGGAGGGCCTCGTCGAAGTTCGCCGGCAGCTTCTTGGCCTGGACGCGCTCGAGCAGCTTCGCCGCCTCGGGGTTGGCCGACTTCCACGCGTCGAACTTCTTCGTCCACTCGGCGTGAGCGGCCTGTCCGCGCTGGATCGCCTTGCGGGTGTGCGCGATGACGGCGTCGTCGACCTCGAAGGTCTGCTCCGGGTCGAAGCCGAGCAGCTCCTTCGTCGCCTTGATCTCGTCGTCACCGAGCGCGGAACCGTGGGCCTTGCCCGTGTTCTGCTTCGTCGGCGCGGGGTAGGCGATGATCGTGCGCAGGATGACGATGGAGGGCTTGTCCGTGACCTTCTTGCCCTCTTCGATCGCCTCGAACAGCGCGTCGACGTCCTCGGTGTACTTGCCGCCGTCCTTCGCGGAGGCGCGCCAGTCGACGACGCGCACGTCCCAGCCGTACGACTCGTAGCGCTTGGCGACGTCCTCGGAGAAGGAGACGTTCGTGTCGTCCTCGATCGAGATGTAGTTCTCGTCATAGACGAGGGTCAGGTTGCCGAGCTGCTGGTGACCGGCCAGGGAGCTGGCCTCGGCCGTCACACCCTCCATGATGTCGCCGTCGGAGGCGATGACGTAGACGTGGTGGTCGAACGGCGACTCGCCGGCCGGCGTCTTCGGGTCGTACAGGCCCTTCTGACGGCGCTGCGCCATCGCCATGCCGACGGCGGAGGCGAGGCCCGATCCGAGCGGGCCCGTCGTGATGTCGACGCCCTTGGTGTGGTGCACCTCGGGGTGGCCGGGGGTCTTCGAACCCCACGTGCGAAGCGCCTTCAGGTCGTCGAGCTCGAGGCCCGAACCGGACAGGTAGAGCTGGACATACTGCGTGAGCGAGGAGTGACCGCAGGACAGGACGAAACGGTCGCGGCCGATCCACTCGGTGTCGGTGGGGTCGTACGTCATGAGGTTCTGGTAGATGAGGTAGGCGACGGGTGCCAGGCTCATCGCGGTGCCAGGGTGGCCGTTGCCGACCTTCTGGACAGCGTCGGCGGCCAGCAGGCGGGCCGTGTCGACGGCCCGGACGTCGATGTCGCTCCAGCCGGCCTTGTCAGCCTTCGGCAGGGCGAGTGCGTCGGAACGCTCGGGGGTGGACTGATCCGTGGTCACGGGTCTGGCTCCTTCGTGTCGGAATCGAACTCGAGGCGAGCCTAGTCCTCGTCGAGGTCGCGAGTCACCCTGAGTAGACTGGCCTGAGACGGACCCTCGTCCGTCTGCCCCGATCGCACCGATGAAGGACACCGTGACAGCGCTCGAACAGGACACGACCGTGCCGAACCGCGAGGCCACAGGCCCCGTCGGTGACCGCTCGCTCAAGGCGAAGATCGGCGACTACGTCGCGCTGACGAAGCCGCGCATCATCGAGTTGCTGCTCGTCACGACGTTCCCGGTGATGTTTCTCGCCGAGCGCGGCGTACCGGAGGCATGGCTCATCGTCGCGACGCTGGTCGGCGGCACGCTGTCGGCGTCCTCGGCGAACGTGCTCAACTGCTACCTCGATCGAGACATCGACAAGCTCATGCACCGCACCGAGGGGCGACCGCTCGTCACGGGGGCGATCACGCCGCGGGCCGCGCTGATCTTCGGCCTCGTGCTCGGCGTCGCCGCGACACTGTGGCTGGGGCTGCTCGTCAACTGGCTGAGCGCATGGCTCTCGCTCGGCGCCATCGTGCTGTACGTGGGCTTCTACACGATCCTGCTGAAGCGCCGCACGTCGCAGAACATCGTGTGGGGCGGCGTCGCCGGATGCATGCCGGTGCTCATCGGCTGGTCCGCCGTCACGAACTCGGTGTCGTGGTCGGCGCTCGTGCTTTTCCTCGTCGTCTTCTTCTGGACGCCGCCGCACTACTGGCCGCTGTCGATGCGGTTCAAGGACGACTACGCGAACGCCGGCGTCCCCATGCTGCCCGTCATCGCCGAGGACGTGACCGTCGGGAAGCAGATCGTCGCCTACTCGTGGGTGACGGTGCTGACGTCGCTCGCGCTCATCCCGATCGCGCCCATGGGATGGATCTACGCCGTCATCGCCGTCGTCTCCGGCGCCGTGTTCCTGCTCGAGGCGCACATGCTGCTCAAGCGCGCAAAGGAAGGCGCCCCGTACTCGGTGCTCAAGCCGATGCGCCTGTTCCACTACTCGATCAGCTACCTGACGCTGCTGTTCATCGGCGTCGCCCTCGACCCGATCTGGTACTACGCGGTCATCCGCTGATCACACCGAGTCACCGAAACGCATCGACTCACTGACGAAGCGGGCCCCACCATCTGGTGAGGCCCGCTTCGTCGTCCGGTGGACACACTCGCGATTCATGTCCACCCCTGCGATTTTCGTCCACATTTGCGGCCACCTGGTCAGGTCCGACGATTGCCGCCGCCAGCGATGAGACGGGTCGTGGTGGAGGGGAAGTCGGCGGAGCAGGCGTCTCAGGGGCGCTCGCGCAGGCAGCAGAGGGCCCAGGTCATCCACGTGACGAGCAGGCACGCGCCGAGCATGTGGAACAGCACCGGCACCCACGGCACGCCCGTGAAGTACTGGACGTAGCCGAGCACGCCCTGCAGCAGAGTGATGACGAGCAGGCCGATCCAGGTGCGTCGCGTGGTGGCAGGGCTGCGCAGGACGAACAGCGAGAGCAGGACGGCGACGACGAGCCCGCAGAACAGCATGACGGTGTCGGCGTGCAGCCACGCGACGCTCCGCGCGTCCCACCCGGTGCGGGCGGGCTCGTCGGCATCACCGCTGTGCGGACCGGAACCGGTCACCATCGTGCCGAGCACGAGAACGACGAACGCGAGAACGGCGGCGATCTTCGCGACGACGGCGATGGGCGTCGGCACGAGCGGTCGCTTCGGCCCGTCGCCCTCACGCCCACGCCACACGAGCCACGCGGACGCCGTGACGAGCAGCATCGACAGCATGAAGTGCAAGGCCACGATGAACGGGTTGAGATCCATGTGAACCGTGATGCCACCGACGACGGCCTGCAGCACGATGCCGAGGACAACGCACCCGGCGGGCAGGAGCAGGCGACGACGCGTGCGAGCCCAGAAGAAGATGCCCAGGCACAGCGCGATGGCGACGATACCGACGACGCCCGTCAGCGTCCGGTTGCCGAACTCGATGTACTTGTGCCAGGACTGTTCCTGCTCCGGCACCGGCGTGTACGAGCCGGGAACGCACTGCGGCCATGTCGGGCACCCGAGCCCCGAACCGGTGAGACGCACGAGCCCACCCGTCACGACGATGCCGATCTCGACGACCAGGTTGAGCCAGAACAGCCGCTTCAACCACGGGTTGACGGGACGAGATTCAGGAGGCGCGACGGGCGCGGCGCCAACGGCCGCGTCGGACGTCATCGGGGAGGAGTGAGTCACGACATCCAAGCGTAGTGGGCGCCCATCACAGATCGGACGCCCGGGCGCGCCTGGGGCGGGGGACCTTCGTCACCACCTGCCGGAGCCACGTGGGCGCTAGGCACAGGCTCGCTTGCCACGCAGCAGGGAAAATTTCAGTCGGACCAGCGGAACAACCGCGACGCGGCGAACGTCAGCACAGCACCCCAGATGACGAGCACGACGAGGGGGAGCGCCAGCGGTCCCGAGCCGGTGAGCGCCGAGCGCAGACCGTCGCCGAGCGCGCCGGTGGGCAGGAAGCGCGCGATCGGCTCCCACCACGACGGGTACTGCGTGGTCGCGAGCAGCAGGCCACCGCCGACGGCGAGCAGGACCCACAGCAGGTTTGCGACGACGAGGACACCCTCGGCGCGGATCCGGCCCGCGACGACGAGAGCGAGCGCGACGAATACCCAGCACGCGAGCAGCAGGAACACGATGGCGAGCGGCACGCCCACCCAGTGCGGGTGCCAGCCGAGCACGAGCCCGAGCCCGCCGAGGACGAGCGTCTGCACCGCGACGACACCGGCGACCGCCACCGCCTTGGCGACGAGCAAGCCGCGGCTGCCGAGGGGCGTCACACCGAGCAGTCGCAGCACGCCGTAGCGTCGGTCGAAGCCCGTCGCGATGGCCTGGCCGGTGAACGCCGTCGACACCACGGCGAGCGCGAGGATGCCCGGCGTCGCGAGGTCGATCCGGCGCCCCGGGCCGAGATCCGGCGTCGAGGCGAAGTGCAGTCCGAGCAGGGCCATCGCCGGGAGCAGCAAGGAGACGAGCAGCTGCTCGCCGTTCGCGAGCAACGTGCGGCCCTCGAACGCCGCCTGGGCGCGCATCCGTCGGCCGGGCGCAGCCGCCCGGGTCGTCGCGTCAGCAGCCATCGAGCGCTTGGAGGGCACCTCGGCCATCGATGTCGTCGAGGACGCCGACGTCGCCGGGGTCGAATCGGGGCGGGTCATCGCGCGGCCTCCGTCAGGTCGAAGTAGACGTCCTCGAGGTCACGCCCGTGGGTGACCGCATCCAGCGTGCCCTGCGCCACGCACGTTCCCGCGTTCATGATGACGACGTGGTCGGCGAGGCGTTCAGCCTCCTCGAACGAATGCGTCGTGACGACGACGCTCGCGCCGCGGTCGCGTTCGTCGCTGATGATCGCCCACACCTCGCGGCGGGCGTGCGGGTCGAGGCCGGCGGTGGGTTCGTCGAGGAACAGCAGGTCGGGCTGCCCCACCATCGCCGCCGCGAGTGCGACCCGCTGGCGCTGGCCCCCGGACAGGCGTCGCACGCTCGTGCGGTTGTACGACGGGATCTCCAGGCGCGCGGCGAGCTCGTCGACGTCGCGGGGGGCGCGGTAGAACGACGCGAGGTGACGCAGCAGCGCCATCGGCTTGGTTCCCATCGGCAGCCCGCCGTCCTGCAGCATGACACCGACGCGCGCGCGATGATCGGCATCGGCGTTCCACGGTTCGACCCCGAGCACCTGGATGCTGCCCGAATCGGGGCGCCGCAGCCCCTCTGCCATCTCGATGACGCTCGTCTTGCCCGCGCCGTTGCGGCCGAGAACGGCCGTCACTCGACCGGCGGGAGCGCTCCACGACAGCCCGCGCAGGGCGGGGTTGCCGGAGTAGGCGTGCGTGACGTCGCGGATGTTGACGGCAGCCCTCGCGGCGCCGTCGTCGGGGCTTGCGGGCAGTTTCGGCACCCGTGAAGTCTACGCGCGACCCGGCGCCGGGCCCGGGCGCGTCGACTCCCGCGTCGAGGTGAGGTGAACCTCAGTTTCACTCTCCGAGGGAATTACGCAACATTGGTGTTGTTAATTTAGGTGTGAGCCGTTCACGCGAAGGAGGTCGACCATGAACACGCCCACGAACGTGAGCACGCAGCAGGCGGCCTCGAACGCAACGGCACCGGCCACCTCGACCCGCGAACGCGTCCGTACGGCCGTCTCCGAGCACGGCCCCGTGACGGCGGCCGAGCTGGGGCAGCGGATGAACCTCACGCCCGCGGCCATGCGCCGTCACCTCGACGCTCTGCTCGCTGACGGCCTCATCGCCGAACGCGAGGCCCCGACGACAGGTGCACGCCGGCGCGGTCGCCCTGCGCGCGCCTACGTCCTCACCGAAGCCGGCCACGGCGCGATGCCCGACGGCTACGATGCTCTCGCCTCGCAGGTCATCGAGCACCTCATCGAGCTCGGGGGAGAGCAGGCACTCGTCGCCGTCGCGCAGGAACGTGCCCGCGAGCTGGCCCACAGCGTCCGTCCCGCCGTCGAGGCCGCCGGTGACGACCCCGACGCCCGCGCCGACGCCCTCGCACGCGCCCTGTCCCGTCAGGGCTTTGCCGCCTCGACGCGTCCCGTCGCGGAGGGAACCCCGCTCGCCGGCGTACAGCTGTGCCAGGGGCACTGCCCGGTGCAGCACGTCGCGGCGAGCCACCCCGAGTTCTGCGAGGCCGAGCGTGCCGCGTTCTCCGAGGTCCTGGGCGTGCACGTGCAGCGCCTGGCCTCCCTCGCGCACGGTGACCACGTCTGCACGACGTTCATCCCGACGCCCGCCGTGCCACGAGTGCAGGACGCCGGCCCGCCAGGACCGCACGCCGCGCCCGGCGTAAGCCGCCACCTCGACACCCCCGACCAGACCGACGCCCACCAGAAGAAGGAGCAGCGATGAGCACCATCGAAGAGCTCAACCCGGGTCTTGCCGACCTCGGCCGCTACGAGTACGGATGGGCGGACACCGACACCGCCGGCGCATCCGCGAAGCGTGGCCTCAACCCCGACATCGTCGCGGACATCTCGGACCGCAAGAACGAGCCGGAGTGGATGAAGAAGCTGCGCATGAAGTCGCTCGGCCTCTTCGAGAAGAAGCCGATGCCGAACTGGGGCAGCGACCTCACGGGCATCGACTTCCAGAACATCAAGTACTTCGTGAAGTCGACGGAGAAGCAGGCCACGACGTGGGACGAGCTTCCCGAGGACATCAAGAACACGTACGACAAGCTCGGCATCCCGGAGGCTGAGAAGCAGCGCCTCATCGCGGGCGTCGCCGCGCAGTACGAGTCTGAGGTCGTCTACCACCAGATCCGTGAGGACCTGGAGGAGAAGGGCGTCATCTTCGTCGACACCGACACGGGCCTGCGTGAGCACGAGGAACTCTTCCGCGAGTACTTCGGCACCGTCATCCCCGCCGGTGACAACAAGTTCGCCGCGCTCAACACGGCCGTATGGTCGGGTGGCTCGTTCATCTACGTGCCGAAGGGTGTCCACGTCGACATCCCGCTGCAGGCCTACTTCCGCATCAACACGGAGAACATGGGCCAGTTCGAGCGCACGCTCATCATCGCCGACGAGGGCTCGTACGTTCACTACGTCGAGGGCTGCACCGCGCCGATCTACAAGACCGACTCGCTTCACTCGGCCGTCGTCGAGATCGTCGTGAAGAAGAACGCACGCGTGCGCTACACGACGATCCAGAACTGGTCGAACAACGTCTACAACCTCGTCACGAAGCGCGCCACCTGCGAGGAGGGCGCGACGATGGAGTGGATCGACGGCAACATCGGTTCCAAGGTGACGATGAAGTACCCGGCCGTCTTCCTCATGGGCGAGCACGCGCGCGGCGAGACGCTGTCGATCGCGTTCGCCGGCGAGGGCCAGCACCAGGACGCCGGCGCCAAGATGGTGCACGCCGCCCCGAACACGAGCTCGACGATCGTGTCGAAGTCCGTCGCCCGTGGCGGTGGCCGTACGTCGTACCGCGGTCTCGTGCAGGTGCTCGAGGGCGCCGAACACTCGAAGAGCTCCGTCGTCTGCGACGCGCTGCTCGTCGACCAGATCTCCCGCTCCGACACCTACCCCTACGTCGACGTCCGTGAGGACGACGTGCAGATGGGCCACGAGGCGACCGTCTCGAAGGTGTCCGAGGACCAGCTGTTCTACCTGCGCAGCCGCGGCCTGTCCGAGGAAGAAGCGATGGCGATGATCGTCCGCGGCTTCGTCGAGCCGATCGCCCGC
Source organism: Dermacoccus sp. NHGro5 (assembly GCF_017565385.1). Taxonomy (NCBI): domain Bacteria; kingdom Bacillati; phylum Actinomycetota; class Actinomycetes; order Micrococcales; family Dermacoccaceae; genus Dermacoccus; species Dermacoccus sp. NHGro5. The sequence goes on along the minus strand of NZ_JAGEKQ010000004.1, from coordinate 108,683 downwards.
GAGCTGCCGATGGAATACGCGCTCGAACTCAACCGTCTCATCGAACTCCAGATGGAAGGAGCCGTCGGCTGATGACCGCCGAGATCTCTGAACTGGGCAAGACCTCCCAGGCCACCCTCGCAGGCCAGCACACCGACGGCGGGTTCGTGCCGGACCAGTCGCGCGCCGAGCGCAAGAAGTCGTTCGACGTCGCCGACTTCGGCGTGCCGAGCGGGCGCGAGGAGGAGTGGCGCTTCACCCCCGTCGACCGCCTCTCGCCGCTGCTGGCCGAGAAGGTCACGGACGACGACGCGCTCACCGTCACGATCGAGGGTGAGGGTTTCGAGACCGGCACGCTCGCGATCGGCGAGGCCCCGCGCGGCACCGTCCTGACGCCGGGCGACCGCGCGTCGGTGCTCGCGCACGCGCTGACGCAGGACGCGAGCCACCTCGTCATCCCCGCCGAGGCGGAGCTGACGCAGCCGGTGCGCCTGACGATCCACGGTGAGGGCGCCGACAAGCGCGCCAACGGCCATGTCGTCATCGAGGCCAAGCACCACTCGAAGGCTCTCGTCATCCTCGATCACACCGGCTCCGCGCAGGTGACGGCCAACGTCGAGATCATCACCGAGGACGGCGCCGATCTCACGCTCGTCTCCGTCCAACGCTGGGACGACGACGCGCTGCACCTCGCCGATCACACGGCCCTCGTCGGTCGTGACGCGTCATACCGCCACATCGCGGTGACGCTCGGTGGCGCCATCGTCCGCATGAACTCGAACGTCCGCTACGCGGGCCCCGGCGGCGAGGCGACGCTGCTCGGCGTCTACTTCTCCGACGCCGGTCAGCACCTCGAGCACCGCTCGTTCGTCGACCACAACGCGCCGCGCTGCACCTCCCTCGTCACGTACAAGGGCGCACTGCAGGGCGAGACGGCCCGTACCGTCTGGGTCGGTGACGTGCTGATCCGCGCCGAGGCCGAGGGCATCGAGACGTACGAGCTCAACCGCAACCTCGTCCTGACGGACGGCGCCCGAGCCGACTCCGTGCCGAACCTCGAGATCGAGACCGGCGAGATCGAGGGCGCCGGCCACGCGAGCTCGACGGGCCGTTTCGACGACGAGCAGTTGTTCTACCTGCAAGCACGCGGTATCCCCGAGGCCGAGGCGCGTCGTCTCGTCGTGCGTGGCTTCTTCGCGGACATCATCAACAAGATCGGTGTCCCCGAGGTCGTCGACCCGCTCATGCAGGCCATCGAGGCCGAGCTCGCGGCGACGCAGGAGATCGTCGAGGAGCAGGCATGAGTGAGAACGTCGAGTGGGTCAACCTTGCGAGCGTCGAGGAGATCCCGCAGCCCGGCGCGATCAAGGTCGACGTCGACGACCTCGTCATCTGCCTCGCGAAGGACTCGAACGGCGTCATCCACGCGCTCGATGACACGTGCACGCACGCGGCCGTGTCCCTGTCCGAGGGTGAGGTCGACGACGACGGCATCGAGTGCTGGTTGCACGGCTCGAAGTTCAACTATGAGACGGGCAAGCCGATGAGCCTTCCCGCGATGCAGCCCGTCAACGTCTACCCGACGAAGATCGACGGCTCGGCCGTGTTCGTCGGCATCCCCGCCTGAGCCTGGCGCCGGCGCACCCACCAACTTTTCGAACGAAGGACGAAACACCATGTCTACGCTTGAGATTCGCGACCTCCACGTCACCGTCGAGACGGAGAACGGGACGAAGGAGATCCTCAAGGGCGTCAACCTGACGATCAACTCGGGGGAGACGCACGCCATCATGGGCCCGAACGGCTCCGGCAAGTCGACCCTCGCGTACTCGATCGCGGGTCACCCGAAGTACACGATCACCTCCGGCACCGTGACGCTCGACGGCGAGGACGTTCTCGCGATGGACGTCGACGAGCGCGCCCGCGCCGGCGTCTTCCTCGCGATGCAGTACCCCGTCGAGGTTCCCGGCGTCACCGTCTCCAACTTCCTGCGCACCGCGAAGACAGCCGTCGACGGCGAGGCGCCGAAGCTGCGCACGTGGGTCAAGGACGTCAAGGACGCCATGGGCAACCTCAAGATGGATCCGGCGTTCGCCGACCGCAACGTCAACGAGGGCTTCTCCGGTGGCGAGAAGAAGCGCCACGAGATCCTCCAGATGGAGCTGCTCAAGCCGAAGATGGCGATCCTCGACGAGACCGACTCCGGCCTCGACGTCGACGCGCTGCGCATCGTCTCCGAAGGCGTGAACCGCGCCAAGGCGGAGACGAACTGCGGCGTCCTGCTCATCACGCACTACACGCGCATCCTGCGCTACATCAAGCCCGACCACGTGCACGTGTTCGTGAACGGCCGCGTCGCCGAGGAGGGTGGCCCCGAGCTGGCCGACCGTCTCGAGGCCGAGGGCTACGACCGGTACGTCAACGCGGCGGTCGGCAGCGAGGTCAAGGCCTGATCATGGCTGACGTTTCGTTCGACGCGGCGCGCGTGCGAGAGGATTTTCCCGTGCTCGCGCGCCGCGTCCGCGACGGCAAGCCGCTGGTCTACCTCGACTCCGGCGCGACGTCGCAGAGCCCCGAAGCCGTCATCACGGCCGAGGGTGATTTCTACCGGACGGTGAACGCCGCGGTGCACCGCGGTGCGCACCAGTTGTCGGAGGCGGCGACGGATGCCTACGAGGCGGCTCGTGCCACGATCTCCGGCTTCATCGGTGGTGAGGCCGACGAGATCGTGTTCACGAAGAACGCGACGGAGGCGCTCAACCTCGTCGCGTACGCCTTCAGCAACGCAGGTTTCGACGGCGCGCTCGACGGCGTCGACCCGGAGCTGGCCGAGCGGCTGCGCATCGGCCCGGGTGACGAGATCGTCATCACGCCGATGGAGCATCACGCCAACCTCGTGCCGTGGCAGGAGCTCGCGCGCCGCACGGGCGCCACGCTGCGCTGGTGCGAGATCACCGACGACGGCCGCATCGACCTCGACTCGATGCGGGCGACCGTCGGCGAGAAGACGAAGATCGTCGCGTTCTCGCACGTGTCGAACGTGCTCGGCACGATCAACCCCGTCGACGAGATCAGCGCGATCGCCCGTGAGGTCGGTGCGTGGGTCGTGCTCGACGCGTGCCAGTCGGTGCCGCACATGCCGGTCGACGTGCGCGAGCTCGACGTCGACTTCCTCGCCTTCTCCGGCCACAAGATGCTCGGCCCCACCGGCATCGGCGTGCTGTGGGCGAAGAACACGACGCTCAACGCCATGCCGCCGTTCCTCACCGGCGGTTCGATGATCGAGATCGTCCGGCTCGAAGGCTCGACATACGCGCCCGCGCCGCAGCGCTTCGAGGCGGGCACGCCGAATGCGGCACAGGCCATCGGTCTCGCCGCAGCGTGCGACTACCTCGACGCGCTCGGGATGGCGAACGTCTTCGCGCACGAGCAGGATCTCATCACCTACGCGCTCGAGGGCTTCGCGGCCCGGCCGTGGACCACCGTCCTCGGCCCCCTCGATGCCGCTTCCCGCACGGGCGCCGTCGCGTTCACCGTCGACGAGGTGCACCCGCACGACGTCGGCCAGATCGTCGACGACGCCGGGGTCGCCATCCGCACCGGCCACCACTGCGCGTGGCCGCTGCACCGGCGTCTCAAGGCCGTCGCGAGCAGCCGCATCAGCTTCAACGTGTACTCGACCCGCGAGGACATCGACGCGTTCTTCGCGGCGCTCGATCGCGTGCCGAGCATCTTCGGACTGGAGGTCTGAGATGGATCTGTACCAGGAACTCATCCTCGATCACTCCAAGCACCCGCAGCACGCGGGGCTGCGCGAGCCGTTCGGGGCAGAGAGCCACCACGTCAACACCTCGTGCGGCGACGAGATCACTCTGCGCGTCGACGTCGAGGGCGAGGGTGACGACGCCGTCATCAAGGACGTCAGCTACGACTCGATCGGTTGCTCGATCTCGGTCGCGTCCGCGTCGATGCTCGCCGACAACCTCGTCGGGCACACGCTGCGCGAGGCGCAGGAGGTCTTCGGCGCGACGCGCAGCATGCTGACGAGCAAGGGCAAGGACGCCGGCGACGAAGAGGTCATCGGTGACGCGATCGCGCTCGCCGGGGTCTCGCAGTACCCGGCGCGCGTCAAGTGCGCGCTGCTGTCGTGGTCGGCCCTGCAGGATTCGCTCGGCAAGCTCGGCCTCGACCTCGCCGGGAGCGCCGCGAACAGCACGAACAGCGACACCACCGCCAGCAGCGACAAGGAGATCACGGCATGAGCGAGACAACCACCCCGCCCGTCGAGTCGGACGTCGAGGACGTCAAGGAGGCCCTGCGCGACGTCGTCGACCCCGAGCTCGGCATCAACGTCGTCGACCTCGGCCTCGTCTACGGCATCACCGTCGACGACTCCAAGCACGCCGTCATCGACATGACCCTGACGTCCGCGGCGTGCCCGCTGACCGACGTCATCGAGGAGCAGGTCGCGACGGCGCTCATGGACGTCGTCGCCGGCCACTCCCTCAACTGGGTCTGGATGCCGCCGTGGGGCCCGGACAAGATCACCGACGACGGCCGCGAGCAGCTGCGCGCCCTCGGGTTCAACGTCTGAGCCACCGCTACCGTACGACGAAGCCCGCCACCTCGATGGAGGTGGCGGGCTTCGTCGCGCTGTGCGGCGTGCGTCAGGATCGAACGGATCAGACGCGGCCGAAGCGGTAGGAGGAACCGGCGCGCGCGAGCTGCACACGAGAGCCGGGTCGCGGTGCGTGCCAGACCATGCCGTTGCCGGCGTAGACGGCCGCGTGGTAGGCGTAGCCACCGGAGGTGAGGAACGCAAGGTCACCCGGGCGAGCCGAAGCGCGCGAGACGCGGTACGAGGCACGGTACTGCTGGTTGGCCGTGCGGGGGATCGAGCGACCGACCTGGCGGTAGCTCCAGCTCGTCAGACCCGAGCAGTCGAAGCGCCACGGGCCGGCCGCACCGTAGACGTAGGGGGCGCCGCGTCGGGACGAGGCGCTGGAGACGACGCGGCGAGCGCTCGCCGAGGTGACGGAGGCGCTGGCGGACGAGGCGGTGCCGACCGAGACCGCGCCCAGCGCGGAGGTGGCGAGGGCGGTGCCGACGGCGACCTTGGACGTGTTTCCCAGGAACGAGCGGCGGGACATGTTCTTCATGTCGGATCTCTCCAGGAGCGCTTACGAGGCATGACCTGTCGGGTTCGAGATCCTAGATTCTCGGCCGGCCTGAGCCGGCTTCACCCCAAGAGCCACCAAGGTGGCTCGGATGCTGGGTGCACCGCTCCCGTCGCTCCGCGCAATGCGGTGATACCTGGCCTTCGTGACGGGACTCAGCGACGAAGCAGGGCCGCACCGACGTCGGTGCGGCCCTGCAAGATTACCGTCGGCTCACGGTCGGAACAAATTGAGCGTGCAATCACTTTTGGTCAATTTTCCGACCCGTCCGAGCGTTTTCACGACCTCACTCGACGCTGTCGACGTTGAACGTGTCACACGAGTTGAGGTCGCCCTTCTCGTAGCCGGTCATGAACCACTTCTGCCGAGCCTCCGACGAACCGTGCGTCCAGCTCTCCGGCGTGACGCGACCCTGGGCCTTCTGCTGGATGCGGTCGTCACCGACGGCCGACGCCGCAGACAGCGCTGACTTGATGTCGTCGTCGGTGACCGGCTTGAGCAGCGTGTTGCCGTTCTTGTCCTTCGACTCCGTCGCGTGGGCGACCCAGATGCCGGCGTAGCAGTCGGCCTGCAGTTCGGTACGCACCGAACCCGATTCGGCACCCTTCGGATCCTGCTGTGCGCGGCCGAGCGCACCGAGCAGGTCCTGCACGTGGTGGCCGTACTCGTGGGCCACGACGTACTCCTTCGCCAGGGCGCCGCCATCGGCACCGTACTTGTTCGTCAGTTCTTGGAAGAAGGCGGCGTCGATGTAGACCTTGCGGTCGGTCGGGCAGTAGAACGGGCCCATCTGCGAGCTGGCCGTACCGCAGCCCGAGGACGTCTGCCCGCTGAAGATCACGGTCGGGACGTTCTCGTACTGCGTCCGGCCGTTCGTGAACTTCGGCAGCGCGCTGCCCCAGTAGTCCTGCACCGCGTTGACGGTGCCGACGATGCGGCAGGTGTCGTCACGGTTGGCGTCCGCACCCGTCTTGCACTGCTCGATCGCCTGCGCGACGGAGTCATTCGAACCCGACACGTCCTGCGTGTCCTGGGCATAGCCGTTGAGGCCTGAGCCGTACGAACTGCCCGATGAGCCGGTGCTGCCGCCGCCCGAACTGTCCGGCCCGCCGGTGAGGTTTCCGCCGAAAAGAGCGAAGATGAGCATGAGGATGAGACCGCCGATGCCGCCGACGACCGGGCCCCCGCCCATGCCACCGCCTCCGCCACCGAAGCCACCTGAGCCGCCCGAGGTCACCTGCGAGGTGTCGAGCTGCGCGTTGTCGTTGAACGTCAAGAGAGCCTCCGTCTGTCGAGGCGGACGCTGCGTCCGCCTCCCACCATCTCTCGTAGAATACGTGGGTTGGCTTCCCGCCGCAGCGCCCTCGCCGCTGCGCGTCCCGACGCCGCCCCACACCGCCGTCGGCCCACCTCGACGCACCTGCCGCCCCTGAAGGAGCGATTTCACCCGTGATCACCGCCGAAGGCATCGAACTGCGCGCCGGCTCGCGCATCCTGCTCGAGAACGCGACGTTCCGTGTCGCCCCGGGCGACCGCGTCGGCCTCGTCGGGCGCAACGGAGCCGGCAAGACGACGCTGACGAAGGTGCTCGCCGGAGACGGCATCCCCGCAGCGGGCCGCGTCGTCACCTCCGGCGAGGTCGGCTACCTGCCGCAGGATCCACGCACCGGCGACCTCGACGTCCTCGCCCGCGACCGCATCCTGTCCGCGCGCGGCCTTGACGCCATCGCGCGCGACCTGCGCACCGCCGAGACGAACATGGCCTCCGAGGACGACGCCGTGCGCGAGAAGGCGATGAAGCGCTACACGCGCCTCGACGCCGAGTTCACCGCCGCCGGCGGGTACGCCTCGGAGTCGGAGGCCTCGTCGATCGCGAGCAGCCTCGCCCTCGACGAGCGCATCCTCACCCAGCCGCTGCGCACGCTCTCGGGTGGTCAGCGACGCCGCATCGAACTCGCGCGCATCCTGTTCTCCGGCGCGCAGACGCTGCTGCTCGACGAGCCGACCAACCACCTCGACGCCGACTCGATCCATTGGCTGCGCGACTACCTCAAGGCGTACAAGGGCGGGCTCATCGTCATCAGCCACGACGTCGAACTGCTCGACGCCGTCGTCACCAAGGTCTTCCACCTCGACGCCAACCGCGTCGAGCTCGACCAGTACAACGTCGGCTGGAAGGCCTACCTGCAGGCGCGTGAGCAGGACGAGAAGCGTCGCAAGCGCGAGCGTCAGAACGCGGAGAAGAAGGCCGGAGCGCTCATGGCGCAGGCCGACAAGATGCGCGCGAAGGCGTCGAAGGCGACCGCGGCGCAGAACATGGCCAAGCGCGCCGAGCGCCTGCTCGGCAGCCTCGAGGGCGAGCGTCAGCAGGACAAGGTCGCGAAGCTGCGCTTCCCGAAGCCGTCGCCGTGCGGCAAGACGCCGCTCATGGCCGAGGGGCTCTCGCGCTCGTACGGATCGCTCGAGATCTTCACCGACGTCGACCTCGCCATCGACCGCGGCTCGAAGGTCGTCGTCCTCGGTCTCAACGGTGCGGGCAAGACGACGCTGCTTCGGATGCTCGCCGGCGTCGACGCACCCGACACGGGCCGGATCATCGCCGGCCACGGGCTGAAGATCGGCTACTACGCGCAGGAGCACGAGAACCTCGACGTCGAGCGCAGCGTCCTCGACAACATGAAGTCCGCCGCGCCCGATCTCGGCGAGACCGAGGTGCGCAAGGTGCTCGGCTCGTTCCTGTTCTCCGGCGACGACGTCGAGAAGCCAGCCGGCGTGCTCTCCGGTGGTGAGAAGACGCGTCTGTCGCTCGCGCTGCTCGTCGTGTCCGCGGCCAACGTCCTGCTGCTCGACGAACCGACGAACAACCTCGACCCGGCCAGCCGCGAGGAGATCCTGGGCGCGCTGCGCGGCTACGAGGGCGCGGTCGTCCTCGTCAGCCACGACGACGGCGCCGTCGAGGCTCTCGAACCCGAACGCATCCTGCTGCTGCCCGATGGCGTCGAGGATCTGTGGGGCCCCGACTACGCCGACCTCATCTCGCTGGCCTGAGGAGCTCACATGTCCATGGGCGCCGGCTGGCAGATGATGCGCTCGATGTCACGCGACTCGAGCGTCAAGGATCAGCGTCTCGCCCCCGGCACGGTGCGCCGCGTGGCGGGCTACGCCCGCGGCTACCGCCGCACGATCGCGGCGTTCCTCGTCCTCGTCGTGCTCGACGCCGTCATGGTCGTCGCGTCACCGCTGCTGCTCAAGCACATCATCGACGACGGTGTCGTGCCGCGACATCGCGACGTCGTCGTGTGGCTCTCACTCGCCGTCGCGCTCGTCGCCGTGCTCAGCGCGGGCGTCACGATCACGCAGCGCTGGCTGTCGGCGCGCCTCGGCGAGGGTCTCATCTTCGACCTGCGCGCCGACGTGTTCCGCCACGTGCTCGCCCAACCCATCGCGTTCTTCACGCGGGCGCAGACGGGTGCCCTCGTCACGCGCATCAACTCTGACGTCGTCGGTGCGCAGCAGGCGTTCACGACGACGTTGTCGACGGTCGTCAGCAATGCCGTGAGCCTCGTCGTGCTGCTCGTCGCGATGACGTCCTTGTCATGGCAGCTGACGCTGGCTGCCCTCGTCCTCGTGCCGTTGTTCCTGCTGCCGACGCGCTTCCTCGGCCGCCGTCTGGCGGGTCTGACGCGCGAGCAGATGACGTTGAACGCCGAACTCGGCGCGCGGATGACGGAGCGGTTCAACGTCGCGGGTGCGCTGCTCGTCAAGCTCTTCGGGCGCCCGGAGGAGGAATCGGCGCAGTACGACGCCCGCGCCGCACGCGTGCGCGACATCGGTGTCTCGATCGCCGCGCAGCGGAGCATGTTCCTCGTCGCGCTCACCCTCATGGCCTCCCTCGCGACCGCGCTCGTCTACGGCCTCGGCGGGGTGCTCGCGGTCGACGGCGCGATGACGGTCGGCACCCTGCTCGCGCTCGCAGCGCTGCTCGGGCGCCTCTACGCACCACTGACGGCGCTGTCGAACGTCCGCGTCGACGTCATGGCCGCGATGGTCTCGTTCGAGCGCGTCTTCGAGGTGCTCGATCTCGAACCGCTCGTGCGCGAATCACCCTCCGCCCGGGCGCTTCCTGACGGGCCACTGGGCGTGAGGTTCGACGACGTCACCTTCGCCTACCCGGACGCCGACGTCGTCTCGCTCGAATCCCTCGAGGCGAACGTGACGGGGGACAGACGCGGGGGAGAGGACGTGCTGAGCGGCATCGACCTCGACGTGCCCGCCGGGGCGCTCGTCGCGCTCGTCGGGCCCAGTGGCGCAGGCAAGACGACGCTGACGAACCTCGTGCCGCGTCTGTTCGACCCCACGTCCGGTGCCGTGCGCGTCGGCGGGCTCGACCTGCGCGAGGCGAGCCTCGCCTCCGTCCGCGACCGCATCGGCGTCGTGACGCAGGAGGCGCACATGTTCCACGACACCGTGCGCGCCAACCTGCTCTACGCCCGCCCCGACGCCACCGACGACGACCTGGAAAGCGCCCTCCGTGCCGCCCACGTGTGGAGCCTCGTCGAGCGGCTGCCGCTCGGGCTCGACACCGTCGTCGGCGATCGCGGACACCGCCTCTCCGGCGGGGAGAAGCAGCGCCTCGCCATCGCACGGCTGCTGCTCAAGGCGCCCGACGTCGTCATCCTCGACGAGGCGACCGCGCACCTCGACAGCGAGTCAGAAGCCGCGGTGCAGGCGGCACTCGCGAACGCGCTCGTCGGGCGGACGTCGTTCGTCATCGCCCACCGCCTCTCGACCGTGCGCGACGCGGACGTCATCGTGGTCCTCGAGGCCGGCCGCGTCGTGCAGACCGGCACGCACCGGGAGCTGCTCGCCGCCGGTGGGCTCTACGCCCAGCTGCACGCGACCCAGTTCAAGGAGGACTGAGCGCGCTTCAGAGCGTGCGCAGCGCCCCGCCGTCGACGGGGATCGCAATGCCCGTGAGGTAGGACGCGGCCGGGCTCGTGACGAACGCGGCGACGCGGCCGAACTCCTCCGGCGTGCCGTAACGCCCCAGTGGGATGACCGCCTCGGCCTTCGCCTTCGACGCCTCCGCATCTCCCGTACCGGCGTCGAGGCTCTTGACGCGGTCGGTGTCGATGCGCCCCGGCAAAAGGACGTTGACGCGCCCGCCGCGCGGGCCGTACTCGTCGGCGAGGGTCTTGGCCGCCATCGCAAGGCCGGGACGCAGCCCGTTGGAGATGGCGAGGCCCGGGATGGGCGACTTCACTGACGACGACAGCACGAGCGTCACCGCCATGCCTGAGGCGGGGTCGAAGGGCGTGTCGAGCACGGCGCGGGCCATGCGCAGCCCTCCGAGGAAGACGCTCTCGAACGCGTCACGCCACTGCTGTTCGCTCGTGTCCTCGACGCGGCCGGCGGGCGGGCCGCCGACGGAGATGACGGCGCCGTCGAGGCGTCCGTAGGCTTCCTGCGCCGTGGCGACGAGTCGCTGCGCAGCAGACTCGTCCGCGAGGTCGGCGACGACGGCGCGCACCCCCGCGGGCGAGTCGAGCCGCGCGGCGGCGTCGTCGATGCGCTCCTGATCGCGGGAGGCGATGACGAGGTCGGCACCGTCAGCGGCCAGCGCCTGCGCGCTGGCGAAGCCCAGGCCCGACGAGGCACCCGTGACGATGTAGCTACGGCCGTTCAGTCCACAATCCATGTCACCATCGTGGCACGTCCGGCGCGTGTGCGGAACACGCCGCCCGCCCGTCGTGAGGGGGACGCGCTCAGGCGTCCTCCTCGTCCCAGATGCGCTGCTTGCGCGGGCGGGGTTTCTTCGCGGGCTTCGTCGGGCGCACGGGTGTCGTGGATCCGGTCTCTGTCAAACCTGTCGCTGAGGCGCTGTCACCGCCTGCCTCGGTGTCATGCGCCACCCGTGCCTCGTCCGCCAAATCCAGCGAGTCCAGGTACTCACGGCGTGCACGCAGCAGGACGAAGGCATACCCGGCGATCGCACCGAGCCACCACTGCAGCGCGTAGCTGAGGTTGATGCCGGCCGCGGAACCCTGCGACGGCCGGTCGAGCGCGGCGGGCCGCGGCGGTGTCGAGCCGTCGGCCAGCTTCTCCGAACGCATTCGAACGTACCCCTGCGCGAGCGTCGCGCCGGTGGCACGCTCCACGTCTGCGACGGAGATCGATGAGACCTGACCGTTCACCTCGGCGCGGCCCAACGACTTCTCGCTCGGGCGGACCCAGCCCGTCAGCGTCACCTCGCCCTTCGGTGCCTGCGGGATCGACGCGGGGCGCGCCGCGGTCTCGCCGTTCGCGACCCACCCGCGGTCGACGACGACCTTCATCCCGTCGACCTCGAACACGCCGAGCGTCTCGTAGCCGAAATCGCCGCCGGGGCCGGGGCGGTTGCGCACCAAGAGTGGTTCGCCGACGTAGTGGCCGCGCCCGGTGACCTGCTTCCACTCGTCCGACTTCGCCGGCGGCCGCGAGGTGCTCAGCTCGCGGCTCATCGGGGTGGGGGTCGCGTCATAGTTGGCGTCGATGCGGTTCTGGACCGTGCTCTTGTCCTCCCAGCGCCCCCACTGCCAGAACCCGGCAATGACGCACAACGTCGCCCACAACGTGGCCACGAGGAGCCAGGTCAGCCAACGTCGGGTCGTGAGAAGTCTCAGCACCGCACCAGCCTATCGACGGGCGCTGAACGTCGCGTGGGCGGCCGCCTCAGCCGTCGGTGGCGCGCAGCTCGGCCGGGCGCACGGTGTCGCGGTGGAAACCGCGCATCGACAGGAACTCGCGCAGTGTCGGCTCGTGCTCGTCGCAGGCGAGCCACACCTTGCGCCGCTCGGGCGTGTGCAGCGTCGGGTTGTTCCAGCGCAGCGCCCAGGTTGCCTCGGCGCGACAGCCCTTCGCGCTGCAGCGCAGCGCCGGAAATGCCGCGCCGGGTTCGTCACCGGGGGCGGAATCAGCGAGGTTCGCGCGCAGATCCATGGATCTCCTTGTGTGGCACCGGTGGTGGTGTGACGGCGCCCATCGTGTCGATGCGACGCTTGCCCGTCGCGTTCGCGAAGACGACGGCGACGTACGGCAGGATCGCGGCGAGGGCGAAGAACACGAGGCTGAGAGGGCGAAGGGGTGACCAGGTGAGGACGGCGGCGATGAAGCACACCGTCCTGATGCCCATCGAGATGAGATAGCCGCGAATGCGGCGGCGCTGATCGTCTTGCGCCGATTCGGGCAGGCTCGTGGCCGAGAGCCGTCGCTGCCCCTGATCCGCCATGGCCTCACTGTATTCGAGGGCCCCCGGCTCGCCCGAAACGCCCCGGATTGGTCTACCCAGGGGTAGTCGATAGCGTGCGACGAAGAACACACCGCCCCATCCCGGAAGGTCCCCATGCCCACCTCGCCCGAGACCACCAGCGCCCCGTCGCGCCGCCGCACCGTCCTCGTCACCGGGGGCAACCGCGGCATCGGGCTCGCCATCGCGCGACGCTTCCAGGCGCAGGGGGACGCCGTCGTCATCATGTCGCGCTCCGGTGAAGACGTCGAGGGCATCCCGGCCGTCACGGGTGACGTGACGAACTCCGAATCGGTCGACGCGGCGTTCGCGAAGGCCGCGCAGATCGCCGGCGGGCCGATCGAGGTCGTCGTCGCCAACGCCGGTATCACCGACGACGGCCTGCTCATGCGCATGAGCGACGACTCCTTCGAGAACGTCGTCGACACCAACCTCGCCGGCGCCTTCCGCTGCGCTCGTGCGGCGTCGACGGGCATGATCCGGCGCAAGGGCGGGCGCATCATCTTCGTCTCCAGCGTCGTCGGCCTGTTCGGCTCCGCGGGCCAGACCAACTACAGCGCGTCGAAGGCCGGGCTCGTCGGCCTCGCCCGCTCCATCGCGCGTGAGCTCGGCGGGCGCGGCATCACCGCGAACGTCGTCGCGCCCGGCTTCATCGAGACCGACATGACGGCCGCACTGCCCGACGAGCGTCAGGCGGCGTACAAGGCGACGATCCCGGCGGGTCGGTTCGCGCAGCCCGACGAGGTCGCCGCGGCCGTCGCGTTCCTCGCCTCCGACGACTCGGCCTACATCAACGGCGCCGTCATCCCCGTCGACGGTGGCCTCGGCATGGGTCACTGACCGGCGGCCACCCGCCGGTCGCCCGCGCACGCACGCCCCCAGTTCCCGCACCATCACGAAAGGCCGGCCATGGGTCTGCTCGAAGGCAAGAAGCTCCTCATCACGGGTGTCCTCATGGACTCCTCGATCGCGTTCCACGTCGCGCGCATCGCGCAGGAGGAGGGCGCGCACGTCGTCCTCACGAGCTTCGGGCGCACGATGAAGATCACCCAGACGATCAGTCGGCGCCTGCCGCAACCCGTCGAGGTCGTCGAACTCGACGTGACGAACACCGAGCACCTCGACACGCTCGCCGAGCGTCTGCGCCCCCTCGTCGGCGAACTCGACGGCGTGCTGCACTCGGTCGGCTTCGCGCCCCAGGGCGCGTTCGACTTCATGAGCGCGACGTGGGAGGACGTCTCGACGGCGCTGCACGCGTCCGCGTACTCGCTCAAGGCCCTCGCCGCCGCCTGCGAACCCCTCATGTCGCCGGGGGGCGCGATCGTCGGGCTGACGTTCGACGCGAAGTTCGCCTGGCCCGTCTACGACTGGATGGGCGTCGCCAAGGCGGCGTTCGAGTCGACCAACCGCTACCTCGCGCGCGACCTCGGCCCCCAGGGGCTGCGCAGCAACCTCGTCGCTGCCGGCCCGATCCGTACGACCGCCGCGAAGTCCATCCCGGGCTTCGAGCAGTTCGAGCAGACCTGGGACGAGCGCGCGCCGCTCGGGTGGAACGTCGGCGACCCGGTGCCCGCCGCGCGCGCCTGCGCGGCGCTACTGTCCGACTGGTTCCCGGCGACCACCGGCGAGATCGTCCACGTCGACGGCGGGGTGCACGCGATGGGGCAGTAGGACCAGGGCCGGCCTCGTCCAACCCGTGTCCCGTGGGTGCGCCCCGCTCGCCGGACGCCTACGCTTTCGCCCATGACTCCTGAACCGGCGCACGCGCGAGTCGAGTTGCTCGGCAACCGTGTTCTCGATGGCCCCAACCTCTACTTCACCCGCCAGGCGATCAAGACGACCCTCGACCTGGGGGCGTGGTGCGCGGCCCCCGAGGAGACAGTCTCCGCTGCGTTTCGGGCCCTCGATTCCCGCCGCCCAAAGATCGGCGAACCAGGCGGGCCCGTGCGCGACCGGTGCGTCATGCGCCTCGCGGAGGTCGTGACGCGTCAGATCGCTCAACTGAGCGGCACGGGCCGTCTTGGCGTGCGCGTGCGCCACGGGGAGGAGCCGGGCGAGTACGTCGTCGCCTTCCCGTGGAACCGGCGCGAACGTGGCCGTGCACTGGGGCGCGCCATCGCGCGTGCCCTCGACGATCTGCTCGACACCGAGCGCGCGAACGGCGCCTGTGTGCGCGCCGCCGCCGACGTGAGAGACGCCGAGCAGGGACCGCGCGAGACGCTGCCGCGGCCGCGCGTCCCCGTCATCTCGATCACCGGCACGAACGGCAAGACGACGACGACGCGCCTTGTCGCGCACATCGCGATGACGGCCGGGCGCACGACGGCGTGGAGCTCGACGGACGGCGTCCTCGTCATGGGTGAGCACATCGAGCACGGCGACTACTCCGGCCCGGCCGGCGCACAGGCCGTCCTCGCGACGCCGGGGCTCGAGGTCGCGGTGCTCGAGACCGCGCGCGGCGGGTTGCTCAACCGCGGCATGGGCGTGCCGTACAACGACGTCAGCGTCGTCACGAACGTCACGTCCGACCACCTCGGCAGCGGCGGCATCAACACCGTCGACCAGCTCGCCGAGGTCAAGGCGATCATCACGAAGGTGACGCGACCCTCCGGCTGGTGCGTGCTCAACGGCGACGACCCGCGCGTGTGGGCGATGCGCGTCGGCACCCCCGCCCAGCTCGTCGCGTTCACTCTCGACCCCAACGCCCCCTGCATCCGCGAGGTGCGCGCGGCGCGCGGCAAGGCGTTCACCGTCATCGACGGCTTCATCGCGTGCATCGAGGACGGCGGCATCGACATGCTCGTCAGCCTCGACGACGTACCGATGACGCTCGCCGGGCTGTCGCGCCACAACGTCGCCAACGCGCTCGCGGGAGCAGCGGGGGCGCTCGCGCTTGGCCTGCCGCGCAGCGCCGTCGTCCAGGGCCTCAAGACCTTCGCGCCCGACGCGACGCTCAACCCGGGGCGCATGAACGTCTACAGCCTCCCGCTCGGGGCAGATCAGCAAGCGAGCGTGATCATCGACATGGCGCACAACGAAGGTGGCCTCGAGGCCCTGCTCGACGTCGGCCGCGGCCTCGTCGCGCCCGGCTCGCGGCTGCTGCTCGGCCTCGGCACCGGCGGCGATCGCAGCGACGAGATCCTCGTCGCCCTCGGCGAACTCGCCGGGCGCGGCGCCGACGTCGTCCACGTCGTGCACAAGGAGCACTACCTGCGCGGTCGCACGATGGAGGACCTCGAGAAGCACCTGCGCGATGGGCTGTCGCATGTGGGCGCGCACGCGGAGGCGAGCCACGAGACCGAACTCGACGGTCTGCGTGGCTTGCTCGACGTTGCCCACGACGGTGACGTCGTCGCCGTCATGACGCACAGCCACCAGGCCGAACTGCACGCGTGGCTGCTCGAGCACGGCGCGACGACGGACGGCCCACGCGAGATCCGCCGCAAGGTGCGGGCCGCTCGCGGCAGCGGCGACGCCCCCATCGATTCGGTGCCCGACGAGGCACGCGACGACGTCCGTATCGCCATCGACGCGCTCGAACGAGCGGCGTCGCACGACACGTCACCGAGTGTCTTCGGCGACATGGCGACGAGCCTCGAGGCACTGCTCGAGTCACCCTGACGGCACGCTCGCCGAGGCGACCGGAACACGGACGAGCGCCCGCCACACGACGAACCCCGGCTGCGATCACACAGGATCGCGGCCGGGGTTCGTCGTGTGCCGGCGTCAGCTGCTGGGCAGGAGTTCGTCGATCACGTCGTCCTCGGGCGACTCGAACACGGCGTCGCGGCTGAAGTCGGGGTCGCCGGGGTGAGCGGCCTCGTCGGCGTGGGCGCCGGGCGTCGCGAGGTGCGTCAGGTCCTCGAGCGCGGCCATGACACGGGCGTGCTTGTCGGCGCAGATGACGACGAGGTCGCCGGCGCGCGCTGGGTCGATCGCCACCTGTGTCGCCTCGAGCTCGTCGAGCACCGTCTCGACGCTCGCGGCGCGTGCCTCACCCGAGTCGATCGCCTGCTGGGCACCTTCGGCGACGAGGGCTGCGGTCACGCCGGGCGCGCGGCGCCGCAGGTTGTCGTCCTCACGGATGATGACGTGGTCGAACCATTTCGCGGCCAGTTCGCCCATCTCGCGGATGTCCTGGTCCCGTCGATCTCCGGCGGCGCCGACGACGACGGTGCGCTGCACGCGCGTCGACTTGTTCTTGCCGGCGACGTAGCGGTCGACGAACTCGCCGAGCAGCTGCAGACCGGCCGGGTTGTGGCAGTAATCGACGAACACCTCGGCGTGGTCGACCTCGATGCGGTTGAGGCGGCCGGGGGAGAGGTAGTAGCTCGTCGTGAACGTGCGCAGCCCCTGGCGGATGTCGTGCAGCGGGGCACCCGCGGCGAACGCGGCGCCGGCCGCGGCGAGGGCGTTGGCGACGTTCATGCGCGCAGCGCCGCTGAACGTGCTCGGCAGCAGGTGCGTCCACGCGAGCTGCATGGAGCGTCGGCCCTGCTTGAGGACGATCATCTCGCCCTTGTCCGTCGGCTCGAGCACGACGGCGCGGTCGCCACGCACGCAGCGCTCGTCGATGAACTGGCGCACGCGACTACCGGGCGCCTCCATCGAGAACCACACGATCGTGCCGCGGCACACGCGTCGCATGCGGCGCACGTACTCGTCGTCGGCGTTGAGGACGGCGAACCCGTCGCGCGGGACGGCCTCGACGATGACCTGCTTGACGTTCGCGAGATCTTCGAGCGAGTTGATGCCGCGCATGCCGAGGTGGTCGCTCTGGATGTTGGTGACGACGGCGATGTCGTTGCGGTCGTAGCCGAGGCCCTCGCGCAGGATGCCGCCGCGCGCCACCTCGAGCACCGCGAAGTCGACGCGCGGGTTCTGCAGCACCATCTTCGCTGACTTGGGGCCGGAAGCATCACGCGTGATGAGCAGGCGTTCGTCGATGACGATGCCGTCGGTCGAGGTCATGCCGACCTTCTTGCCGAGGCCCTTCATGATGTGCGCGAGCATCCGGGACGTTGTCGTCTTGCCGTTCGTGCCGGTGACGGCGACGATCGGAACGCGCGAGGGCGAGCCGGGCGGGAACAGCAGGTCGACGACCGGCTTGGCGATGAACTGCGGCTCACCGACCGTCGGGTGGGTGTGCATGCGGAAACCGGGCGCGGCGTTGACCTCGCAGATCGCGCCGCCGGTCTCACGTACAGGGACGGTGATGTCGGGGCAGATGAAGTCGATGCCCGCGACGTCGAGGCCGATGAGGCGCGCGGCCTCCTCGGCGATCTCGACATTGTCGGGATGCGCGTCCATGGTGCGGTCGATCGAGATGCCCCCGGTCGACATGTTGCCCGTCAGCGCGAGCTTGACCGTCTCGCCCTCGGGCACGACGGCGTCCATCGCGTAGCCCTGGTCGGCGACGAGGTCGCGGGCGGCGTCGTCGACCTTGATCTTCGTCAGCACCTTCTCGTGCCCGTAGCCGCGCCGCGGGTCGGCGTTCGTCAGTTCGATGAGCTCGTCGACGGTGTGCTCGCCGTCACCGACGACGTGCGCGGGTACGCGTTCGGCGATGGCCGCCATCCTGCCGTCGATGATGAGGCAGCGGTAGTCCTTGCCGGTGACGAACGACTCGACCTGCAGCACGCCGCGCCGGCTCTGCGCCATCGCGATGTCGTAGGCCTCGCTGACGGCCTCGTCGTCGGTGAGGTCCAGGCACACGCCGCGGCCGTGGTTGCCGTCGAGCGGCTTGACGACGACGGGGAAGCCGATCTCGCGAGCCGCCTGGATCGCGCCCTCACGCGTGCGCACGACCTCCGACTTCGGCACCGGCAGCCCGGCCGAGCCGAGCAGGTCGAGCGTCAGGCTCTTGTCGCACGCAATGTCGACGGCGAGGGCCGACGTGCGGCTCGTCATCGTCGCGCGGATGCGTTGGGCGTGCACGCCCTGGCCGAGCTGAACGAGGGAGGCGCCGTTGAGGCGCGTCCACGGGATGTCGCGGCTGACGGCCTCGTCGATGATCGCCTGCGTCGACGGGCCGAACGCGCGGCGCTGCACGAGGGCGTGGAACGTCTCGAGCGCGGCCTCGACGTCGAAGCCGTCCTCGGGGTGCACGACGTGGTTGACGATGCGCACGGCGAGCTGGCCGGCGGCAATGCCGACGCTCTCCTCGAGGTAGGCGTAGACGACGTTGTAGCGCCCCTCCTCGCCCTTGACTCCGCGCGTCTTGCCGCGGCGCACGTCGTGCCCGGCCTCCTGCTGCAGCTGCAGCGCGAGGTGCTCGGCGACGTGGCCGAGCCAGGTGCCCTCGTGGAGGCGCTCGACGAAGCCGCCCTCCTTGCCACGCGAGCACGAGTGGTGCTGCAGGCCGGGGAAGAGTTCGACGAGGCGATCCGCGAAGCCGGGGATCGCGTGCGTCGGGTAGTACTCGAGCACGCCGAGATCGACGACGAGGTGGATCGCGGGGTCGTAGGACCACACGTTCGGGCCGCGGTAGACGCGCGTGCTGACGATGCGCAGCGACGGCTCGATGGGGCCCGGTGCCTGCGGGATGTCGATGACGGTCATGTTCTGTTCTTCCCCTCGAAACGACGTGGACGCGATCAGTGACGCAGCGCGGCGGCAGCGGTCGCGGTGTCGTGCTGGTCCTTCGCCGCGGTGACCGCGACGTCGGCGTGCTGTTCGACGAAGTCGGTCAGCGTGGCCGTCTCCAGGTCGAAGGTCGCCCCGTAGGGCAGCGAGTGCACGACGGCACCGGTGACGAGCAGCGGCGCGTCGCGGCGTGCCTCGTGCGCGTCCGTCTGCGCCATGCGCGCGTCGACGACGAATACGGCGCCGGAGCCGATGATCGTCATCTCCCGTCCGTTCGTGATCTCCGCGGCGGTGTCCTCGTCGATGCCCATGCCGAGCAGGCTCGGTGAGCCGGCGACGAGGGAGAGCAGGCGCCCGTAGCGCGAGCGCTGGTCGAAGTGCTGGTCGATGATGACGCCCGGCACGAGGCCGAGGCCCTGCGTCAGCTGGCTCGCGCGCTGACGGGGCGTCACGCCCTCCTCGCCCATCGAGATCATGAACTGGCTCATGATCGACGCGCCGGCGCTCGTGCCGGCGATGACGGCGCCGCGCTCGTGGGCGCGCAGGATGGCCTTGCCGAGGGGCGTGCCGACGATGAGCTGGCTCAGCTTGAGCTGGTTGCCGCCGGAGATGAAGATGCCGCTCGCGGCGTCGATGCGCTCGACGAGTTCTTCTGAGGACGAGTCGACGCGCGACTGCGGGTCGACGCTGCCCACGCTCGGGCAGCCGAGGCGTGTGAAGACGGTCGAGTACACCTCGATGACCTCGTCCGCCATCGACGATGCCGTCGGGATGACGACGATGTTCGACTTGCGGCCGCCGGCGAGGCGCACGAAGCGGCGCAGGATGGTCACACGGCCGATCTTGTCCTCGGCGCCGCCGATGATGAGCAGGGAGCGTCGGGGGTCGCTACGTTCAGGCATGCGCCATATGTTAAACGTCACGCTGCGTCGCCGCAGCGGCGTCCACGTCCGTCGCGTCGAGCATGACGGTCGCACCATCGGGCGTCTCGAGCGCGTCGAGGTCGTCGGCTTCCTCGATGTCGTCGCGGCTGATGCCGAGGAAGAACAGGACACTGTCGAGGTATGGGACGTTGACAGAGGCGTCCGCCTGCGCCCGCACGACGGGCTTGGCATTGAAGGCGATGCCGAGGCCCGCGAGGGCGAGCATGTCGAGGTCATTGGCGCCGTCGCCGATCGCGACGGTGCGCTCCAGCGGCAGGTGCTCGGCCTCGGCGAACGCGGCGAGCGCACGTGCCTTGCCCTCGCGGTCGACGACGTCGCCGAGGACTCGCCCGGTCAGCGCGCCGTCGACGATCTCGAGGGTGTTGGCGCGCGCGTGGTCGATGCCGAGGGAGGCGGCGAGGGGCGCGACGACTTCGATGAAGCCGCCGGAGACGACGCCGACGGTGAAGCCGAGCCGCTTGAGGGTGCGCACGAGCGTGCGGGCGCCGGGCGTGAGGCGGATCTCGGCGCGCACCTCGTCGAGCACGCTCGCGGGTAGCCCCGCGAGGGCCTCGACGCGTTCGTGCAGCGATTCGGCGAAGTCGATCTCGCCGCGCATGGCGCGCTCGGTCACCTCCGCCACCTCGGCCTCGCGGCCCGCGCGGGCGGCGAGCAGTTCGATGACCTCGTCCTGGATGAGCGTCGAATCGACGTCGAGGACGACGAGTCGGCGGCCACGGCGCGCGAGCCCGGCCTCGGCGACGCTCGCGTCACACCCCGTCTCGTGCGAGGCCTCGAGCACCCGGCGGCGAAGCTCGATGACCTCGACGCCCGAGACGTCGAGCTCGATCGCGGTGACCGGCGTGCGCGCGAGGCGGCGCACGCGGTCGATGTTGCCGCCGTGGTGGACGACCTCGGCCGAGATCTCCGCGAGGGCCTCGGCGGGCAGCGTCGGTGCGAGCAGCGTGACGACGGCGCGTCCGGGCAGGCGCACGACGTCGTCGCTCATGCCCTCGGCGAGCGTCAGGGCGAGCGAGCGCAGGCGGGCGAGGCGCTTCATCTCGAGGACGAGTTCGTCGGGTTCGGCTGCGCTGACGAGGAACGACAGCGTGATGCCACCGCCGAGGACGGCCTGGCCGACGTCGACGATCTCGACGCCGAACTTCGTCATCGCGTCGGTGAGCTCGTGGAACAGCCCGGGGGAGTCGGTGCCCTGGAACGTCAGGCCCAACAGGTCGGTGCGGCGCGCGTCGTTGTTCACCCCTCATTCATAGCGTGAAGGCGCCGCGTTCGCATCCGGTGTTCACGACGTGAGGCCGACCCGCGCCCGAGCGCGAATCGGCCTCACCCCCAGGGGCGTAGCTCGATCAGGGGGTCACGACGGTGCCCTTGCCGACGACGACGATGCCGGAGTCGGTGACGGTGAAGCCGCGGGCGCGGTCGGCGTCGTGGTCGATGCCGACGTGGGTGCCCTCGGGCAGCGTCACGTCCTTGTCGATGATGGCGCGGCGCACGATGCACGAGCGTCCGACCTTGACGCCGTCGAGCAGGATCGAGGAGTCGATGTCGCTGAACGAGCGCACGACGACGATGGGCGAGAGCACCGAGTGGCTGACCGTCGCGCCGGAGATGATGCAGCCGGGGGAGACGATCGAGTCGACGGCGGTGCCGGTGCGCCCGTGGCTGCCATGGACGAACTTCGCGGGCGGCAGGCTCATGCCGGACGTCGTGTGAATCGGCCAGCGGTCGTTGTAGAGGTTGAAGATCGGGTGAATCGAGACGAGGTCCATGTGGGCGTCGAAGTAGGAGTCGATCGTGCCGACGTCGCGCCAGTACCCGCGGTCGCGATCCTCCGCGCCGGGGATCTCGTTGTCCTTGAAGTCGTAGACGAACGCCTCGCCCCGCTCGACGAAGGCGGGGATGATGTCGCCGCCCATGTCATGCTTGCTGTCCTCGAGGTCGGCATCACGTGTGACCGCCTCGATGAGCGCGTCGGTGGAGAAGACGTAGTTGCCCATCGAGGCGAGCACCTCGTCGGGGCTGTCCGGCAGCCCCTGCGGGTCGGTGGGCTTTTCGAGGAAGGCGCGGATGCGCGCCGGGTTCTGCGGGTCGACGTCGATGACGCCGAACTGGTCGGCGAGCGAGATCGGCTGACGGATCGCGGCGACGCTCGCCTTCGCACCCGAGGCGATGTGCGCATCAACCATGTCCGCGAAGTCCATGCGGTAGACGTGGTCGGCACCGACGACGACGACGTAGTCGGGCTTCTCGTCGTGGACGAGGTTGAGGCTCTGGAAGATCGCGTCGGCCGAACCGAGGTACCAGTTCTTGCCGACACGCTGCTGCGCGGGCACCGGCGTCACGTAGTTGCCGAGCAGGGAGCTCATGCGCCACGTCGTGGTGACGTGACGATCGAGGCTGTGCGACTTGTACTGCGTCAGCACGACGATGTGCAGGTAGTTGGAGTTGACGAGGTTGCTCAGCGCGAAGTCGATGAGGCGGTAGATGCCACCGAACGGCACGGCGGGCTTGGCCCGGTCCGCCGTCAGCGGCATGAGACGTTTGCCCTCGCCGCCGGCGAGGACGATGGCGAGAATCTTGGGGCCTCCACGGTTTGGCATGTGACGACAATATGCCCCGACGTGGCTTCCCTCACACCCCCCGGCGCGGATAACGTTCATGGGGTGAGAGTCGACATCCTGACCAAGGAATATCCGCCCAACATCTACGGCGGGGCCGGCGTGCACGTGGCCGAGCTCGTCAAGGCGCTGCGCAGCAGCGGAATCGACACCCAGGTCCGCGCATTCGGCGAACCGATCGACGAGCCGGGCACGCAGGGCTTTCCCGACCTTCCCGAACTCGCCGACGCGAACGGCGCCCTCAAGACCCTCGGCGTCGACCTGACGATGGTGCCCGCCGTCGCCGGCGCTGACGTCGTGCACTCGCACACCTGGTACGCCAACTTCGCCGGCCACCTCGCCTCGATGCTCCACGGCATCCCGCACGTCGTGAGCGCGCACAGCCTCGAGCCGATGCGGCCATGGAAGGCCGAACAGCTCGGCGGCGGCTACGCGATCTCCTCCTTCATCGAACGCACCGCCTACGAGGGCGCGGCCGCCGTCATCGCCGTCTCCGAGGGCATGCGCAGGGACGTCCTCGCGAGCTACCCGCAGCTCGACCCGGCGAAGGTCCATGTCGTCCACAACGGCATCGACGCACAGGCCTGGGCGCCCGACCACAGCGACGCCGCCCTCGAGATCGCGCGCCGTCATGGGGTCGACCCCGAGCGCCCCAGCATCGTGTTCGTCGGGCGCATCACACGTCAGAAGGGGGTGCCGTTCCTGCTGCGTGCGATGCGTCAGGTGCCTGCGAACGTGCAGCTCGTGTTCTGCGCGGGCGCGCCCGACACCCCTGAGATCCTCGCCGAGGTCGAGGGCCTCATCGACCAGCTGCGCGCCGAGCGCGACGGCGTCGTGTGGATTCCCGACATGCTGCCGCGCGAGGAGGTCGTCGCGTTGCTGTCGCAGGCCACGACGTTCGTCTGCCCGTCGGTGTACGAACCCCTCGGCATCGTGAACCTCGAGGCGATGGCGTGCGAAGCGGCCGTCGTCGCGACCGCGACGGGCGGCATCCCCGAGGTCGTCGTCGACGGCGAGACGGGCTGGCTCGTGCCGATCGAGCAGGTGAATGACGGAACGGGTACGCCCGTCGACCCCGATACGTTCGTCGCCGATCTGGCCCGCGCCCTCACCGAGGCGACCTCCGACGT
The DNA here is from genome assembly GCF_017565385.1 of Dermacoccus sp. NHGro5. Taxonomy (NCBI): domain Bacteria; kingdom Bacillati; phylum Actinomycetota; class Actinomycetes; order Micrococcales; family Dermacoccaceae; genus Dermacoccus; species Dermacoccus sp. NHGro5. The sequence continues at coordinate 84,965 of NZ_JAGEKQ010000004.1, read as the reverse complement.
CGAAGAGGCCCGCCGACGGGGTCGAGCCGGGCGTCAGCGCGCCGTCGAGCACTTCGGGTGGGACGCGATCGCCGAGCGCACCCAGCAGGTCTACGCGACGGTGCTCGAAGGCTCCCGTACGGCCTGATACGTCATTGCCGGAGACACTCCGCTCTGAGCACACCGCAACGCGCGATCAACGCTGCCCGTCCTCATCGAGGGCGGGCAGCGTCGTGTGCGAGGCCGACGGCAGCCGCCGTCGCGGCCTGTGCGAGAGCGAGTTCGGCCTCGTCGAGCAGGGAGCGCAGCGTGCGCTCGCGCGTTGCGACGCTACCCGCGTCGAGGCCGCCGCTCGTCGTCAGTGCCTCGTCGAGGGCGGCGACGACGAGGCCGGCCGTCGTGATGATGCGCATCGCCCGCGGGTGCAGACCCGGTGGCAACGCCCAGCGCGCGCCGTCGAGGCGTTCGTCGACGCGCTCGCGGGCCGAGGAGCCGAGGAACGGTGCGATGTGCAGGGATTCGAGCACCCCGACGTGCGCCAGCAACGCCTCGCGGAAGCGTCGGTCGATGTCGGCCAGGGCGAGTGCCTCGAGGCGGTGGATCGGAACCGGGTCGCTGTCGTGCGGTTCGAGCGTGAGCTTGAGGCCCTCGTCGCCGGCCGGCCCGTAATACTCCAGCCGCGGCACGAGTACCCCGCCGAGCGACGGCACGAACAGGCATTCTCCGGCTTCGATCGCAGCCTGCGTCGCGGGTCCGCCGGGCGGCAGCAACCCGCCGTGGACGCCCGGGCGGGGCAGGTCGACGCAGACGATGCGTTCGCCGAGGTCACGCCACAGTTCGAGGCGCGGCAGGCCACCCTCGACGGCGTCGACGTCGGGCAGCGCGGCGCCGATCGCCTCGCTGAGCGGGCAATCGGCGGCGATGGCGTGCGTGGCCCACAGGGCCAGGCGCACGGAGGCAGGCAGTTCGTACACGATCGCCCAGCCTAGTGGCGACGGGTCAGTGCGCCAGAGCCGACGGAAGGTGCTTGCGCGAGAACATCAGGACGACGCCGAGGCTCAGCGCGGCGAGCACGACGCCACCGACGAACATCACGGGGTAGCTCAGCCAGTGGCTGACGACGGCGAGCGCGGCGGGCACGAAGAAGCCGAGGTAGGTGATCGAATAGTAGACAGCCGTCAGTCCCGCGAGGTCCTCGGGACCGGCGATGCGCTGCACCTCCTGCAGACCGGAGACGAGCAGCATGCCGTAGGCGAGACCGAGGACGGCGGCCGCGACGAGCGCGAGCCACGGGCTGACGAGGTGCGCTGCAAGTGCGGCGATGCCGAGGCCGGGCAGCGTCATCGTCAGGGCGATGATGATGGCGCGCGCGGAGCTGACGTCGTCGAAGCGCTTGCCGACCTGCTGGATGAACAGCCCGCAGCCGAGCGCGACGAGGCACAGCAGGCCCGAGAAGGCGATGCCGAACGAGCCGGTGCGATCACCCATGACGGCGGGCAGCACGGCATAGGCGCACCCGGCGCAGCCGAACACCCACGGCGCCATCGGCAGGACGACGAACAGGAAGCGACGGTGACCCGCAGCGGGCACGCGCAGATCGTCGAGGAAGCGTCCCGGCATCTCTTGGGCGGCATGCGTCTCGGGGGCGCGCGTCAGGAGCACGAAGCTCGCCGCCGTGATGACGAGGTGGACGAGGTAGCACAGCTCCGCGGGCAGCGGCGCGAACTGGGCAAGCGCCGCTGCGGTGGCGGCGCCGAGCGCGAATCCGGCCGTCAGGCTGATGGAGGCGCGACGCGCGCCCGCGGCGGCGTCGGCCTCGGCGTCGAACGGGGGGCTCGACAGTTCTTTGATCCAGGAGCCGCCGACAACCATGGCGAGCCCGAGCGCCAGGCCGGAGAAGATGCGGCCGACGAAGAGCACGGCCGGCGAGCCGGAGCCGACGGCGAGCAGCACCGACGCGATGATCGCGAGGATCGGCGCGGGCAGCATGAGCGGGCGACGGCCCCAGCGGTCCGAGGCGGGCCCGCCGAGCAGCAGCGCGGGCATGATGCCGAGGACGTACGCACCGAGCAGCAGGTCGACGGCGCCCGTCGAGAGCGCGTCGATGTCACGGTAGAGCCCGAGCAGCGGCGTGAACTGGTTGCCACCCCACGCGACGGTGAACATCGCCGCCCCGACCGGCAGCCAGGCGGCCCGCGTGCCCCCGGCGCGGGCGCGCTCGGGGGAGTCGACGCTCGTCGTGACGCGTTCGTGGCTGGTGGTGCGGGTCGGGGTGTCGAGTGACACGCGGGGGCCTTTCGTCGGGTGTGGGTGAGTGGGGTTAATTAGGGCGGACGGAAGGCTCAGGGGAGCAGTCCGTCGTAGGAGTGGTGCAGGTGCGCCGTCAGCTCCTGCTCGAAACCGGTCGCGTCGCCCGCGGCGACGAGGTCGACGAGACGGGCGTGGGCGGTGAGGACGTCGCGGCATCGGCGGTCGTCCTTCCACAGGATGCGCGCGGCCATCCGGCGCTGACGTTCCCCGAGACGCTCGTAGAACTCGGTGAGGATGGCGTTGCCACCGGCCGCGACGAGGTGGGTGTGGAACACGCAGTCGGTCTCGGTGAAGTCGTCGTGGTCGCCGGTTTCGAGGCTCTGGCGCTGACGGCGCAGGATCTCGCCGAGATCGATGGCGACGTCGCGGTGCTCCTGCGCCTCGACGACGCTGCGCGCCGCACGAGACTCCACCGCGATGCGCGCCTCGACGACGTCACGCACCTCGCGCGGTTCGACGGCGCGCACGAGTGCGCCGCGCTTGGGGTACAGCGTCATCCACCCCTCGGCCTGCAGCCGGACGAACGCCTCGCGCACGGGGGTGCGGGAGACGTCGAGCAGCTCCGAGATCTCACCCTCGCTGATGAGGGCGCCACCGGCGATCGAGCCGTCGAGGATGCGACCCTTCACCTCGCGGTAGACCGCGTCGGCCGCGGAGATCTTCGGCTCGCTCATGCTCGCTCCTTGTTCGGGTGGTCGATGTGCTGCCCGCGCTTGCAGGCGTTCGACGCAACATAGATACAAGTTATAGCTTACACCCGTGTCGGCTGGGCGCCGGACGCGTCCACGACGTCATCCGTGCCGTGTCGCGTGGCATTCGACCCCGTCGAGTCAGTAGGGTCACGGGTATGAGCGATGTGTTGTCCTTCTCCGGGATCGGTGTCACGCGCGGCGCGCAGAAGCTGCTCGACGACGTCTCGTGGGAGGTGGAGGAAGGCGAGCGCTGGGTCGTCGTCGGCCCCAACGGCGCCGGCAAGTCGACACTGCTCAACGTCGCCGCCGGTCGCATGCACCCCTCGACGGGCGTCGCCGGCATCCTCGGCGAAGTGCTCGGCGCCGTCGACGTGTTCGAGCTGCGCCCCCGCATCGGCCTCGCGACGGCGGCGCTCGCCGAGCGCATCCCCGCCGGTGAGAAGGTCTCCGACGTCGTCGTCACCGCGAGCTACGGCATGGTGGGACGCTGGCGCGAGAAGTACGACAGCTTCGACCACGAACGCGCACGCGAACTGCTCGACGAACTCGGCGCCGCGCACCTCGCCGAGCGTCGCTTCGGCACGCTGAGCGAGGGGGAGCGCAAGCGCGTCCTCATCGCCCGCGCCCTCATGACCGACCCCGAGCTCATGCTGCTCGACGAGCCCGCCGCCGGGCTCGACCTCGGTGCCCGCGAAGACCTCGTGCAACGCCTCACCGCGCTCGCCGAGGACGTCGACGCACCGGCGCTCGTGCTCGTCACCCACCACGTCGAGGAGATCCCGCCGGGCTTCACCGACATCCTCATGCTGCGCGAGGGCCGCGTCGTCGCCGCCGGACCGATCGAGTCGACACTGACGGCCGAGAACCTCTCGGAGACGTTCGGTCTCGCGCTCGAGCTCGATCGTCACGGTGAGCGCTGGAGCGCCCGCGCCGCGCAGGCCTGATCGCCGGTGCCGATCCGCATCACCTCACCCGACGACGACCGTGTCGCCGACTACTTCCGCCTCACCGACGTCGCGCTGCGCAAGAAGCTCGAAACCGAGCGCGGCCTCTACATCGCCGAGAGCGAGAAGGTCATCCGCCGCGCCCTCGCGCGCGGCGACCGTCCCCGCAGCTTCCTCATGGGTGAGCGCTGGCTCGACGACCTCGCCGACATCGTCGCGGACGCCGAGGCCGCCGACGTCCCCGTGTACGTGGGAGAGGCCGACGTCATCGAGTCGATGACGGGTTTCCATCTGCACCGCGGGGCTCTCGCGTCGATGAACCGCCCCGCGCTGGCCTCGCCCGAAGAACTGCTGCGTGACGCGCGGCGCGTCGTCGTGCTCGAGGACATCGTCGATCACACGAACGTCGGTGCCATCTTCCGATCGGCCGCGGCGCTCGGCGTCGACGCCGTCCTCGTCACCCCCCGCTGCGCAGATCCGCTGTACCGCCGCTCGGTACGCGTGTCGATGGGCACCGTGTTCCAGGTGCCGTGGACGCGCATCGACCCGTGGCCCGGCTCGGTGACGCGACTTCAGGAGGCCGGCTGGACGGTCGCCGCGATGGCGCTGGCTGACGATTCCGTGACGCTCGACGAACTCGCGGCGCGTGAGCCGGAACGCCTCGCGCTCGTCATGGGCACCGAGGGCCACGGCCTCGGAACGCGAACGGTCGCCGCGTGCGACGTCACGGTCCGCATCCCGATGGCAGGTGGCGTCGACTCGCTCAACGTCGCGGCCGCCAGCGCCGTCGCGATGTACACGCTACGCGTGTGACGGGGCGCGCCGAGGCCCCGACGTCGACGAGCATCCACTCGTGGTCATCGGGGCCTCGTGCTGTGTCGGCTGGCAGCCGCTGAGATCAGTGGCCGGGACGATCAGTGACCGTACAAGCCCGTCGTGACGCCGCGTGCGACGGTCTGGAAGACGGCGTTGAAGCTGAGGACGGCGGGCGTGACCGAGTCGTCGATCGCGAGAGGATCACCCTCGATCGCGTGGACCGCGAACATGTATCGGTGCTTGCCGTCACCCTCGGGCGGGCACGGCCCCATCCAGCCCTTGACGCCGCCATCACCGGCGACGTGGAAGGCGCCCTCGGGCAACGTGGCGTCACCCGATCCGGCGCCCTCGGCGAGTTCGGTGATGTCCGCCGGGATGCCTGCGATCGCCCAGTGCCAGAAGCCCGACGGGGTCGGCGCGTCCGGGTCGAAGCAGGTGACGACGTACGACGTCGTCGTCTCCGGCGCACCGCTCCACGACAGCTGCGGCGAGACGTTCTGCCCGTTCACGCCCCAGCCGTCGTAGACATGCGTCTCGGCGAGGTCGCCACCGTCGCTGAAGCTCGTGCTCGTGACGGTGAGGGCCGGGAACACCGGCAGGTGATCGTAGGGGTCGGGCGCAGTGGTTCGTTCGATGCTCATGGTTCGACCCTACCGACCACGCCCCAGGATTGAGCGGGTATGGGCCTGAGCCAGCTCAGCGCACGAGCCGGTCGACGAGACGTTCGAGGGTGGCGCCCGGGTCGTTGCTGACCCCGCCGTGCATCGGGCCCGGCTGGACGATCGTCGAACGCGGCGCGCTGATCCAGCCGAAGCGTTGCCCCAGCTTCGGCAGGTCAGGGCGCCCGGGGCACGGCTCGCCGCGCACATCGGCGCACAGCGAGGCGAGCGACTGCTCGACGTCTCCGGCGGCGAGCGTCGGAGCGAACGCGGCGAGGCGGGTCGCGTCGAGGTGGAAACGGGCGTCGAGGAAATCGGCCATCTGCGCGTAGAGCGCGACGCCGACGTTGAGGAACTCCTCGCGCTCGATCGACGGCACGAGACGCAGCACGACGTACTGGTAGCCGACGCTCATCGCATCTCACCCGCGAACGCCGGCGACCATGCTTGCGGGGCGGCGAGGCGCGCGAGCAGGTTCTCGACGTAGGCGGCGCGCACGTCGTCGGCGTGCGGCATCGACTCACTCGTCTCGAGCCATTCGTCGGGCACGAGCGTCAGGATCTCGCGCAACAGGCCAGGGGTGACGAGCGCAGCAAGACGCTCGTGTGCGGCCGCTGCGGCCGCGGGCGAGGGGTCGACCACCCCGGCCATGATGTGGGAGCCCAGATCGAAGCGCTGCGCCGCGAAACGCTCCGGGTGGGAGCCCTTCGACGGCCACGAGTAGTGGAAGTACAGCGCCGCACCGTGGTCGATGCACCACGTCTGCCCGTGCCAGCGCACGAGGTTCGGGTTGTGCGGGGTGCGGTCGATGTTCGCGGTGAACGCATCGAGCCACAGGATCGTGGCGGCCTCGTCGGCGGGCGGCGGGATGGAGCCGTCATAGGCGAAGGCGCCCGGCAGCAGGTCGACGCCGAGGTTGAGCCCGACGCTCGCCGTCAGCAGATCTTGCACCTCCTCGTCGGCCTCGTACTTCGCGATGGCCTCCGGCAGCTCGACGAGCTCGAGCTCGGGCACCCGCAGGCCGAGCGCACGGGCGAGTTCGCCGACGACGACCTCGGCGACGAGCACCTTGAGCCCCTGGCCGGCTCCGCGGAACTTGACGACCCACGTGCCGAGGTCGGAACCCTCGACGACGCCGGGCAGCGAGCCGCCCTCACGCAGGGGGACGACGAAGCGCGTCGCCTCGATCTGTTGCAGCACCGCGTCAGCCTAGCGGGATTAGGCTGGTGGACATGGAACTCGTCTACCCTCCCGTTCTCGCCATTGCGCGCAGCCTCTTCGCCGCGCAGGGGCTCAAGTTCACCCTCGTCGGCTCCGAGAACCTGCCGCGCACCGGTGGCGCCGTCGTCATGATGAACCACTTGTCGTACATGGACTTCACGTACGCGGGCTTCCCGGCGATCAAGCAGCGCCGCGTCATCCGATTCATGGCGAAGAAGGAGGTCTTCGACCACAAGATCTCGGGCCCGCTCATGCGCGGCATGAAGCACATCGCCGTCGAGCGCGGCAACGGCGCGCAGAGCTACCGCGACGCCGTCGCTGCCCTGAAGCGCGGCGAGCTCGTCGGCATCTTCCCGGAGGAGACGATCTCCCGCTCATTCGAGCTCAAGTCCTTCAAGACCGGCGGCGTGCGCATGGCGCAGGAGGCCGGGGTGCCGATCGTGCCGATGATCCTGTGGGGTTCGCAGCGTGTGTGGACGAAGGGCAAGCCGAAGCGTCTCGGGCGCACGAACACGCCGATCACCGTCGCCGTCGGTGAGCCGATGACGTACGACGAGACGCTCAGCCCCGAGGAGAACACGCAGCGCGTCAAGGACGCGATGCAGAAGCTGCTCGACGCGGCACGCGCGAATTACCCGACGCTGAGCGGCGCCGACCTCGAGTTCCTGCCCGCCTCCATGGGTGGCACCGCGCCGACGCTCGAGGAGGCCGAGGCCGACGACGCCCGCATCGCCGCCGAGCGGCGTCGCAAGCGTGCCGAGAAGGCTGCGGCGGCGTCCTCGTCTAAGGCCTGAATCCGCGTCGTTCCGGGGTTGTCGGTGTCTCGTGCCACAGTTCGTCCCATGAACGCTGAACAGGACACCGGCTTCGACACCGTCGCCTCCTCCGTGCTGCGCGCCCTGGCCGGGCCGGACGCTCGCCTGCGCGACGATCAACGTGTCGCGGTCGAGGCGCTCGGTCGGCCCGGCGCGCGCGTCGTCGTCGTCCAGGCGACAGGGTGGGGCAAGTCGGCCGTCTACTGGGTGGCAACGGCGATCGCCCGCAGCCGCGGCGCGGGGCCGACGCTGGTCGTCTCACCACTGCTCAGCCTCATGCGCGACCAGGTGGCCGCCGCCGAGCGTGCGGGGCTGCGGGCCGCTGCGATACATTCCGGCAACCTCGACGCCTGGGGCGCCATCGAGCAGGCCGTGACGGCCGGGCAGCTCGACGTGCTGCTCGTCTCGCCAGAGCGCCTCGCGAACCCGACGTTCGGTGAACGCGTCATGCGTTCGCTCGCGGGTGATCTGGGGCTGCTCGTCATCGACGAGGCGCACGCCCTGTCCGACTGGGGGCACGACTTCCGCCCCGACTATCGCCGCGTCGCCGACGTCCTGACGACGCTCAACCCGGCGACACCCGTGCTCGCGACGACGGCGACGGCCAACGAGCGCGTCACCGAGGATCTGGCGCAGCAGCTGGGGGAGGCCTCCCTCGTGCTGCGGGGGCCGCTCGCCCGCTCGTCGCTGCACCTCGCGGTGCTGCCGGAGATGACGGCGTTGCAGCGCTACGCGTGGGTCGTCGACCATCTCGCGTCACTGCCGGGCAGTGGCATCGTCTACACCCTGACGGTCGCGGACGCCGAACGTCTCGCGGCGGCTGTGACGGCCGCGCACGGTGATGAGCTGCCTGTCGCTGCGTACACCGGTCAGCTCGAGGCCGCTCAGCGAGAACAGCTCGAGGACGATCTGCGCCACAACCGTGTCAAGGCGCTCATCGCGACGTCAGCGCTCGGGATGGGCTACGACAAGCCCGACCTCGGTTTCGTCGTCCACCTCGGCGCGCCGGCGTCACCGGTGTCGTACTACCAGCACATCGGGCGTGCGGGCCGTGCCATCGACTCGGCCGTCGTCGCGCTGCTGCCCGCCGCGGGCGACGAGAACATCTGGGAGTACTTCGCGACGGCGACGATCCCGAAGAAGGAGCAGGTCGCGACGCTCCTGACCGCACTGCAGGCCGCGGCCGAGCCGATGAGCGTCGTGGCCCTCGACGCGGAGACGGGCCTGCGACGCAACCGGGTCGAGCTGCTGCTCAAGCAACTCGCCGTCGACGGCGTCGTCGAGCGCACCCCCGACGGCTGGCGCGCCACCGGCGTCGAGTGGAGCTTCGACGAGGAGCACTACGCGGGCGTCATCGCGACGCGGGAGCGCGAGGCCGACATCATGCGCCGCTACATCGCCGGCGCCCAGTGCCTCATGAAGCTTCTGCGCACGGCCCTCGACGACCCCGAGGCCGCCGACTGCGGCCAGTGCTCGGTCTGCCTGGGCCACCTGCCCGAGCCGCTGACGACGGACATCGACCCCGCGACGCTCGAACGCATCGCGGCGGTGCTGCGCGCCGAGACCATCACCCTCGAACCGCGCAAGATGTGGCCCGGTGGCGCGTTCGGCACCCGCGGGCGCATCCCCGCGAACCTCGCCGCCGACCCCGGGCGGGTGCTCATCCACGCCGACGCAGCCGAGTGGGAGGACGAGCGGCGAGAGGATCGGCGCGCCCAGGGCACGCAGGAGGCGTCGCAGGCGCTGCAGGAATCCGCGGTGCGCGTGCTCGCGGCCTGGTCGAAGACGTGGCGCCAGCGCCCCTCATGCATCGTCGCGCTGCCGACGCGGGTCGGCTCGGGCGAGGTCAGCACCGCCCGGGTCGAGTCGCTGGCCGCGCACCTCGGCGCCGCGGGCAAGCTGCCGCACACGACGTGGAACGTCGTGCCGCCCAACGTCGGCGATGCCTCGGGCGCCGAGGTGGCGACCGCGTGGCGCGAAGCCCTCGCCGGGAGCGCTCCGCAGGTCGCGGGAGCGAGCGTCCTGCTCGTCGTCGACACCTCGTCGACGACGTGGGAGCCCACCGTCGCCGCGGCCGCGCTACGCGAGGCGGGCGCCGTCTGCGTCCTGCCGCTGCTGGTCCACCGAAGCGTCGGATGACCTCCTGCCCGGGGCCTAGAGTTGGAGTCATGCGCGCACTCACCGTCCTGCCCCTGAGCAAGGATTCCCTCGCCGTCACCGACATGCCCGACCCGACGCCCGGGCCCGGCGACCTGCTCGTCGAGGGCATCGCCCTCGGCGTGTGCGGCACCGACCACGAGATCGCCGACGGTGCCTACGGCTGGGCGCCCGAGGGCGCCGAGCGCCTCGTCCTCGGCCACGAGTCGCTCGGGCGCGTCCTGCAGGCTCCCGAGGGCTCCGACTTCGCCGAGGGCGACCTCGTCGTCGGCATCGTCCGCATGCCCGACACCGTGCCGTGCGTCGCGTGCGCCGCGGGGGAGTGGGACATGTGCCGCAACGGCGAGTACACCGAGCACGGCATCAAGCAGATCCACGGGTTCGGTTCGCAGCGCTGGAGCATCCCCGCCGACCACGCCGTCAAGCTCGACCCGTCGCTGGAGAAGGTCGGCGTGCTGCTCGAGCCGACGACCGTCGTGACGAAGGCCTGGAAGCAGGTCGAGCGCATCGGCGCCCGCGCGACGTTCGCGCCGAAGAAGGTACTCGTCACCGGTGCCGGGCCGATCGGTCTGCTCGGCGCGCTCATCGGCGCCCAGAAGGGCCTCGACGTCTACGTCCTCGACCGGCCCACCGACGGTCTCAAGCCCGAGCTCGTGCGCGACCTCGGCGCCACCTACGTCACGGGCGACGTCGTGGAACAGATGCAGCAGATCGCCCCCGACGTCGTCATCGAGGCCACCGGCGCGGTGCCCGTCATCTCGGGCGTGCTCGCCAACAACGTGCCCTACGGCATCGTGTGCCTGACGGGCATCTCCGCGCCGAAGGAGCAAGAGGTCGACCTGGGCCACATCAACCGCGACCTCGTGCTCGACAACGGAGTCGTCGTCGGCTCGGTCAACGCGAACCTGCGTCACTACCAGGGCGCGGCCGAGGTGCTCGCGAAGGCCGACAACGCCTGGCTGGAGCGACTCATCACGCGACGCGTGCCGCTCGAGAAGTTCGCCGAGGCCTTCGAGCGCCGCGACGGCGACGTCAAGGTGGTCATCGACCTGGTGTGAGAGACGACGCCAGCATCGTCCACGTCGACCTCGACGCGTTCTTCGCCTCGGTCGAGCAGCGCGACAAGCCGAGCCTACGTGGACGCCCCGTCATCGTCGGTGGTACCGGCCTGCGCGGCGTCGTCTCGACGGCGTCGTACGAGGCGCGAGCGTTCGGCGCCCGCAGTGCGATGAGCACCGCCGAGGCACGGGCCATCTGCCCGGCCGGCACGGCGTTCCTCTCGCCACGGTTCGAGGCGTACCGCGCGTCGTCGCTCGCCGTCATGGCCGTGCTGCGCGAGCTGTCGCCGCTCGTCGAGCAGGTCTCGATCGATGAGGCGTACGTCGACCTGCGCGGCGCCGACCTCGAGGTCTCGAGCACCGCGCACGTGCGCGAGGTGCTCGAGACCCTACGCCGTGACGTCGCCGACGCAACGGGCGGTTTGAGCGTCAGCGCGGGGGCGGCGTCGTCGAAGATGCTCGCGAAGATCGGCTCCGACCTGAACAAGCCGGCGGGCATCACCGTCGTCGAACCGGGCAGCGAGCTCGAGTTCCTCGCGCCGATGTCGGTGCGCGCGATCAGCGGCGTCGGCCCGGCGACTGCGGCGCGGCTGCGCACCTTCGGTGTCGAGACGGTCGAACAGCTGCGCGCGATGACGCACGTCGATCTCGTCAGCATCTTCGGTGAGCGTCACGGGCATTCCCTCCACGAACTGGCGCGCGCCCGCGACGATCGGGACCTCACCCTCACCCGCGAGGCGAAGAGCGTCTCGCACGAGGAGACGTTCGAACGCGACGTCCACGATCGCGCCGTGCTGCGCCGCGAGATCGAGCGCATCGCGCAGGCCGTCTCCGCTCGCTGCGAGAAGGCCGGAGTCTTCGGGCGCACCGTGCACCTCAAGGTGCGCCTTCCTGACTTCAGTTCGTTGACGCGCAGCTCGACATCACCGACCCCGAGCCGTGACGCCGACGTCATCGCCCGCACGGCTCAGCGCCTGCTCGACGGGCTCGACCTCGCGCAGGGTGTGCGTCTCATCGGTGTGGGCGTCAGCGGTTTCGTCACGCACGCGCAGTCGGGGCTGTTCGAACTCGAGGCTCCCGTCGACACGCCGGCCTTTCCCGAGGCTGTCGGTGAGTCGTCGACAGCCGCCACCCCCAGCAGCGACGACGCTGACCCCGACGCCGACGAGGCGCCGTCGACCCTGCCTCAGGAGTTGACGACGCGTTTCAGCCCCGGCACGACGCCGTCGTGGCGCCCCGGCATGGACGTGCATCACGACGAGTTCGGCGCGGGTTGGGTGTGGGGTTCAGGGCGTGGCCGCGTCACCGTCCGGTTCGAGGGCCCGCTCACCCCGAAGGGTCCGGTGCGTACCTTCGCCGTGGACGATCCGGCGCTGACGCCCGGCGAACCGCCGGCCTGGGACGACGCCGCTGCCGCGTCGCCGTGAGGTAATCGTTAGGTTCTCGGGTCGAACCGGACGAGCGTTCCACGTAGATTGCAGGTACGAAGTCGTCGAAGCGGGGAGCTGGACCGAGCATGAACAACAGTGCATGGCTGATGTGGCTGGGCGTCGCCCTCGCGATGGCCGCCGTCGAGGCTGTCACGGTCGACTTCGTGTTCATCATGCTCGCGCTCGGCGCGCTCGCGGGCGCGATCGCGTCGTACTTCGGTGCGGACTTCGTCATCAGTGCGCCGATCGCGGTGGCCGTCGCCGTCGGGTTGTTGTTCACGCTGCGCCCGATGCTGCGTCGCCGTCTGCGCCCGACGCGCGACAACACCGACATCGGGCCGCGTTCGGTCGTCGGTCAGACGGGGTTCGTCGTCGAGCCGGTCTCCGAGTCGCAGGGCCTCGTCAAGGTGCACGGCGACCTGTGGAGCGCGCGCACCGACGTGCGCACGACGCTGCCCCTCGGTTCGCCCGTCCACGTCATCGACCTGCAGGGCGCGACTCTGCTCGTCGACCCCACCACCACCGAGCGGCGCTGAGCGAGCACTCCCGCCAGCGTCCGCGCATCACGCCGGGTTCGCCCGGCCACAGGGAGGGAACATGTCCCCAGGACTCATCGTCGTCATCCTGCTGCTGGTCTTCGCGGTCGTCGTCGTCATGCGCACGATCCGCATCGTGCCGCAGCAGACGGCTCAGATCGTCGAGCGTCTCGGCTCGTACAACCGCACGCTGACGGACGGTCTGCACATCCTCGTGCCGTTCATCGACCGGGTGCGCGCGAACATCGATCTGCGTGAGCAGGTCGTCACGTTCCCGCCGCAGCCCGTCATCACGAGCGACAACCTCGTCGTCAGCATCGACACCGTCATCTACTACTCGGTGACGGATCCGAAGTCGGCCGTCTACGAGATCGAGAACTTCATCCAGGGTATCGAGCAGCTGACGGTGACGACGCTGCGCAACGTCATCGGTTCGCTCGACCTCGAGCAGACGCTCACCTCGCGTGACCAGATCAACGGGCAGCTGCGCGGCGTGCTCGACGAGGCGACGGGCCGCTGGGGCATCCGCGTGAATCGTGTGGAGCTCAAGGCGATCGACCCGCCGGCGTCGGTGCAGGATTCGATGGAGAAGCAGATGCGCGCCGAGCGTGACCGCCGCGCAGCCATCCTGAACGCCGAGGGTTTCAAGCAGAGCCAGATCCTCACGGCCGAGGGTGAGAAGCAGAGCCAGATCCTGCGCGCCGAGGGTGAGGCGCAGGCCGCCGTCCTCAAGGCCCAGGGTGAGGCGCGCGCCATCCAGCAGGTGTTCGACGCCATCCACCGCGGCAAGCCGACGCAGCGTCTGCTCGCCTACCAGTACCTGCAGACGCTGCCGCAGCTAGCGCAGGGCGATTCGAACAAGATGTGGGTCATCCCCTCGGAGGTCACCGACGCGCTGCGCGGCATCTCGAGCGCTCTCGGCGGCGACGCCGGGCGTCCGGGCGACAACGATGACGAGGAATGGGTCGACCCCGGCACGAACGACGACAACGCGTTCGCCGACACGAAGCTCGAGGACCCTCAGGTCGCGCTCGCCAACGCGCGTGGCCAGGTCGACCAGGCAACGAACGAGGCGGAGGATTCGACGTCCCGCCCGCAGCACCCTTCCGGCGCTGACGACGGTGTGCCCGCCCTCGGCGCATCGGCGATGCCGCAGGCGCCGCGCGGCGCGCAGACGAGGCCCGCCAGCGGGTCCGACGCCGGTCTGCAGCCCGAGCCGGTCGACGCTCCGCGCGAGACCCAGCAGCAGCCGCAGCGTCAGATCCGTCTGCCGCACCGCCCCGAGCAGGACGGCGAGCAGCCGACGGGCCACGCCTGAGCCGAGCCGATGTGCACTCCAAGCGAACGCCTGGTAATGTTTTTCCTCGTTGGAAGGGCGCGAAAGCGGCCGGAAAACACCACCTGTCCGGGTGGCGGAATGGCAGACGCGCTAGCTTGAGGTGCTAGTGTCCTTTATCGGACGTGGGGGTTCAAGTCCCCCCTCGGACACACTTCACGAGAACGCCCCGGTGAGATACCACCGGGGCGTTCTTGCGTGCTGCCCACGCAGGAATGAAAAGGTGGAGCCATGGCTTCTCAGACCTCCTCCGAATCCGACGTCCTGCGCATCTGCCGCGATCTGATCCGCATCGACACGAGCAACTACGGCCCGGGCACCGAGGGCCCCGGCGAGCGTGAGGCGGCCGAGTACGTCGTGGGCCAGCTACAGGAGGTCGGCCTCGAACCCGAACTGTTCGAGAGCGAGCCGGGGCGCGCGAACGTCGTCGTCCGCATCCCGGGGGCCGACCGCGAACGCGGCGCGCTCGTCGTCCACGGCCACCTCGACGTCGTGCCAGCCGACGCCGCCGATTGGTCGCACGACCCGTTCGCCGCCGACGTCGAGGACGGCTGCGTCTGGGGCCGCGGCGCCGTCGACATGAAGGACATGGACGCGATGATCCTCGCGACCGTCCGCGACTTCGCCCGCCGCGGCGTCACTCCGCCGCGCGACCTCGTCGTCGCGTTCTTCGCCGATGAGGAGGCCGGCGGCGTCAAGGGTTCGCACTGGGCCGTCGACCACCGTCCCGAACTGTTCGAGGGCGCCACCGAGGCGATCAGCGAGGTCGGCGGCTACTCCGTCACCGTGCCGAAGAAGGGCGGCGGCGACCAGCGCGCCTACCTGCTGCAGACGGGGGAGAAGGGCATCCGTTGGATCCGCCTCACCGCCCACGGCCGCGCCGGCCACGGCAGCGTCCCCAACGACGAGAACGCCATCGCGCGCCTCGCCGCGGCGATCGGCCGCATCGACGCCCACGTCTGGCCGCGCCAGTACGTCGCGAGCGTCCGCCAGCTGCTCGACGGTCTCGCCGACATCACGGGCACGACCTACACCGACGAGGACACCGACGCGCTGCTCGCGCACATCCCCGGCGCGCGCACCTTCGTCGAGGGGGCCCTCGCGAACGTGTCGAACCCGACGATGCTCGACGCCGGCTACAAGCACAACGTCATCCCGCAGACGGCGTCAGTCAACGTCGACTGCCGCTTCCTGCCCGGGCACGAGGACGAGCTGATGGACGTCATCGCCGAACTCGCCGGCGAGCACGTGACGATCGAGACGCTGCATCGCGACATCGCGCTCGACGCGCCGTTCGAAGGCCACCTCGTCGAGCGGATGAAGGACGCGCTGCGCACCGAGGACCCGGGCTGCGAGATCCTGCCCTACTGCCTGTCGGCGGGCACCGACAACAAGGCACTCAAGCAGCTCGGCATCAACGGCTACGGCTTCACACCGTTGCGGCTGCCGTCCGATCTGCTCTTCGCGCCGATGTTCCACGGCATCGACGAACGCGTGCCCGTCGAAAGCCTCGAGTTCGGGCAGCGGGTGCTCGCGCGTCTGCTCACCGACTGCTGATCAGAGCCAGCCGCCGTTGTCCTGCGGGCGCATGCGGATGATGCGGCGCCGCAACCAGATGCGGCGGACCCCACCGAGGTAGATGCGGGTGCGGGCCAGCTCCCAGTGCCCGTACTCGGCCTCGTCGGTGAGGCTCTGGCGGATGTCGCTGCGGCTCGCGTCACGCGCGAACGTGAGCGTGCGGTATTCGTACTCGGCCATCTGCACATTCTTGCGCGATCGGGGTAGCGTTTTCCACATGAACGCCGACCCGCGCGCTGCCCTCGAAGCCCTCACACTCGCTTTCGAACGTCACCTCGAGGCGTGCTCAGCGCGTCGCGGTGACGACGACCCCGCCGTCATCGCGGCATCCGACGCCCTGGCCGACGCGTTCGAGACCTACGACGACGCGTTGCTCAACGCGTTCAACGAGATGACGCCGCTCGTCCTGCTCGACGACGACGATTTCGATGATGATGACTTCGACGACGACGATTTCGATGACGACTTCGACGACGAGGACGACGATGACCTCGACGATGCTGACGACGAGACGAGCGGCGACGAAAAGCACCGCTCTGCGCGCGGCCGCGGCTGAGGCGAACGCCCCATTGGGCCGAACGCTCGGCCACGGGGGCCGAGCGTTCTGACGACCAAGGCCGCCCGCCGTCAGGCGCCGGCGACCTCGTCGAGCGCCACGACGATCTCGCGCGGCACACTCAGTTCGCCGGCGCGCAGCGCGACACGCAGTTGAGCCGCGGTGCGAGACCCCGCGACGACGGCGTCGATGCCGGGCGCGTGCAACGACCAGGCGAGGGCCAGTTCGGCGGGGTGGACGCCGAGGCCGTCGGCCGCCGTCGCGAGTGATTCGACGACGGCGCGCGTCGTCTCACGTGAGGCTCCGCTCGCCACGAGATCGCCGGAGGCGCGACGCGAATCGGCCGGCGTGCCGTGGCGGTACTTGCCCGTCAGCACGCCGCGCGCGAGCCCGGCGCCCGCGATGACGCCGTAGCCGCGCGCCGCGGCGGCTTCGACGACGTCCGTGGCGTCGGCGCGCAGCAGGTGATGTTCCACAGCGTGCGCGACGAGGTGGACGCCGCGCGCCGCGAGCAGGTGACTGACGTCGACCGCGCGCCATGCGGGCACGTCGCTCAGGCCGACGTCGCTCGCCCGGCCCGTCGTGACGGCCCACTCGAGTGCCGAGGCGACCTCGACGCTCGGGGTGACGCCGTCGTCACCCTCGACGAGCCACAGGTCGACGTGCTCGGTGCCGAGACGCTCCAGCGTCGCATCGAGCGCGGCCATGAGGCCGGCGCGGGAGGTGTCCGGGCCCGGGGCGAAGGGGAGCGCTCCGTGACGGCCGTTGCGCGCGACGAGCTGGTACTCCTCGCGCCGGAGGCCTTCGAGGGCCTCACGCAGCCGCACCTCGGCGGCGCCCGCGTCGACGTCATTCGTCTCGAACGTGTGCCCGCCGGCAGCGAGGTAGGTGCTCGCCATCTCCTGCGCGCTCTCCGCCGTCACGCCGCGGGCCCACCCGGAAACGCCGAGCACGAACGCGCTGACACGCGTCCCGCTGCCGTTGAGCACGCGCGTCGGCACCCGCGGCGCCGCGTCACCGATGTGGCGAACCACCATCACAACCATCCAGACTTCTTGAACGCGCGCCACAGCAGCACGCCGATCGTCGCGAGCACGGCGATCATCAGGTAGTACCCGTAGTAGAACTCGTACCCACCGCCGCGGCCGCCGAAGTGCACGGACGCCTCCAGCTCCGGCACCGAGTGGAAGTTCGTGCCGTAGATGCCGGCGAGCATCGTCGGCACCGTCGCGATGGCGACCCACGCCGAAATCTTGCGCATGTCGTTGTTCTGCTGCACGCCGACCTGCGACAGGTACGCCGACAGCACGTCCGACAGCAACCGATCGTAGGTCTCGATGTGCTCGCTGACGAGTTGCAGGTGATCGAGCACGTCACGGAAGAACGGCGCGAACCCCTCGTCGACGAACGACGACGCGACGAGGCGCCGCGTCGGCTCGATGAGCGGCTGCACAGCCCACCGCGCCTCGAGCAGTTCGCGCTTCAGTTCGTAGATGTCGCTGACGTCCGTCGTCACGCTCGGCGTGAACACCTGATGCTCGATCGCGAGGACGTCGTCGCTCAGCTCCTCGTCGATGGCGAGGTACTTGTCGACGACCGCGTCCATGACCGAGTAGATGACCGCGACGGGGCCCTTCTCCAGCAGCCTCGGATCGTGCTCCAACGCGGCGCGCACCGTCTCCAGCGGCGTCGGCTCACCGCGCCTGACGGTGACGACGAAGCGGTCGCCGACGAACACCATGAGTTCGCCGGTCTCGACGTCGGACGTCGCCTCGATGTAGCGCAACGTGCGCATGACGAGGAACGCCATGCCGTCGTAGACCTCGAACTTGGGGCGTTGCCCACCGCCGAGAGCGTCCTCGACCGCGAGGGGGTGCAGGCCGAGCTCCGTGGCGATGAGCGAGAACTCGCCGGCCGTCGGATCCTTCAACCCGACCCACAGGAAGCCGTGGTCGTGCTCGCGCAGATCGGCGAGCCCGGCGTGCAGGTCGCCGCAGTCGATGCGCTTGCCGCCGCGATAGACGGCCTGGTCGATGATCACCGTCGTATTCTGCGCTACCGCGCTGCCCGCGCCGTGGCGCGACACGGGTCATGGACGGCCGGGCCGGTAGCCTGGTCGCGTGGCCACCATCATCCTGCTGCGGCACGGGCGCACGAGCGCCAACGCCTCCGGCGTCCTCGCCGGTTGGAGCCCCGACGTCCATCTCGACGAGCTGGGGCGCACCCAGGCCGACGCCGCCGCCGCGGCGATCAGCGCCTGCTGCACGCCTGAGCGCATCGTCGCCTCGCCGCTCGTGCGCTGCCAGGAGACGGCGGACGCCCTGCGCGCGGCGAGCGGCGTCGCCGTCGAGACCGACGACACCGTCGGCGAGTGCCGCTACGGCGCCTGGACGGGGCGTAAGCTCAGCGACCTCGCCGGCGAGGAGCTGTGGAAGCAGGTGCAGGAACACCCGTCGCAGGTGACGTTCCCGCCGAGCCCGCAGTTCGAGCACGAGTCGATGCTCGCCATGCAGCGACGCGCCGTCGACGCTGTGCGCGCCCTCGCGCGCGAGCTGGACGAACGCAGCAGCGACGAGCAGGGCGGCTCGGGCGTGGGCGTCGTCGTCAGCCACGGGGACGTCATCAAGTCGATGCTGTCGGACGCGCTCGGTCAGCACCTCGACGACTTCCAGCGCATCGTCCTCGCGCCCGCGTCGATGAGCGTCATCCGCTTCGTCGGCAATCGCCCCTTCGTCCTCGCGATGAACGTGACCTCCGGTGGCCTCGGCGAGGCCGTCGGTCTGGCGCGCTCGACGAGCGCCGAATCCACCGTCGGTGGCGCCACCGGCGCGACGCAGTAGGCTCACGGACATGTCTGTAGTCGAGTTCAACCAGCCCGCGCGCTTCGTGGCGGGCACCGTCGGTGAGCCGGGCTCTCGCGAGTTCTACCTGCAGGTGCGTGACGCGCGCCGCGTCGAGGGCGTCGCCATCGAGAAGCAGCAGGTGGCTCTGCTCGCCGAGCGCCTGGAAGAGCTGCTCGACGAGGTCGGCGCCGACCGCGACGAGCCGGCCACCGCACCCGACAACGACCCGCTCGAACTGCCCGTCGACCCGCTGTTCCGCGTCGGCAGCATGAGCGTCAGCTGGAATCCGATGGAGCGCGTCTTCGCGCTCGAGTGCCACGACCTCGACGCCGAGGTGGACGAGGACGATGAGGGCGCCGCGATCACCGCCATCACGGGCCTGCGCGTCGTGCTCGCCCCGCCCGCCGCGCGCGAGTTCACGCGTCGTTCGCTCGCGCTCGTCGCGCAGGGCCGCCGTCCCTGCCCACTGTGCAACGAACCGCTCGACCCGCGCGGCCACGTCTGCCCCCGCGCGAACGGGTACCGACGCCGGTGAGCGAGACGCCCGACGTCACCTCCCGACCGCTCGAGCTCGGCGCGCCCGAACTGAGCGAGCTCGAGTGGCAGATCGAGGGTCGCCTCGTCGACGCCTCCAACGTCGTCGTGCGGTTGATGACGGCGACGGGGGAGCGCGCCGTGTTCAAACCCGTGCGCGGTGAGCAACCGTTGCGCGACTTCCGGTCGGAGACGCTCGCGCACCGCGAGGTCGCGACCTACCTCGTCGCCGCCGCGGCCGGCATGCGCTGCGTTCCGGAGACGACGTGGCACGTCGACCCGCAGCTCGGCGAGGGATCCCTGCAGCGCTGGGTCGGACCGCTCGAACCGGCCGAGCAGCACCAGGTGGCGTTGCTCGACGAGGACGAGCTGACTGACGACGTGCACGCGATCGCCGCGTTCGACACCGACGAGGGCCCCCTCGTGCTCGCTCACCACGACGGTGACCCACTACGCGACGTCGCGCTGCTGGACGTGCTGACGAACAACGCCGACCGCAAGGGTTCTCACCTCATCGAGGACACATCGGGCGGGGGAGACATGCAGCTCTACGCCATCGATCACGGCCTGACGTTCCACATCGACGACAAGCTGCGCACCGTCCTGTGGGGCTTCGCCGGTGAACCGTTGAGTGCGGCGCACGACGCGTCCCTCGCGGCGCTCCTGGCCGCGCGAGACGGGCTCGGCGCGCAGCTCAGCGCACACCTCGACGATGACGAGGTCGAGGCGTTCTTCGAGCGCGTGGCGGCGCTGCGCACCGCCGGCGTGTTTCCAGAGCCGCCGTCCGATCGCTACCCGCTGCCGTGGCCGCCGCTGTGAGAGCCCACGAGGGCCTCGCCGTGACGCGTCCGCCGGGCGGAGGCGTCGGTCGTACCCGTTAGGCTGAGGCGGTGAAATCCTGGTCTCGCCCTGCGCTCAACCCCGTCGCCTCCCCGGCTGGAGCCGACATCGACGTCCGCCTCTTCGACACGGCAGCCGGTGAGATCGTCCCGATCGATCTCGGCGAGCAGGCCGGGCTGTACGTCTGCGGCATCACGCCGTACGACGCGACGCACCTCGGCCACGCGGCCACCTACGTCACCTTCGACATCGCCCAGCGCGTCATGATCGACGCGGGCGCGCAGGTCACCTACGTGCAGAACGTCACCGACGTCGACGACCCACTGCTCGAGCGGGCCGCCCGCGACGACGTCGACTGGCGTGAGCTCGCGACGAGCGAGATCGAGCTGTTCCACGGCGACATGGAGGCCCTCGGTGTCATCCCGCCGCAGCACTACGTCGGCGTCGTCGAGTCGATGACCTTGCATTCGGCCAACGTCGCCCGGCTGCTCGAGCGCGGCCTCGCCTACACCGTCGACGTGCCCGCCGCCGAGAACGCCGCTGCCGGCGCGAAGGACGTCTACCTCGACCTCGCGCAGCAGCCGACGTTCGGTTCGGTCTCGCACTGGGACCGTGAGCAGATGATGGCCGTCTTCGCCGACCGCGGCGGCGACCCAGAGCGTGAGGGCAAGCGGGACGTCTTCGACCCGCTGCTGTGGCGCGCCGAGCGTGAGGGAGAGCCGGCGTGGGACGGCGGCCCCGGCGTCGGACGCGGCCGACCTGGCTGGCACATCGAGTGCACGTCGATCGCGCTCGAGCACCTCGGCAACGGTTTCACGCTGCAGGGCGGCGGCACCGACCTCATCTTCCCGCACCACGAGATGAGCGCCGTGCAGGCCGACGCGCTGACGGGGCAGCCGCCGTTCGCGCACCACTATGCCCACCAGGGCATGGTCGGCTACGACGGCGAGAAGATGAGCAAGAGCAAGGGCAACCTCGTCAAGGTGTCCGTGCTGCGCCGCGAGGGCGTCGACCCGATGGCGATCCGGCTCGTCCTGCTCGACCAGCACTACCGCACCGACTGGGAGTACACCGACGCGCGGCTCGACGCCGCGAAGGAGCGCCTCGCGACGTGGCGACGCGCCATCGAGGCGGATGGCGTCGACGCGACGCCCACGATCGAAGCGGTCCGCCGCGCCCTGCGCAGCGACCTCGACACGCCCGCCGCGCTCGCCGCGATCGACGCCTGGTGTGCAGCCGAGGGCGAAGAAGCCGTCGGCTCCGCACAGCAGATCCACGACGTCGTCGACGCCCTGCTCGGGGTCAAGCTGTGACCACGACGATCAGCCCGGCCAGCGCCGCGACGATGTTCGTCCTGCTCGAAGGCCCGAGCGACGTCGCGGCCGTCGCGGCCCTCATGGAGCGTGACGGGCTCGCGAGCCCGAACGTCGAACTCGTCAACCTGCAGGGCGCGACGAACGTCGGCCGTGTCCTCGGCGAGATCCGGCAGATCCGATCCGACGCCGACGTCGTCGGGCTCTGCGACGCCGCCGACACCCGCGCGGCCGAGAAGGCGCTCGCCGACGACGGGCTGCCCGTGCTCGACGCGAGCGACCTGCCCGTCTATGGCTTCTTCGTCTGCGAACCCGACCTCGAGGGGGAACTGATCCGCGCGCTCGGCGCCGAGCGCGCGAAGGCCGCCATCGAGGGCGCGGGTCTCGGCAGCAAGTTCGATGCGCTGCGCACACAGGCCGCGTGGGCCGACGAACCGCTCGCGGATCAGCTGCGCCGGTTCGCGCGCGCCGCGTCCGGTCGCAAGGAGAACGCGGCCGCTGTGCTCGCCGCGGCGCTCGGCGCCGACGAGGTGCCCGAGCCGCTCGCGATGCTGCTCGACCGGATCAGGTACGCCTGAGCGCAGCTGCCTCCGGGTGCCCTTCGAGCGCGGTCATGACGTCGACGCGTCGAAAGCCCAGCGCGGCTTTGGGCGCGAGGATGGCGGTGTTCGTCTCGGCGCAGTAGGTCTGGACCGATTGCGTCGCGCTCGCCTGCGGAAGTGACTGCAGGTGCTCGAGATTGACGACCTTGAGTGCCCGCGACGCCCGCATCACGGCAGGGAACGGTCGACGAGCGTGTCGTCCTGCAACGCCATCTGCGGGGCGTCGCTCGCCAGCAGGATCTGCGTGTACCCGGCCGGCCGGCCGTCGAGCCAGGCGAGGGTGCGCACGAGGAGATACCCCTCCTCGGCGTGACGCTCGTCCTCGCGGCGGCGGGCGTCGCCGTCACGCTTGCCGGGGCGGGTGAGGCCGCCGAGCGGGACGTCGTCGGCCATCTGAGCGGCCAGCGCGTCCCAGTGCGGCGCGAGGTCGGCGGCGGGGGAGCCCGACGAACGAGGTGAACGTCAGGCGTTCGCTGATGGCGCGTTCGGCGCGCAGCGCGGCGTGTCGACCGGCAGTGCGCGCAGCAGCCGTTCCTCGCGGGTGGCGCGCCTCGAGGCCGTGAGCCTCGGCGAACCGGACGCCGCCGTCGTCGTACATTTCGCACTGCAGCGTGACGTCGGGGCCCAGCACGTCGAGCACCGCCGCGGCGAGGGCCGAACCGAAACCGCGTCGTCGGGTGGCGTGGGCGTCGTGCGCGCCGCGGGCGACGTGCCCGTCATGGTCGACAACACGTTCGCCACGCCCGTGCTGCAGCAGCCGCTCGCGCTCGGTGCGACGTTGAGCGTGCATTCGGCGACGAAGTTCATGGGTGGTCACGGCGACCTCATGGGCGGCGTCGTCGCGTGTGACGAGGCGTGGGCGCCGCGGCTGCGTCAGGTGCGCGCCATCACGGGGGCGCTGTTGTCGCCCTCGAACGCGTACGGGTTGCACCGTGGGCTGCAGACGCTGCCGATTCGGGTCAAGGCGCAGCAGGAAGGCGCGCGCGCCGTCGCCGAGTGGCTGCTGACGCGCGGCGAGGTGGACGCCGTCATGTGGTCGGGGTTGCCGCAGTTCGACGTCGACGGCATCGCGGCCCGTCAGATGGCCGGGCCCGGTTCGGTGCTCGCGTTCGGCATGGCCGACGGTTTCGATGCGGCCGCCGTCGTGACGTCGGCCTGCCGCCTCATCGTGCACGCCGTCTCGCTCGGGGGAGTCGACACGCTCATCCAGCACCCGGCAGCCCTGACGCACCGTCCCGTGGAGGGGGACGCGAAGCCGTCACAGTCGGTGCTGCGCCTGTCCGTGGGCCTCGAAGACCCCGCCGACCTCATCGCCGACCTCAGCCAGGCCTTCGACGCGGTGCATCAGCGCGGTTGAGCGTGTATCGCTGGGCTACCGGTGGCGGTCACCGCGCTGCGGTGGCCGCCATCGTCCGGGCCGGATGACGCGTGACGCGGCTCAGGTCCTGCACACGCCTGGCGTCAAACCCGATCTCGTCGAGGTCTTCAGCGGCACCCAGCGCCGCCGTCTGCGCGCGATCTGCGCGCGGGCTCATGCGCCGACGCCCCCGCGGGGTTCAGCACGCAGCTCCAGACCCAGCGCGTCGAGGACGGCCGTGAGCTTGTCGAGTCGCACCGTGGCCTTGTTCTGCTCGAGCGAGCAGACGAAGCGTTCGGAGACATTAGCCAGTTCGGCAAGCTCCATCTGGCCGAGGCCGAGGCTGCGCCGCCTCGCTCGCACGTCCTGAACAGGCTCATGCACCCTTCATCGGAACGATCGTGCCGTCAGAGCACTCGTCCTAGGCCGATTCGACCCGAAGCGACACGATCGTTCCGCTTTGGGGTTGAACACACTGCTCGCGCCAACACCAGCACGATCCGACGAGGACCCCTGCTGCCGTCGTCGCGAGAAACTCGGCACGATCATGCCGCTCACGCCAGCCGTTCCGACGGCCCGTCAGACCGTGTCGCCCCCAGGGCCCTGCTCCCCGCGGCGGCTGTCGCCGTCCCGCCGGCGCAGGAACTGCTCGAACTGTTCGGCGATCGCATCGCCGGAGGCCTCGGGCAGTTCGGTGACGTCCATCGAGTGCTCGAGCGTGTCGACGTAGGAGGTCATGTCGCCGTCCTGCGCGACGAGTTCGCTGACGCCACGCTCCCAGGCCCGCGCCTGCTCCTCGAGATCGCCCTCGGGCAGCGCGACGTCGAGCAGTCTCGACAACCCCTGCACCATCGTCCACGTCACCTTCGGCTGCGGGCTGCCCAGCGCGTACTGCGGCATGACGACCCACTGCGCGATCGTCGTCACATCCGAGCGCCCGAGCGCATCGATGAGAATGCCGACGATGCCCGCCGGGCCGACGTACGTCGGCGTCTTCGCGTCATACGCCTCACGCGTCGCCGGCTGCGGCGACGTCAGCGTGACAGGCAGCGGCCGCGTGTGCGGCGTGTCCCCACCGAGCGCACCGCACACCACGACGCGCGCCGGCTCGCTCGCATGGATGGCGTCGAGCAGTTCGGCGAGAAACGCCTTCCACCGGAACGACGGCTCGATGCCCTTGACGATGAGCACGTCGCCCACGGCGTCGAGTCGCGTGTGGAAGATCTCCGTCGTGCGCCAGATGACGCGGCGCTCGCCGTCGACGACGTCGATGCGCGGTTGGTTGACCTGGAAGTCGTAGTAGTCCTCCGGGTCGACGTCGGCCCACAGGCGCGCGCCGGTGGCCTTGACGAGGTGATCCATCGCGTCGAACGCGGCGCCGGTGACGTCGTTCCAGCCCTGGAAGGCGACGAGGACGGTCGGTGGGGTCGACGTGGTGAGGTCGAAGTGACGACGCACAGCGTGTCTCCTTCTGCAGGTCGTGAGAGTGGATCGGGCGCGCGGCGACGATGCGGCGAGGGCCTGACATTCCAGTATGCGGCCAACGGCGTGCACGCTCCAAGGCGGGGCGACGCCGCTCGATAGCATGATGCGACATCCACCCGCCCTCGAAGGGACGTCACGTGAGCAGCCGCTCCAAGGCAACCGACCCGACCACGACCGAC
This sequence comes from Dermacoccus sp. NHGro5, assembly GCF_017565385.1. Lineage (NCBI taxonomy): Bacteria > Bacillati > Actinomycetota > Actinomycetes > Micrococcales > Dermacoccaceae > Dermacoccus > Dermacoccus sp. NHGro5. Next base: position 59,725 of record NZ_JAGEKQ010000004.1, on the reverse strand, counting down.
CACGACGCCCGCCGCGACGCAGGCGGGGATCGCAGCGAGGAGCTGGCCGCGCTCATGCGTGAGCGAATCCTCGTCATGGACGGCGCGATGGGCACGATGATCCAGCGGCACGGGTTGAGTGAGGACGACTACCGCGGTGAGCGATTCGCCGACTGGCCGAGCGACCTCAAGGGCAACAACGACCTGCTGTCACTGACGCAGCCCGACATCATCGAGGGCATCCACCGCGAGTACCTCGAGGCCGGCGCTGACATCGTCGAGACGAACACGTTCAACGCGCAGCGCATCTCATTGGCTGATTACGACATGTCCGAGTTCGCGTACGAATTCAACGTCGAATCCGCGAAACTCGCTCGCACTGCTGCCGATTCGGTGACCACCGGGGCGCGTCCGAGGTTCGTGGCCGGCGCGATCGGCCCGACGAACCGCACGGCGTCGATCTCACCGGACGTCAACGACCCGGGCGCGCGCAACGTCAGCTTCGACGACCTCGTCGGCGCCTACCTCGAGCAGGCCCGCGGCCTGGCCGACGGCGGCGTCGACCTCATGCTCATCGAGACGATCTTTGACACGCTCAACGCGAAGGCCGCGATCTTCGCGCTGGAGCAGCTGTTCGAGGAACGCGGGCGGCGCTGGCCCGTCATCATCTCCGGCACGATCACCGACGCCTCCGGCCGCACCCTGTCGGGGCAGACGGGCGAGGCGTTCTGGAACTCGGTGCGTCACGCGCGCCCGCTCGCCGTCGGACTCAACTGCGCGCTCGGCGCCGACGAGATGCGCCCCTACGTCGCCGACCTCTCGCGCATCGCCGACTGTTTCGTCTCCTGCTACCCGAACGCTGGCCTGCCCAACGCGTTCGGCGAGTACGACGAGACACCCGAGGCGATGACGCAGACCGTCGCCGCATTCGCGGGCGACGGCCTCGTCAACCTCGTCGGCGGATGCTGCGGCACCTCGCCCGATCACATCGGGGCGATCGCCGACGCGGTCGCCGCCACGGCCCCGCGCAGCGTGCCCGACGTCGCGCCCGCCCTGCGCCTGTCCGGGCTCGAGCCGTTCACCGTCGACGAGGATTCGCTGTTCGTCAACGTCGGTGAGCGCACGAACATCACCGGTTCGGCGCGCTTCCGCAAGCTCATCAAGGACGGCGACTACGCGACGGCGCTGTCCGTCGCCCGTCAGCAGGTCGAGAACGGCGCGCAGATCATCGACGTCAACATGGACGAGGGCATGATCGACGGCGTCGCCGCGATGGATCGCTTCTGCAAGCTCATCGCCTCCGAACCCGACATCTGCCGCGTCCCGGTCATGGTCGACTCCTCGAAGTGGGAGGTCATCGAGGCCGGGCTGAAGTGCATCCAGGGCAAGTCGATCGTCAACTCGATCTCGATGAAGGAGGGCGTCGAACCGTTCATCGAGCACGCCCGGCTGTGCAAGCGCTACGGCGCGGCGATCGTCGTCATGGCGTTCGACGAGGACGGCCAGGCCGACACCCTCGAGCGGCGCAAGACGATCACGAAGCGGGCCTACGACATCCTCACCGGCCCCGACGTCGACTTCCCGGCCGAGGACATCATCTTCGACCCGAACATCTTCGCGATCGGCACGGGCATCGAGGAGCACGCCAACTACGGCGTCGACTTCATCGAGGGCACGCGATGGATCAAGGCGAACCTGCCCGGCGCCCTCGTCAGCGGCGGCGTGTCGAACGTGTCGTTCAGCTTCCGCGGCAACAACCCGGTGCGCGAGGCGATCCACGCCGTCTTCCTCTACCACGCGGTCGCCGCGGGGATGGACATGGGCATCGTCAACGCCGGCGCGCTCGTCGTCTACGACGAGATCGACCCCGAACTGCGCGAGCTGATCGAGGACGTCGTCCTCAACCGGCGCGCCGACGCGACCGAGCGGCTGCTCGAGGCCGCCGAACAGTACAACTCGAGCGGTGAGCAGGCGGAAGCGAAGACGGAACAGTGGCGCGAACTGCCGGTGCGCGAACGCATCACGCATGCGCTCGTCAAGGGCATCGACGACCACGTCGAAGCCGACACCGAGCAGATGCGCGCCGAGCTGGAGGCCGAGGGCAAGCGTCCGCTCGAGGTGATCGAGGGCCCGCTCATGGACGGCATGGGCGTCGTCGGTGACCTGTTCGGCGCCGGCAAGATGTTCCTGCCGCAGGTCGTGAAGTCGGCGCGCGTCATGAAGAAGGCCGTCGCCTACCTCATCCCGTTCATCGAGGCGGAGAAGGAAGCGAGCGGCGTCACGAGCAAGCAGACGAACGGCACCGTCGTGCTCGCCACCGTCAAGGGCGACGTGCACGACATCGGCAAGAACATCGTCGGCGTCGTGCTGCAGTGCAACAACTACGAGGTGATCGACCTCGGCGTCATGGTCGCTCCGCAGAAGATCCTCGACGCTGCGCGCGAGCACGACGCCGACATCATCGGGCTGTCGGGCCTCATCACGCCGTCGCTCGACGAGATGGTGCACCTGGCCTCTGAGATGCAGCGTCAGGGCTTCACTCAGCCGCTGCTCATCGGCGGCGCGACGACGTCGCGTGCGCACACGGCCGTCAAGATCGACGGGCGCTACGACGAGCCCGTCGTGTGGGTGAAGGACGCCTCGCGCTCGGTTCCGGTCGTCGCTGCGCTGTTGTCGACGGGGGAGCGACGCGAGGCGTTGCTCGCCGACGTCGTCGCCGACTACGACGCGTTGCGCGCCCGACACGCGGCCAAGCGCGACGAGCGTCCGTTGCTGACGCTCGACGAGGCGCGGGCCAACGTCACCGAGATGGACTGGGCTGCAGGCGTTCCCGACGCTCCGGCCCTTGCCGTCGACGGCGCCCCCGTGACGAGGGTGTTCACCGACTACCCGGTGAGCGAGCTGCGTGAGTACATCGACTGGCAGCCGTTCTTCGCCGCCTGGGAGATGAAGGGGCGCTTCCCCGACATCCTGAGCAACCCCGCGCAGGGCGAGGCGGCGCGCAAGCTGTACGACGACGCGCAGACGATGCTCGACCGCATCAGTGACGAGGGCTGGTTGCACCCGGCGGGTGTCATCGGGTTCTGGCCGGCGCAGGCCGACGGTGACGACACCGTGCTGTTCGGCGACGCGTCGCGTTCGGCCGAGGTGGCGCGCCTGCACCACCTGCGTCAGCAGGGCACGCACCGTGACGGCGTGCCGAACCGCTCGCTCGCCGACTTCGTCGCCCCTACGGGTGCGGCCGACGACTGGGTCGGTGCGTTCGCCGTGACGGCTGGGACGGAGCTGCCGGAGCGGATCCGCGCGTTCAAGGACGACCTCGACGACTACTCGGCGATCCTGCTCGAGGCCCTCGCCGACCGCCTCGCGGAGGCGTTCGCCGAGCGGCTGCACGAGCGTGTGCGTCGCGAGTTCTGGGGTTACGAGGCAGGGGAGAAGCTGTCGAACGACGAACTCATCAGGGAGCGCTACCAGGGCATCCGTCCCGCGCCCGGCTACCCGGCGTGCCCCGAGCACACCGAGAAGGACACGCTGTTCGACCTGCTCGACGTGACCGCGTCGATCGGGGTCGAACTGACCGAGTCGCGCGCGATGTGGCCCGGCGCGTCCGTGAGCGGGTGGTACTTCGCGCATCCGCAGGCGCAGTACTTCGTCGTCGGGCGGATCGGGCGCGATCAGGTCGCCGACTACGCTGAGCGCAAGGGATGGACGATGGCCGAGGCCGAGCGCCACCTGGCCCCCAACCTCGGATACGACCCGGAGGACTGACGCGTGAACCCGACGCCGCACCTGAACCATCTCGACGCCCGCCTCGACGCGCTCGACTCATCGGCGTCCTCGCGCGCGGCGCATGGTTCGCATGCCCCCCGCGCGATCCTGTGGGACATGGATGGCACCGTCATCGACACCGAGCCGTACTGGATGGAGGCCGAGCGCGGCCTGATCGAGTCGTACGGGGCGTCGTGGAGCGAGGAGCAGGCGTTCCAGCTCGTCGGCAACGCGCTGCCCGTCACGGGTCGGATGATCAAGGATCAGACGGGTATTCCGTTGACGCCGGACGAGATCGTCGACATCCTGCTCGAGCAGGTCATCGAGAAGCTGAAGCAGCACGTGCCGTGGCGCCCCGGCGCGCAGGAGCTGCTGCTCGCCGCCCACGAGGCGGGGATGCCGTGCGCGCTCGTCACGATGTCGTACGAGTCGTTCGCGCGGGTGCTCGTCGACGCGCTGCCGGCCGGGACGTTCGAGGTCGTCGTCACCGGTGACATGGTGAGCGCGGGCAAACCGGACCCGGAGGCGTACGTGCGGGCCGCGGCAGAGCTGGGCCTGCGCCCGGATCAGTGCGTCGCGATCGAGGATTCGGCGACGGGCGTGCGCTCGGCCGTCGCGGCCGGCGTCCCCACGCTCGCCGTGCCGCATCTCGTCGAGATTCCGCAGCTCGACGGCCTCGTCGTCGTCCCCGACCTCGCCGCCGTCAGCCTCGACGACCTGCCGCGTCTGGCGGAGCAAGCTCGCGCGACGCGCTGATGCTCGAGCCGGCCCGGCAGGCCGTGGCACAGGCGAATGTGACCGAAAATCGCAGATGGGTACGCCGTTCGCGAATGTGGACGTAGATCGCAGATGGGGCGGGCACGGACGGAGACAAGAGTCGGTGAGGGGCGGAGTCGAGTTGCTCCACCCCTCACCGTTGCGAACCCGTCAGTCCTGGGGCGTGGGGGTTGCCAGGGCGTGGGCGGTGTCGGGGTCGACGTAGACGCTGCGCCCGAGCTCGACGAACGTCTTCGACATCTGCTGCATGCCCTCGCGCGCCTCGCTCTCGCTGACGACGCGCTGCTGGGCGCCGGCGTCGCCGAAGCGGTCGCGCACGTCCTGGCTGATGCGCATCGAGCAGAACTTCGGCCCGCACATCGAGCAGAAGTGTGCTGTCTTCGCCGCCTCGGCGGGCAGCGATTCGTCGTGGAACTCGCGCGCGGTGTCGGGGTCGAGCGACAGGTTGAACTGGTCGTTCCAACGGAACTCGAAGCGCGCCTTGCTCAACGCGTCGTCCCACGCTCGCGCGCCGGGGTGGCGCTTCGCGACGTCCGCGGCGTGCGCCGCGAGCTTGTACGTGATGACGCCGGTCTTGACGTCATCACGGTTCGGCAGGCCGAGGTGCTCCTTCGGCGTGACGTAGCACAGCATCGCGGTGCCACCCATCGCGATCGTCGTCGCGCCGATGGCGGAAGTGATGTGGTCGTAGCCGGGTGCGACGTCGGTGACGAGCGGGCCGAGCGTGTAGAACGGCGCGCCGTCACACCACTCCTGCTGCAGGCGCACGTTCTCCTCGACGAGGTCGAGCGGCACGTGCCCGGGGCCCTCGACCATGACCTGGACGTCGAACTGCCATGCCCGCTTCGTCAGCTCGGCGAGGGTGCGCAGCTCGGAAAGCTGCGCCTCGTCGTTGGCGTCGGCGGTACAGCCAGGGCGCAGGCCGTCACCGAGGGAGAAGGCGACGTCGTAGCGGGCGAAGATCTCGCACAGCTCGTCGAAGTGGGTGTAGAGGAAGTTCTCCTCGTGGTGCGCGAGACACCAGCCGGCCATGATCGAGCCGCCGCGGCTGACGATGCCCGTGATGCGCTCGGCCGTCATCGGCACGTAGCGCAGCAGCACGCCGGCGTGGATCGTCATGTAGTCGACGCCCTGCTCGCACTGCTCGATGACGGTGTCGCGGAAGATCTCCCACGTCAGCTTGTCGGCCTCACCGTTGACCTTCTCGAGGGCCTGGTAGATCGGCACGGTGCCGATCGGGACGGGGGAGTTGCGGAGGATCCACTCGCGCGTTGTGTGGATGTCGTCACCGGTCGACAGGTCCATGACGGTGTCGGCGCCCCACGTCGTCGCCCACGTCAGCTTGTCGACCTCCTCGGCGATCGACGACGTCACGGCCGAGTTTCCGATGTTCGCGTTGACCTTGACGAGGAAGCGACGCCCGATGATCATCGGCTCGCTCTCCGGGTGGTTGACGTTGGCGGGGATGATCGCGCGTCCGGCGGCGACCTCGTCGCGCACGAGTTCGAGGGCGCAGTTCTCGCGGGCGGCGACGAATCGCATCTCGGGGGTGATCAATCCCTTACGGGCGTAGTGCATCTGGGTGACGACGGCGCCGTCCTTCGAGCGCAGCGGTGCGCGACGTTCGCCGCGCCACTCGTGGCTCGCCTCACCGCGTCGGACGGCCGAGCGGCCGTCGTCGAGCAGGGTGCGCTCTCGGCCGGCGTACGTCTCGACGTCGTCGCGCTCGGCGATCCACTCGGCGCGCAACGGCGGCAGCCCGACCTCGGGGTCACTGCCCGGGCCGGAGGTGTCGTACAGCTCGACGGGAGCGTTGGCCGCGCCGGTGCCGGGGGAGTTGTCGAGGATGACCTCGGTGTAGGGCACGCGCAGGCCGTCCGCGTCTCGGTACTGCTTGCGGCGAGCGTCCGATCCGTCAGCGGGGGTGGTTGCGCGCCTCTGAACCGCGGCCGACGCCGGCGACGTGGCTGCTCGGTCGGTGGTGGCCGCGAGGTCGCGGGCGTTGAACGTCGTCATGATGGTGCCTCCTTCGGATCGGACGAAGGCACGGCAAGACCCCACGCAGCAGGCGTCGACGAACGTCGGCACCGAACGGAGGATGAGCGACCATGAGGTCTCCTTGGCTGCCTGCGCCGGCATGATCCGGGTCAGGTCGGGTAGCGGTCGGAGCAGTATCAGCTCCCTCTCAGCCCTGTTCTCAGGACTCCCACGAAGGACGCTTCCGACTATGGCACATCCCGGCAGACGAACGTGACGAAGGGGTCCGTCAGGTTCGTGACGAACCTGACGGACCCCTCCGGTCACGAGTCGTGCTCAGCGGCGCAACATCTCTTCCATCGTCGGCACCGCGACGAACGGATCGCGCGCCCGATTGCGCGTCTCGGCAAGCGTACGAACCGATTTCGACGATGTTCTCGGCGCTTCCCCATCCTTGGACACGCGCGCGCCAGAACCGCCGTTCACCACCACGTCTGCTCCGCCGAGCACGCGCTCTAGCTGCTGCGTCAACTCACCGGCGGCCTCGCTCGCCCGCGCTTCCAGGCCTCGCCCGGCCCAGTCGTCGGGCGCGGCGTAGACCGCCGTCGGCATGACGAGCGCCTTCATGTACGCGAACAGCGGTCGCAAGGCGGTGTCCGTCACCAGTGAGTGTCGGGCGGAACCGCCCGTCGCGCCGACGATGACGGGCACGCCGCTCAGCACGCCGCCCGCAGTCGCATCCCAGAACGACTTGAACAAGCCCGTGAAGCTCGCCTTGTACGTCGGCGTCACCGCGACCACGGCGTCGGCCGCGCCCAGCACCTCGTAGGCGTCCGCGAGCGCCGGGGGAGCGAACCCCGTCAACGACGCCGTCGTGATGTCGTGCGCCAGCGCCCGCAGGTCGATCCGCTCGACGACGACCTCGCTGCCCTGCTCCCGCGCACTCTCGACAACCGCGTCGCTCAGCAGCTGGGCGAGACGATGCGTCGACGATTCCTCACTCAACCCGCCGCTGATCACGGCGAGGCGTGCCGTCCAGTTCATCATCGTGTTCTCCTTCGTCTCGTTGCTCTGAGTTTGGGCGTAACGCCGCCGCCGGCGTCGCCCGCCCGGCCCGGTCAGCCGAGTTGTCGACGAACCGGGCTGATGCTCAACGGTCTTCGGCGCGCGTTCCCGTCACGTCGTCGGTCTTCGGAGCACGCGGCACACCTGTCTCGACGCCGCCCATCTGACCGGCGTCAGCCGAGGGCGTGTCGGTCGCCTGGGCAGCGCGCGCAGCCAGCAGGCTGGCATGCGTCGGGGCATCAGGCACGCCGGCGGCGCGTCGGATGTCCATCTCGGCGCGCAGCTGCGGCACGACCTTCGTGCCGAGCAGCTCGATCTGGTGCATGACCTCGGCGTGCGGCAGCCCGGCGTGGTCGATGAGGAACAGCTGACGCTGGTAGTCACCGACGTAGTCGCGGAAGCCGAGCGTGGCCTCGACGACCTCGTCCGGCGTGCCGACCGTCAGCGGCGTCTGACGCGTGTAGTCCTCCAACGAACCCGCCCCGCCGTAGACCGGCGCGTGATCGAAGTAGGGGCGGAACGTCTCCATCGCCTTCGCCTTCGACTCGGCCATGAACACCTGCCCACCGAGGCCGACGATCGCGTCCTGCGCCCGGCCGTGACCGTAGTGCTCGAAGCGTTCCCGGTAGAACTGCACCATCTGCGCAGCGTGCTGCGGCGGCCAGAAGATGTGGTTGTGGAAGAAACCGTCACCGTAGTAGGCGGCCTGCTCCGCGATCTCGGGGCTGCGGATCGAGCCGTGCCAGACGAACGGCGCGATGTCGTCGAGCGGGCGCGGCGTCGAGGTGAAACCCTGCAGCGGTGTGCGGAACTTGCCCTCCCACGTCACGTTCTCTTCGTTCCACAGGCGGCGCAGCAGCGCGTAGTTCTCGATGGCGAGCGGGATGCCGTCGCGGATGTCCTTGCCGAACCACGGGTAGACCGGGCCGGTGTTGCCACGCCCCAGCATGAGGTCGACGCGGCCGCCGGCGAGATGCTGCGCGTAGGCGTAGTCCTCGGCGATGCGCACCGGGTCCGTCGTCGTGATGAGCGTCGTCGACGTCGACAGGATGATGTTCTTCGTCACCACCGCGAGGTTCGCCATCAGCACGGCCGGGTTGGCCGGTGCGACGAACGGCGGGTTGTGGTGCTGGCCGGTGGCGAAGACGTCGAGGCCCACCTCGTCGGCGAGCTTCGCCATCTCGACGGTGTTCGCGATGCGCTCGTGCTCGCTGACGGTGCGCCCTGTCGTCGGGTTCGTCGTGACGTCACCGACGGTGAAGATGCCGAACTGCATGAGGGCCTCCCTTGGTCCATGCATTCATGTAGTTGAAAATGCAACTACTTGCGGAACGGGACGGCGCGGCCGGTTATTCCAGCTGCGCGCGCGGTGACCCTGGCCCTGCGCGGCCCAACTGCGATCCCCGTACCCATCTGCGATCTTCGTCTTATTCAATGGACGTTGGTGAATGAGCGGTTGTCGTCAGCCTCGCCGCGGAGGCGGGCGCGGTGCAGGAGGCGATAGATGCCCGCAACGCGTCACTCGGACGGTGGCTGCCGCTTCGACGACCGGCCCGAACGGTCATCCTTCAGTCGCCATCGACGTCTCCGAGGTCGCCGGTGGTGCGGGGACCGAGCGCGAGACGCGCCGCGTGCTCGGGCAGCGGCGGGGGAGTGCCGCCCCATTCCGGGCACAGCGCCTTGTGATCGCACCACGAGCACAAGCGCGACTTCTTGGGCCGCCAGTCACCCGTCCGAGCGCAGCGCTCGATCGCGCGCCACAGCGCCTTGAGCTTGCGTTCGAGCGCGAGCAAGTCGGCCTCGTCGGGTTGATAACGCAAGAACTGACTGTTGCCCAGGTAGACGAGTTGCAGCATGAGCGGCATGACGCCCCGCGTGCGCCAGATGACGAGCGCGTAGAACTTCATCTGGAACAACGCCTTGTTCTCGAAGAGCTCCGACGGCGCCCGTCCCGTCTTGTAGTCGACGACGCGGATCTGCCCGCCGGGAGCGACGTCGAGGCGGTCGATGTACCCGCGCAGCGTGAGCCCGTCGAGGTCGGCCTCGACGTAGAGCTCGCGCTCGGCGGGTTCGAGGAACTGCGGGTTCTCCATCGCGAACCACTTCTCGACGAGCTTCTCCGCATCACGCAGCCACGTCGCGAGATCGTGCGGTGTGCTGCCCGCGAGTTCGGCCAGCTCCGGTTCGTCGGTGAGCATGTCCTCCCAGGCATGGGGGACGAGGTCGAGCGCCCGCTCGAGCGTGCGTTTCGGGGCGTCGACGTCGAAGATGCGCTCGAGCACCGAATGGACGAGCGTCCCCCGCGACGCCGCCGCACTCGGCGACTCCGGCAGCTTGTCGATGACGCGGAAGCGATAGAGCAGGGGACACTGCATGAAGTCGGAGGCGCGCGACGGAGACAACGAAGCGGGCATCCGAGAAGTCTAATCATCCCGGCGCACGAGGCCCACATAGTCTTGGGGCATGCCCCAGCCCACACCCGGCCTCAAGATCGCCTCACTGCGCGGCGTCCCCGTCTACATCGGACGCACGTGGCCGATCATCGCCGTCATCATCGTCGCGATCTTCGGCCCGCAGGTCGCCTCGCTTCACCCCGAATGGGGTTTCGGCGCGTACGTCGTCGGCATCGGGTACGCGTTGTTGCTGCTGCTCAGCGTGCTCGTCCACGAGGCGGCGCACGCCCTCGTCGCACAGGCTTGCCACTACCGCGTCACGCATATCGTCGCCGACCTCATGGGCGGCCACACGAGCTACGACACCCCCGACGCGACGCCCGGACGCAGCGCGCTCGTCGCCGCCGTCGGGCCGCTGTCGAACGCGGTGCTCGCGGTGATCGGCTTCCTCGGCCACCGCGCGAGTGACGGCGACGGCGCCGTGCCGCTGCTGCTCGGGGCGTTCGCGTGGAGCAACGCGTTCGTCGCGGCGTTCAACGCGTTGCCCGGTCTGCCGCTCGATGGTGGGTTCCTCGTCGACGCGCTCGTGTGGAAGCTGACGGGCAACCGCGCCACGGGCATGAAGGCCGCCGGCTGGTGCGGACGCATCGTCGCCATCGGCGTGGCCGCGTGGGCCGTGCTCGGGTTCGTACGCGCGCCCGGCTCGCTGTGGAGCCTCGTGTGGCTGCTGTTCATCGCCTCGTTCCTCTGGCGCGGCGCGAGCGTCGCCGTCAACGTCGGCATCAACCGCGAGTTCCTCGGCGGCATCCGAGTCGCCGACGTCATCCGCCCCGCCGTCGCCGTCCCCGCGAGCACGCCCGTCGCGGCACTGCCGGAGACGGGCGACACGATCGTCCTCATCGACGCAGACGGCGCCGCCAGCGCCCTCGTCGCGCCCGGTGCGCACGTGCGGGTGCCCGTGGATCAGCGCCCGCACGTGCCCGCGAGCGCCCTCGGCGAGGCCCTGCTGCCGCATGCGGGCGCCGTCATCTCCTCACCGCAGGACGACGTGATGGCGATCCTGCCCGCGTTCGAGGGCGATCCGACGCCGGGTGTCGTCACCGTCAGCATGCCGGTGGAAGGGCAGCCCGCAGCTGCCGACGACCCGGTCGCGCTGCGACTGGTCGGCATCGCGACGCTCGCCGACCTCGAGCGTGCGATGCAGCGTCACGCGCACGAGAGCGGCACCATGCCGCGGGGCGCCTAGACTTGCTCCCCATGAGCGAGAGCGATCAGACCCCCGCCCCGTCGACCGGCGCCGAGTACCGCCGCGGCCCCTTCCGGGAGGGCGAGCGCATCCAGCTCACCGACCCCAAGGGGCGCATGCACACGATCACGCTGACGCCCGGCAAGCAGTTCCACACCCACCGCGGTCACATCAAGCACGACGACCTCATCGGTTCGCCCGATGCGGTGACGGTGACGAACACGGCGGGCGTCGAGTACCTCGCGGTGCGTCCGCTGCTGAGCGACTACGTCATGTCGATGCCGCGCGGCGCGGCCGTCGTCTATCCGAAGGACGCCGGGCAGATCGTCACGATGGCCGACATCTTCCCCGGCGCACGCGTCGTCGAAGCGGGCGTCGGTTCGGGTGCGTTGTCGATGTCGCTGCTGCGCGCCGTCGGTGAGGACGGGCGCCTGTACTCGTTCGAGCGTCGCGAGGACTTCGCCGCCATCGCCGCGGGCAACGCGCGCGAGTTCTTCGGCGTCGACCACCCGGCGTGGAGCATCACCGTCGGCGACCTGGTCGAGGCGCTGCCGCAGACCGTCGAGTCGGGCACGATCGACCGCGTCGTGCTCGACATGCTCGCGCCCTGGGAGTGCCTCGACGTCGTTCACGAGGCGCTCGCGCCCGGCGGCGTGCTCATCTGTTACGTCGCGACGGCGACGCAGTTGTCGCGCGTCGCCGAGGCCGCGCGCGATCACGGCGGCTTCACCGAGCCGAACGCGTGGGAGAGCCTCGTGCGCGGCTGGCACCTCGAAGGCCTCGCGGTGCGCCCCGAGCACCGCATGCACGCCCACACCGGCTTCCTCATCTCCACGCGCCGCCTCGCCGACGGCGTCGCCGCGCCGCTCGTCAAGCGCCGCCCTGCCAAGGGTGCCTACGGTGACGACGGCGCTCCCGCCAGCGCCCCGGAGCCCACGCCCGACGACGCGTGGACACCCGAAGCCGTCGGCGAACGCCCCGTCTCCGACAAGAAGATGCGCAAGCTCGTGCGCTCGTTCGAGAACACCCCGACGGCACAGGCGCTCGCGGGCGATGACACCGCACGCGCCCCTGAGTCGGCGGCGCCGGCGGGCTCTGACGACGCTTCGGTGGCGCAGGCGAGCGCCGGCTCGGCCGCCGACGCGGAGACGTCCGTCGCTGCTGAACCGGACGCTGCCGCAGAGAACGCCGAGGCGCCCGTCGCAACCGATCAGGACTGACGCGAGGGTCGTCTCAGACGTCGTCATCGAGGCACCAGCCAGCCATCAGCGCCTCGTCGAACGAGCACGATCCACTTGGGTCGTGCTCGTTCGTCGTCGCGGGTGTGCGCAGGTCGATAGGGTGGAACGAGTGGCTGCTCGGGCCGCGCTTCGGTGCGCACGAGGAGCCGGACGGCTCTGACGAGCACCCCGAAGGCGAAGGAAACGGTGATGAGTGGCCCGAAGTTCGACCCGACGGACCGGACGTCGTCCTCGAACGACACGTCATCAGGCGCGACGTCGCCCGCCGACGTCCTGCGGCTGCGTTCGCAGTTGACGACGGTGTCGTCGCAGAACGAGCGTCTCGTGCGCACGCTCAAGGATGCGCGCGACCAGATCGCGTCGATGAAGGGTGAGATCGAACGTCTCGCGCAGCCGCCGAACAACTACGCCACCGTCATCGCGGCGCATGACGACGGCAGCGCCGACATCTTCTACATGGGCCGAAAGATGCTCGTGTCGTTCTCGCCCGCGATCACGATCGAGGAGCTCGTGCCCGGCCAGGAGGTCATGGTCAACGAGGCCATGAACATCGTCAGGGTCGTCGGGTTCGAGCGCGCCGGCGAGACCGTCACGCTCAAGGAGACGCTCGAGGACGGCCGCCTGCTCGTCGCGACGGGCAACGACGAGGAACGTGTCGTCCGCACCGCCGGGCCGCTCGCGGACGTGACGGTGCGTCCCGGCGACACGCTGCTCATGGAGGCCAAGAGCGGTTTCGTGCTCGAACGGCTGACGCGCGCGGAGGTCTCCGACCTCGGGCTCGAGGAGGTGCCCGACATCGACTACTCCGACATCGGGGGTCTCGCCGGGCAGATCGAGACGATCCGCGACTCCGTCGAGTTGCCGTTCCTGCACGCCGATCTGTACGCCGAGCACCACCTGCGTCCACCGAAGGGCGTGCTGCTCTATGGCCCGCCTGGGTGTGGAAAGACGTTGGTGGCCAAGGCGGTTGCCGCGTCGCTCGCGAAGCAGGTCGCGGCGAAGCAGGGCAACTCGGACGCGACGAGCTACTTCCTCAACATCAAGGGCCCGGAGCTGCTCAACAAGTACGTCGGCGAGACGGAGCGTCACATCCGCGTGCTGTTCCAGCGCGCGCGTGAGGTCGCGAGTTCGGGCACGCCGGTCGTCGTGTTCTTCGACGAGATGGAGTCACTGTTCCGCATCCGTGGCGCCGGCGTCAGCTCGGACGTCGAGACGACGATAGTGCCGCAGCTGCTCGCCGAGATCGACGGCGTCGAGAGCCTCGAGAACGTCATCGTCATCGGCGCGAGCAACCGCGAGGACATGATCGACCCGGCCGTCCTGCGCCCGGGGCGCCTCGACGTCAAGATCCGCATCGAACGCCCCGACGAGGTCGCCGGGCGCGACATCTTCGGCAAGTATCTGACGCCGGCCCTGCCGTTCCACGCCGACGAGATCGCCGCGCACGACGGCGATCCGTCGAAGGTTGCGGCGTCGCTCATCGACATCGCTGCGGGGGAGTTGTATGCCCGCGACGACGCGCACGCCTACCTCGAGGCGACGTACGCGGACGGTTCGCGCGAGGTGCTGTACTTCGCCGACTTCGCGAGCGGCGCGATGATCCAGAACATCGTCGACCGCGCGAAGAAGGCCGCGATCAAGGCCCTCATCACTTCCGAGGAGCGCGGTATTCGCGCGGAGCACGTGCGTCAGGCGTGCCGTGACGAGTTCCGCGAGAACGAGGATCTGCCCGGCACGAGTAACCCCGACGACTGGGCCCGCGTGTCCGGCCGCCGCGGTGAGCGCATCGTCAACATCCGCACGCTCGCGGACAAGAACTGACTGACGCGTCGCCACGGGTCAGTCCCGCAGCACCTCGACGAGCCGCGCGACGCCGCGTTCCAGTTCGGCTTCGTCCGGCGTCCGGCGCCATGCGGGCGAGGACGCGAGGTGCCGTATCGCTGCGGCGATTCCCGAACGGGGAGCCGGATCAGGCGCGACGACGTTCCAGCACGCGCGCGACGAGACGCCAGCCGAGCATGCACGCGCCGTTGAACGCCAGCGCGACGATGACGAACGCGACGGCCGTGCCGTGCCCGGAGACCTGACGCAGGATCATTCCGACGATGACCGTCGTCAGCCACACGATCACTCCCGACGTCAGCGAGCGCCCCGGCAATCGCTTCATGACGACAAGGACGATCCACCCGACGATCGCTCCCACGACGAACGGCCACGCCGTCGTCACGATGCCGGTGAGGGCGTCGGCCTCGCCGTGGTTGCGCCGTCCGACGGCGGCGAAGACGAGGACGACGAGCAGGTCGAGAAGCGGCGCGAGAGCAAGCATGACCCCACCGTATCCGCCGATCTTGCCCGGGTTTCGCAGCGCAGACGCCGCGGAACCCGGACAACATCGACTATATTTATTGTCAATTCAATAGTCGTCGCCCGAGGAGCTTCGTGCCCAGCCGTCACTCACCCGCCCACGCCGAGCCCTCGGCCCGCTCCGGTGCGGGCTCGTCGCGTCAGAGCCTGATCGCCGCCGTCTTGTGCATCGCCGGCACCGTCGTCGCGCTGCAGCAGACGCTCGTCATCCCGCTCATCCCCGAGTGGCCGACGCTGCTGCACACGAGCGCCGACAACACCTCATGGCTCGTCACCGCGACGCTGCTCGCGGGTGCCGTCGCGACGCCCATCCTGGCGCGCCTGGCGGACATGGTCGGCAAGAAGAAGATCATGCTCGTGTCGCTGGCTTTCGTCATCGTCGGCTCGGTCATCGGTGGTATCGGCTCGGGGCTCGGCGCGCTCGTCGTCGCGCGCACGTTCCAGGGCGTGGGCGCGTCGATGATCCCGATCGGCATCAGCATCCTGCGCGACGAGCTGCCACGCGAGAAGGTGGGCGGCGCCGTCGCGACGATGAGCGCGACCCTCGGCATCGGCTCCGCGATCGGGTTGCCGCTCGCCGGTTTCCTCGTCGAGCACTTCTCCTGGCACATGGTGTTCTGGGTGTCGGTCGTCTCCGCGAGCCTCATGTTCGCGGCCGTCGCGCTCGTCGTGCCCGAATCGAAGGTCACCTCGCGCGGACGCTTCGACCTCGTCGGCGCCGTGCTGCTGTCGGCGGCGCTGCTGTGCCTGCTCGTGCCCATCACCAAGGGCGGGCAGTGGGGTTGGGGGAGCGAGCGCGTCCTGCTCCTGTTCGCCGCGAGCATCGCGCTGTTCGCCGTCTGGGCGCCGTACGAACTGCGTCACAACTCGCCGATGGTCGATCTGCGCACCTCGGCGCGACGCCCCGTGCTGCTGACGAACGCCGCGAGCCTGCTCGTCGGCTTCGCCATGTACGCCAACATGATGACGACGACCCAGCAGCTGCAGATGCCCGAAATCACCGGGTACGGCTTCGGCATGTCCGTCATCGCCGCGGGCGTCGCGATGCTGCCCGGTGGCCTCGCGATGGTCGTGCTGTCGCCCGCGAGCGCCGCCGTCACGAAGCGCTTCGGCGCCCGCACGACACTGCTCGCCGGCGCGCTCGGCCTTGCCGCGTCGTACACGCTGCGCGTCTTCCTCACCGGCGCGGTGTGGCAGGTCGTGCTCGGCGCCACGCTGTGCAGCGCCGCGACAGCGTTCGCGTACGCCGCGATGCCGACACTCATCATGCGGTCGGTGCCGCTGACGGAGACCGCGTCCGCGAACGGCCTCAACACGCTGCTGCGCTCGATCGGCACGTCGACGTCGTCCGCCGCCGTCGCGGCGATCCTGACGAACATGGCGATGCACGTCGACGGGCACGACCTGCCGAAGCTCGCCGCGTTCAAGGCCGTCTTCGTCATGGCCGCCATCGCGGCGCTCGCCTCCGCCATCGTCGCTGCGTTCGTGCCGACGGCGCAGCCCGCGTCCGCAAGCGCGCCGAGCGCCACCCCCGCGACGCATCCCGCCCCGGCGAGCGCCGACAAGGACGCCGTGCGTGGTGGCGACAGCCGCGAGATCGTCGCGACCGGAACGCTCGTCGGCCTCGACGGCCACCCCGTACGCCGCGGCGTCGTGACGGCGCTCGCCAGCGACGGCGCGCACCTCGACTGGGGGCGCGTCGACGACGACGGGTGCTACCGCCTCGCCTTGCCCGGCGCGGGACGCTACGTACTCGTCGCCTCCGCCGAGGGCTGGGCCACACGCTCGCGGATCGTCGAGGTCACGGGCCCCGGTCTGCCGCAGTTGAGCCTCGTCGACCCGCTGCAGCTCACGGGCGTCGTGCGGCGCAGCAACGGTTCGCCGGCCGCGCAGGTGCCGGTGACGCTCATCAAGCACTCGGGCGAGTACCACGCCGACACGCTCACCGACGGCGAGGGCCGCTACGTCATGCCGCTGCCGCCGGGCGGGCGCTACGTCGTCGCCGCTCTCGATGCCGAGCACGACGCGACAGCCGCCGCGAGCGTCACCGTGTTGACCGAACCGGTGAGCGCCGACATCACCCTCTGACCCGCCGATGTTGCCCGCGATTTCGGGCGCGGGCACTCGGAATCCCGGGCAACATCACTAGGGTGGCGCCATGACGGTTCAGCGCATCATGGGAATCGAGACCGAGTACGGCGTGCTGCGCCCCGGCGATCAGCGGACGACGCCGATGGTGCTGTCGGGCCTCGTCGTGCGCGCCTACGCGAACGACGTCGGCCTCAACGCGGCGCAGAGTCGGTGGGACTACAGCGACGAGTCGCCGTTGCGCGATCAGCGCGGCTACGACATCGCTCGCGAGGTCGCGCACGAGAGCCAGCTGACCGACGAGATCGACCCGAGCTTCGCCAACGTCGTGCTCAAGAACGGCGCGCGCCTGTACGTCGACCACGCCCACCCCGAGTACAGCTCGCCGGAGGTGACGACGCCCCGCGACGCGGTCGCGTACGACCGCGCGGGCGAGGTCATCATGCGGCACACGGCGGCGTTGCTCGCCGACGACGAGGACGGCCCGACGCAGCTGTACAAGAACAACACCGACGGTCAGGGCGCCTCGTACGGCACGCACGAGAACTACCTGCTGCGCCGCGACGTGCCGTGGGCGCGCGTCGTCGCGGGCATGACGCCGTTCTTCGTCGCGCGTCAGGTCGTCACCGGCAGCGGCCGCGTCGGCATCGGCACCGAGAGCGAGCGGGCCGGTTTCCAGCTCACTCAGCGCGCCGACTTCTTCGAGGCCGAGGTCGGTCTCGAGACGACGTTGAAGCGTCCCATCATCAACACGCGCGACGAGCCGCACGCCGACCACCGCAAGTATCGCCGCCTGCACGTCATCGTCGGCGACGCCAACCACGCCGACGTCGCGAACCTGCTCAAGATGGGCATGACGAGCCTCGTGCTCGGCGCCCTCGAGGACGAGGCCCTGCCGCGGATCGTCCTCGCGCGACCGGTCACGTCGATGCGCGCCGTCAGTCACGACCTGACGCTCGCCGAGCCGCTCGACCTCGTCGACGGCCGCGCGATGAGCGCGCTCGACATCCTCGAGGCGTACCGCGATGCCACGCACACGTGGTGGCAGCGGCGCGGCGACGACCCGGTCGAGGAGCAGACGCGCGAGGTCTTCGAGCACTGGGGGCGCGTCCTCGACGGGCTGCGTCGCGACCCCATGAGCCTCGCGGCCGACCTCGACTGGGTGGCGAAGAAGAGCGTCATGGAGGCGTTCATGACACGCCATGATGTCGGGTGGGACGACCCGCGTCTGCGCGCGCTCGACATCCAGTGGTCCGACGTGCGCGCCGACAAGGGCCTGTTCCACACGTTCGAACGCGCCGGTCGCTTCACCCGCGTCGTGAGTGACGAGGACGTCGCGCGCGCCGTCGTCGAGCCCCCGCGCGACACGCGAGCATGGCTGCGCGGCAAGAGCATCGAGGCGTTCGGCAGCGACGTCGCCTCCGCGTCGTGGGACGGGATGGTCTACCGCACCACGCAGCCGTCGAGCTACACGCGCATCCGCCTGCCCGAGCCACTCGCCGGCAGCGCCGAGCAGACCCGCGGTTGGTTCGACGCCGACGTCGCGCACCTCATCGCTCAGGTCGGGCCCGACCTCGTCGTGGAGTGAGCGAATCGGGGCGGGCTGCGCGACGACGTGGCACAGCTGCTCGAAAATTGTGCACTTGCACGGGGTTTGTGCCGCTCATTCCTCCTGCAGATGCGCATTACTCGTGCAACGAGCGCTCCGGCGTTCGGGCGGCGATAGGGTGGCGAACAGCAACCAGCGACGTCATTTCGAGGAGCAACGATGAGCGGTCAGCAATTCAAGAACGCCGGCGGCAAAAGCGACGACGAGTTCGAGGCAGGCGCAGACGCCGGCCAGGTGCAGGCGGCGTCGTCGACGAGCGACATCGACTCGATGCTCGACGAGATCGACGGCGTGCTCGAGACCAATGCGAGCGAGTTCGTCTCCGGGTTCGTGCAGAAGGGCGGCGAGTGACGCCATGGGCTACGCGCCCGACGCAGGGTTGACGCGATAACGCAATAACGCGACACCACCGCGAGCGGCCCTGACACCGCGTCCAGTCACGACCTCAGCAGCCAGTCAGACGATCAGGAGCAGCCATGGAACGCCGCATCTACGGCATCGAGACGGAGTTCGGCGTCACCGCGACGACGAACGGTCAGCGTCGCCTGACGCCTGACGAGGTGAGCCGCGCGTTGTTCCGCAAGGTCGTCGCGTGGGGGCGTTCGAGCAACGTCTTCCTCGACAACGGCTCGCGCCTCTACCTCGACGTCGGCGCGCACCCCGAGTACGCGACGGCCGAGTGCGATTCGCTGCTTGATCTCGTCGCCCAGGATCGCGCCGGCGAGCGCATCCTCGACGACATGACGAGCGACGCCCAGGCGCGCCTGGCGGAGGACGGCGTCGACGGCACGATCTACGTATTCAAGAACAACACCGACTCGGCGGGCAACTCCTACGGCTGCCACGAGAACTTCCTGCTCGATCGCGGCGCCGACATGAACCGCATCGCGGAGATCTTCGTCGCGTTCCTCGTCTCCCGCCAGCTCGTCGCGGGCGCCGGCAAGCTGCTCGTGCGCGACGGGCGCACCGTGTTCAACCTGACGCAGCGCGCCGAGCACATCTGGGACGGCTACTCGAGCGCGACGACGCGCTCACGCCCCATCATCAACAGCCGCGACGAACCGCACGCCGACTCGGCGCGCTACCGTCGCCTGCACGTCATCGTCGGCGACTCGACGATGAGCGAGGCGACGACGCTGCTCAAGGTCGGCTCCGCCCACCTCGTGCTGCGCATGATCGAGGCGGGGGAGAGCTTCCCGCGCCTGCACCTCGCCAACCAGATCCAGGCGATCCGCGACGTCTCCGCCGACCCCACCGGCCAGTGCGTCATCGAGCTGCAGGGCGGCACGAGCATGACGGCCCTCGCGATGCAGCACATGTTCCTCGAGCGCGCGACGGCGTTCGTCGAGCGCGAGGGCGACCCCGACCCGGCGATCGCGGACGTCCTCGACCTGTGGGGGCGCACCCTCGAGGCGGTCGAATCGCAGAACTTCACCGGCATCGAGACCGAGATCGAATGGGTCATCAAGCGCAAGCTGCTCACCGACTACGCGGCGCGTCAGGGCCTCGAGTTGGACGACCCGAAGCTCGCCCAACTCGACCTCACGTTCCACGACATCCGCGCCGGACGCGGCGTGTTCGGCCTGCTCGAGAAGGCTGGACGCGTGCGACGCATCGTCGACGACGCCCGCGTCACCGAGGCCATGACGACGCCGCCACAGACAACACGCGCGAAGCTGCGCGGCGATTTCGTCAGGGCCGCGCGTGAGGCGGGGCGTGACTTCACCGTCGACTGGGTGCACCTCAAGCTCAACGACCAAGCCGGCCGCACGCTCATGTGCAAGGATCCGTTCCTCGCCACCGATGCCCGCGTCGATCGTCTCGTCGAGAGCCTGACGACGCCCGTCTGAGACGCCTGCGGGCTCGGACGCACAGGCCCTTGCCAGGCAAAGCACACCCCACGCGGGTTATCGTGGCGGACGACCTGTCACCCATCGCGCGAGGATCCTCTGCTGTGACTTCCCCCAAGCGTCTGCTTGCCCTGGCCGCTCTGCCCATCGTCTTCCTGGCCGGATGCGGCAACGACGACTCGAAGGCCTCCAAGAGCTCGAGCGGCTCCTCCGGCGCCAGCGCGTCGTCGAACGCATCGTCACCGTCGTCGTCGAGCGGGCTGTCCGCACCCGCGACGAAGGGCAACCTCGACGACGTCAAGGTCGACACGAAGGACGCTGCGAAGCCCACCGTCTCGATCCCGAAGGACAAGCTGCCGTTCGGCACGAGCAGCACGAAGCCGAAGATCCTGACGCAGGGTTCCGGCAAGACGGTCGGCGACAACGACATCGTCAAGGCCAACTTCGTCATGGTGAACGGCACGACCGGCAAGACGATCGGTTCGACGTTCGGTGAGACCGTGCCCAGCTTCAACATGAGCGACAACAACAACCTGCCGGGCATCATCAGCACCCTGAAGGGCCAGAAGGCCGGGACGAAGCTCGTCGTCTCCCTGCCGCCGAAGGACAGCTTCGGTGCCGCGGGCAACGAGAAGATCGGTGTCGGCGCGAACGACAACCTCGTGCTCTACATGGAGATCAAGGCCACCGACACGCCGCTCAAGGAGGCCCAGGGCACGACCAAGGACGCGCCCGCCGACATGCCGAAGGTCAGCGTCCCCGCCGGCCAGGGCAAGCAGGCGAGCATCACCGTCGCCAAGGGCGCGAAGGCCCCGACGAGCCTCAAGACGGCCACCCTCATCGAGGGCAACGGCAAGAAGGTCGCCTCCGGCGACTCGGTCGCCGTCAGCTACACCGGCCAGATCTGGGGCACGTCGACGATCTTCGACGCCACCGCGAAGCACAACGACGGTGGCAAGCCGTCGGTGTTCGTCATCGGCAAGGGCCAGGTCATCACCGGCTGGGACAAGGCGCTCGTCGGCCAGAAGGTCGGCAGCCGCGTGCTCGTCGTGGTGCCGCCGTCCGAGGGCTATGGCAAGGACGGCAACCAGCAGGCGGGCATCAAGGGCACCGACACCCTCGTGTTCGTCGTCGACATCCTCGCCGCCAACTGACACGCTGAGCCTGTCAGCGACACTTTCTCGAAGGAGCAACCATGGGTTTCGACCCCAAGACGACCAAGCCCGAGATCGACTTCCCCGGTGACACCCCGCCGGCGGAACTCGTCGTCGAGGACATCACCGTTGGTGACGGCGCCACCGTCGAGGCCGGCGACATCATCAAGGCGCACTACGTCGGCGTCTCCTGGTCGACCGGCGAGGAGTTCGACGCCTCGTGGAACCGCGGCGAGCCGCTGGAGTTCACCGCCGGCGTCGGCCAGGTCATCCAGGGCTGGGATGAGGGCCTGCTCGGCATGAAGGTCGGCGGCCGCCGCAAGATCATCATCCCGCCGGCGCTCGGCTACGGCGAGCGCGGCGCGGGTGCCTCGATCGGCCCGAACGAGACGCTGATCTTCGTCGTCGACCTCGTTTCGACGAACAAGCCCGGCGCTGGACGCTCCTTCGGCCTGCGCTGAGGTAGCCTTCGCCGCTCTGGTCGTCCCGCGAGTGGGTTCGGCCTGAGCAACAAGACGGGGTGAGTGCCATCGGTACTCACCCCGTTCTGCGTGCCCGTGGCCATCACGCGGGGCCGAGTGCCGCCAATCGCACACCTGTGCGAATGAGAGGGTAGGCTCTGCAGCAGGACCACGGCGTCAGACCCGACAGCGACGAAGGAGCGAGCGTGGCAGCACGACCCACCCCGGAGGCGAAGACCGAGCGCCTGCTCAACCTCGTCATCGCGCTGCTCTACACGCGCAGGCCGCTGACGAAGGACGCCATCCGTCAGGCCGTGCGCCCGTACACCGAGGCACCGAACGACGAAGCCTTCGACCGGATGTTCGAGCGGGACAAGGACGAGTTGCGTGAGCTCGGCATCCCGCTGCGCGCCGAACCCATCGACATCCTGTTCGAGGACGAGATCGGCTACCGCATCGACAAGCGTGAGTACGAGCTGCCCGACCTGCACTTCGACGCCGACGAACTCGCTGTCCTCGGCCTCGCCTCGCGTGCGTGGCAGCAGGCCAGCCTCGCCGGCCCTGCGGCGGCGGCGATGCGCAAGCTCGAGGCGCTCGACATCAGCCCCGACGTCGAATCGGTCGTCGGCCTCGAACCTCGTATCCGCACCAGCGAACCCGCCTTCGACGCCGTCAAGGACGCGGTGATGACGCGGCGCGCCATCACGTTCACCTACCGCGCGGCCGGGCGGGAGAGCGCTGTGCGTCACGTTCAGCCGTGGACGGTGACGAACCGCCGGGGTCATTGGTACGTCGCCGGGTTCGACACCGACCGTGACGCGCCGCGCGTCTTCCGTCTCTCGCGAATCGAGGGCCCGGTGCGACTCGTCGGCAAGCCGGGCGCCTACGAGGTGCCGGACGATCACGACACGAGCGCCCTCATCGAACGTACCGAACGCACCCCCGACTGGGCGCCTGCCGTCCTGCGGGTGCGCGCGGGGCGAGGACACTCGCTCGTGCGGCGCGCCCGCACCGTCGGCGTCATCGACGAGACGTGGCAGCTCATCGACATCGAGTACGCCGACCCCGGCGTGCTCGCCGACGAAGTCGTCTCCTTCGGCGCCGACGTGCTCGTGGAGAAGCCCGACGAGCTGCGCGAACGTGTCATGGCGCGCCTGCGGGGCGCCTATGAAGCCCAGACGGCGGAGACTGCACCATGAACGCCCGCACTGACAAGGCCGCCCGCTCTGGGGCGATCGACTCTGGGTCCGCCGACACGGGGTCCATCAGCTCGGGGTCGATCAACTCGGGGCCGATCAACTCCGAAGCGGCGACGACGCGCCTGTCACGGCTGCTCACGATGGTGCCGTGGCTGATGAACCGTCAGGGCATCGACATCGAGGAGGCGGCCCGCACCCTCGGCGTCAGCCGCGCGCAGATCGAGGCCGACCTCGAGCTGCTCTTCGTCTGCGGCACACCCGGCCACATGCCCGACGACCTCATCGAGGCCGAGTGGGAGCAGGGGCGTGTCTACATCCGCAACGCCGACGCCATCGCCAAACCGCTGCGCTTCACCCGCGACGAGGCGCTCGCCCTCACCGTCGGGCTGCGCACGCTGCTCGACGTGCCCGGGCTGCAGGAGCGCGACGCCGTCGATCGCGCCCTCGCCAAGCTGAGCGAGGCGACGGGGGAGAGCGGCGCCGCACGCGTCCACGTCAGCCTCGAACGCGATGGTGAGCAGGTGCTCAGCACGCTGCAGGACGCGGTGCGCCGCGCACATCGGGTGCACCTGCGCTACCTTGCGCCGGCCCGGGACGAGGTGACGGAGCGTGACGTCGACCCGCTGCGCCTGTTCACCTCCGACGGCCACTGGTACCTCGAAGGGTGGTGCCGTCGCGCCGAGGGCATGCGCACGTTCCGTCTCGACCGCATCGAGAGCGTCGAGCTCCTCGATGTCCGGGCCGAGATCCCGCAGGACGCGCAGCGCACCGACCTCTCGCGCGGCTTCTTCGCCCCCAGCCCCGACGCGCCGCAGGTGCGTCTGCGGGTGCAGCGGGCCGCGTTCTGGATCATCGACTACTACCCGTGCTTCGACGTCGAACGATCCGACGACGGCGAGCACGCAGACGTCTCGCTCGTCCTCGGCGACGGGCGCTGGTTGCGCCGGTTGCTGCTGCAGCTCGGCCGGGACGCCCAGGTGCTCGCGCCTGCCGCGGTGCGGGCGCAGGTCGCCGACGAGGCCCGCCGCGCCCTCGACGCCTACGCCGAGATGCTCGGGGGCACCGTGCCGTGACGTGGTGGATGTGGCTGCTGTTCTGGGCGATCTTCTGGGTCACGGCCGTCGCCTACCTCGCCTGGCGATGCTGGCGCGTGTGGCCGCACGCGCGCGACTTCGCCCGCACGACGTCCGAGGCGTGGTCGCGTCTCGACGAGGCGCGCAACCTCGCCGAGCAGCGATCCGCCGCCGAGAACAGTGCGGCGCTCGTCACGCAGGGCGTCGACGATCTCGCGTGGAACAAGCCGGCCTCGCACTGGCGAGGCGAGCGTCAGCGGGCCCGCGAACGGCAGCGCGACCTGCGCTTGGACTCCCAGGCCGAGGTGTGGTCGTCTTGGCGCGATCCACTAGAGTGAACGATGACCATGCGGCTGCCGCCGCGCCGGAAACTCCCGGGACTCAAGGACTGGCCATGAAAAACCTGCTCGAACACCCCGCGTCACTGCTCATCCTGGTGCTCGTCATCGTCGTGCTCCTGGGCTGGAAGAAGCTGCCCGACATGGCGCGCAGCCTCGGGCGCAGCTCGCGCATCCTCAAGAGCGAGATCGACGAGATGAAGACGGAGAGCAACCGGTCGAAGGCCTCCGGCGCCACCGTCGAGGGTGAGACGGCGAACCCGGTGCACGACGCCAACGGCAACCCGGTCCACTCCGGTGACCCCGTGACGCGCACCGACGCGCACCGCAACGACGTCTGATCGGATCCCGTTCGCTCGTGGCAATCTTCGGACGACGCAAGGACAACCCCGAAGCGCGGATGTCCATCGGCGACCATCTGCGCGAATTCCGCAACCGCGCGATCGTCGCCGGCGTCGCGATCCTGCTGTGCTGCATCATCGGCTGGCACTACTACCAGAACATCTACGACTTCATCGAGCAGCCGTTCCGCGACTACCAGCACGCCCACCCCGAGGCGCACGTCGAGGTCGCGTTCAACGCCGTCACGGCGCCGTTCAACCTCAAGTTGAAGGTCGTGGCGTGGGCCGGCCTCATCCTCGCGGCGCCCGTGTGGCTGTGGCAGATCTGGGCCTTCCTCGTGCCCGGCCTGACGCCGCGGGAAAAGCGCGTCGGCCGCATCTTCGTCGCCTCAGCGATCGTGCTGTTCGCCTGCGGCGTCTACATGGGGTCGCTGACCTTCGGCAACGCCGTCGAGATGTTCATCAGTGCGACGCCGCGCGGCGCGGCCAACTTCGCCGACGGCGGGATGTACTTCTCGTTCGTCACCCGCTTCATCCTGTCGTTCGGGCTGACGTTCATGCTGCCGATCCTGCTGCTGGCACTCAACGCGGTCGGCGTGCTCAAGGGCCGGATCATGCTCAAGGGGTGGCGCTTCGCCGTCATCATCGCAGTGGCCTTCGCGGCCATCATGACGCCGACGCCGGACGTCTACACGATGTTCCTCATGGCAGTGCCGCTCATCGTGCTGTTCTTCGGCAGCGCAGGGCTAGCCCTCGCACTCGACGCGTGGCGTGCACGCAAGGAGAAGCATGAGCGTCCGGCCTGGATGGACGTCAGCGACGACCAGGCCTCGGCCCTGTGAGGCCCAGGCTGCAGGCACGACACACATGACGCCCGACGGCGGGCTCCCGAGCGGGAGCCCGCCGTTGTCATAGCCTGGGGGCATGTCGTCGCCCGCCGAGAAGTTCGCCCAGGCCGCTCGTCGGCGAAAGTTCGACTCGAGTCACCTCGGCCACTTCGTCGAGACGTTGCCGTACCCACTCGACGACTTCCAGTCGGAGGCGGCGCGGACCGTGCAGGACGGACGCAGCGTCCTCGTCGCAGCGCCGACGGGTGCGGGCAAGTCCGTCGTCGGCGAGTTCGCCTGCTATCTCGCGGTACACACCGGGCGTAAGGCGTTCTACACGACGCCGATCAAGGCGCTGTCGAACCAGAAGTACGCCGACCTCGTCGAGATGCTCGGAACGGAGAATGTCGGGCTGCTGACCGGTGACACCTCGCACAACAGTGAGGCGCCGGTCGTGGTCATGACGACCGAGGTGCTGCGCAACATGCTCTACGCGGGCAGTTCGACGCTGGACGGCCTCGGCT
Organism: Dermacoccus sp. NHGro5; assembly: GCF_017565385.1. Lineage (NCBI taxonomy): Bacteria > Bacillati > Actinomycetota > Actinomycetes > Micrococcales > Dermacoccaceae > Dermacoccus > Dermacoccus sp. NHGro5. Next base: position 33,451 of record NZ_JAGEKQ010000004.1, on the reverse strand, counting down.
TCGTCGTCATGGACGAGGTCCATTACCTGGCCGACCGCTTCCGCGGCGCCGTGTGGGAAGAGGTGATGATCCACCTGCCCGAGTCGGTGCAGGTCATCGCGCTGTCGGCGACGGTGAGCAATGCCGAGGAGTTCGGCGACTGGATGCAGCAGGTGCGCGGCGACACCGACGTCGTCATCACCGAGCACCGCCCGGTGCCGCTGTACCAGCACATGATGGTCGGTGCGCGCCTGTACGACCTGCTGGCTGAGGACGAACGCGGCGATCGCGTCGTCAACCCCGACCTGCTCTCGCGCATCGCGAGCCTGACAGCGCCCGCACGCGGCGGTCACCGCTTCGACGCCGGCGCCCCGTCCGGTCGACGTGGGCGCGGCCGCCGTCCCGCGCCGCGTCAGCCGCAGGGGGAGACGTTCCGCCCGGCGCCGCGCGCCGAGGTCATCGCCGCACTCGATCGCGCGGGGCTGCTGCCGGCCATCACGTTCATCTTCAGCCGTGCCGGGTGCGAGGGCGCCGTCGCGCAGCTGCTCGGGTACGGCATGCAGTTGGTCACCGACGATGAGAGCGCCACGATCCGCGCCTACGTCGCCGAGCGCGTCGCGCACATCCCCGTGGAGGATCTAGCCGTCATCGGCTACCACGACTTCGTCGAAGGCCTCGCGCGCGGGTTCGCCGCGCACCACGCGGGGATGCTGCCGACGTTCCGCGAGATCGTCGAGGAACTGTTCGTCACCGGCCAGATCAAGGCCGTGTTCGCGACGGAGACACTCGCCCTCGGCATCAACATGCCGGCGCGCAGCGTCGTGCTCGAACGGCTCGTCAAGTACAACGGTGAAGCTCACGTCGACGTCACGCCCGCGGAGTTCACGCAGCTGACGGGGCGCGCGGGCCGGCGCGGCATCGACGTCGAGGGCCACGCGATCGTCCTGTACAACCGCGGCGTGGAGCCGGAGGCAGTCGCGGGCCTCGCATCGCGCCGCACCTACCCGCTGCGTTCGAGCTTCCGCCCGACGTTCAACATGGCCGTCAACCTCGTCCACACCGTCGGACGGGAGCGGGCGCGCGAGGTGCTCGAGTCGTCGTTCGCGCAGTTCCAGGCCGACCGCAGCGTCGTCGGGTTGTCGCGTCAGATCGCCAAGAACAATGAGGGCCTCGAGGGCTACGCCGAGGCGATGCAGTGCCACCTCGGCGATTTCGCGGAGTACGCGGGCATCCGCCGTCGCATCAGCGACCTCGAGAAGAACGCGCAGAAGCGACGCGCCGCCGCCCTGCGCGCCGCCGCGGACCGCTCGCTCGCCGACCTCAGCCCCGGCGACGTCGTGCGCGTGCCGTCCGGGCGACGTGAGGTGCTCGCCATCGTGGTGCGCACCAACCGCGGCGGCAAGCGCGAGGGCCCAAGCCCGTCCGTCGTCACCGAGGACGCACAGCTGCGCCAGATCCGTTCCAGCGACATCCACGCGCCGCTCGAGGTGCTGACGCACCTCGCCATCCCGAAGACGTTCACCGCACGCTCGTCGAAGTCGCGCCGCGACCTCGCGGCGACGCTGCGCGCCAAGGTGCCGCACGATCCGCCGAAGCCGTTGCGACGCACCGAGATCGAACCGGACAAGGCCGTCACCGCGGAGATCGAGGAGTTGCGACGCCGGCTCGCCGCCCATCCGTGCCACGCGTGCGAGTACCGCGAGGAGCACGCGCGCTGGGCGCAACGCTGGTGGACGCTGCGCCGCGAGACCGACGCGCTCGTCACGAAGGTCGAGAACCGGACGAACACCGTCGCGAAGCAGTTCGACCGCATCTGCGACCTGCTGCTCGAGTTCGACTACCTCGCGGCCGATCCGTCGGCTGCCGGTGGAGTGAAGCTGACCAACGACGGCGCGATGCTCATGCGCCTGTACTCGGACAAGGATCTGCTCACCGCCGAGTGCCTGCGCTCGGGTGCGTGGAAGGGCCTTGACGCACCGTCGCTCGCGGCGGCCGTCTCGGCGCTCGTCCACGAGTCGCGGCGTGACGTGGTCGGGGAGACCCCACGCATGCCGAACCGCGATGTCGCCGACGCGCTGGAGCGCACGCACGAGCTGTGGTCGGTCATCGACGACGCGCTCGTCATGCACCGACTGCCCGAGATGGCGGCACCCGACGCGGGCCTGGCCTGGGCCGCGCACCGCTGGGCGAGCGGCCAGGGCCTCGAGACGGTGCTACGCGACGAGGACCTCACCGCCGGCGACTTCGTACGACGCTGCCGTCAGCTCGTCGACGTGCTCCACCAGATCGCCGCCGCCACCGATGACGACGGCATCCGCAGGGCAGCGCGCAAGGCGATCAAGGGCGTGCAGCGCGGCGTCGTCGCGGCTGACCGGATCGACTGAACGTCAGCGGGCGAGGGCTGCGGAAAGGCGTTCAGCGGAGCCGCCCATGTCCCAGCGCGCTGCGAAGTCAGCGAATCCGGCGCCGTCGGCGACGCCCTGCGGGCGCGTCGTGACGAGGTCGTGGGGCACACGGACGTCGAGAGCGACGTCGACGACGCGCGGTGCGACGTCGAGGTAATCGGAGGCTGCCTCGAGACGCGTGCGGCGTGCGCCCTTGATCCGCGGGTCGCCGGAGGCGACGGCTTCACGGATGGCCGCGAGGGAGCCGAACTCGGCGATGAGGGCCGCCGCCGTCTTCTCACCGATGCCGGCGACACCGGGCAGCCCGTCACTCGTGTCGCCGCGCATGACGGCCATGTCGGCGTAGGCGCGGCCCGTCGCGACGCCGTACCTCGCCATGAGGAAGCTCTCGTCGATGAGGTCGGGGGCCCGCACGCCACCCTTGGCCGTGTAGATGACGCGCACGCCCATCGCGTCGTCGACGAGTTGGAACAGGTCACGGTCACCGGTGACGACGTCGACGGGGCCGGCGTCGCGGAATCGGTGCGTCAGGGTGCCGATGACGTCGTCGGCCTCGTACCCGTCGACGCCGAGGCGGGTGATGCCGACGAGTTCGAGCAGTTCGCGGATGAGCGGCACCTGCGGGGTGAGGTTCTCGGGGCTCTCCTCGGCGACGTCGGAGCCCTCTTGCACGCGGTGCGCCTTGTAGCTCGGGATCGCTTCGACGCGGAACGCGGGGCGCCAATCGTTGTCCCAGCAGGCGACCATGTCGGTCGGCTCGTACGTCGTGAACAGCGTCGCGATCATGTCGGCGAAGCCGCGCAGCGCGTTGTTGGGCGCGCCGTCGGCGGCGGTACGCTCGGGCACGCCGTAGAAAGCGCGGAAGTAGAGGCTGGCAGAGTCGAGCAACATGAGTCGGCGCGGCGTCATGGGCGCCATCCTGTCACGGTGCGGCGTCGAGCGTCAGTGCTCGTCAGCACGCGCGATGTCGGCCACGCGGGCGCCGCAGGCACGGACGAGGTCGTCGGGGGAGAGCCGCACGTCGAAGCCGCGACGGCCGCCGGAGACGCAGACCCGCGGATGTTCGTGCGCCTGCGCGTCGATGACGACGTCGAGGCGTGAGCGCGTTCCGAGCGGGCTGACGCCGCCGAGGACGTAGCCGGTGAGACGCCGGACGTCGGCCTCCGCGGCCAGCACAGCTTTCTTCGCGCCGCACGCGGCGGCGACCGCCTTGAGGTCCGCCATCGTCGAGACGGGGACGCAGGCCATCGCGAAGCGGCCGGTGTCGAGCTTCACGACGAGCGTCTTGTAGACCGACGCAGGGTCGAGCCCCAGCGCGGATGCCGCCTCGGCGCCGTAGCTCGTGACGTCGGGATCGTGGGCGTAGGGGAGCGCCTCGTAGGCGATACCGAGCCGGTCGAGGGCGCGGGTCGCGGGCGTGGCGGGTGGTGTGTTCATCGTGCGAGACATCGCGTTCATCCTGCTACCTCATGCGCGACGGATTCAAGGTGAGCGACACGCCTACGCACAGAAGGCATGACGCACCTCGGCCACTGTTCGGCCCCCGTCGGCCGGGCGCCAGTGCGCTCGCCTGCGTTGCTCCTGGGCTGTGGGGCGGCTATGTTGGCTCGAACACGCCCGTTGCGCGCGTCATTGCGGACGGGCCTCACGCCTAGTAGAAAACTTCGCGGTTCACCCCGCGATGGCCCCAACGGCGTGAGCCCGTCCGCCGCCTCTCGCCTGAGAGGCGTACGCTTGGCCGGTGCCCTCGAAAGCTCTCCTTCGCGCATTCGGCTCCATTGTCGCCGGGTTGCTCCTGTGGCTCGCGTTTCCCGACCACGGTCTGTGGTGGACGCCGCCGATAGCCGTCGCCCTCATCACGCTGTGCCTCTGGCGCGTGCGGGCGCGCACCGGCGCGCTGCTCGGTTTCGTCTTCGGCATGGCGTTCTTCCTGCCGACGCTGTCGTGGTCGGGCGTCTACGTCGGCGCGTTCCCGTGGACAGCGCTCGCCGTCCTCGAATCGCTCTACATGGCCGCGCTCGGCGCAGCGGTTGCGCTCGTGCAACGCCGCCGCATCGCGCCGTTCGTCGTCGCCTGCCTGTGGGTGATGCAGGAATGGCTGCGCTCGACGACGCCGTTCGGCGGATTTCCCTGGGCACGCCTGTCGTTCTCCCAGGCCGACGCGCCGTGGGCACCGCTCATCGCGTGGGTCAGCGCACCCGGCCTGACGTTCGTGCTCGCGCTCGCCGGCGCGGCGCTCGCATCGTGCGTGGCCCTGGCCGCGCCGCGGCTCTTCACGGCGGAGCGGCGGGGGAGTGCGGGCCGAACGTCTGCTTCGGATTCGGCTTCGGTTTCGGACGACGCCCACACCTCAGCGAACGCCACGGGCTCCGGGGCCACGCCTGTTGGTGACGCACGGCCCGACGGCGCGCGCGGCATCACGGCTCGTCTCCCGATCGCCGTGCCCGCTGCGGCCGCGTCGACGGCCGTCCTCGCACTGATCGTCGGCTCACTCATCACGCCCGGCACGAGCGGGCGGATGCTGCGCGTCGTCGGCGTGCAGGGCAACGTGCCCACCGAGGGGCTCGAGTTCAACGCGCAGCGCCGCGCCGTGCTCGACAACCACGTCCACGCGACGCTCGACCTCGCCAAGCAGATCGATGCCGGAGCGACGCCGCGCCCCGATGTCGTCGTCTGGCCCGAGAACGCCTCCGACATCGACCCCAAGCGCAACCCCGACGCGGGCGCCGAGATCGCCTCAGCCCTCGCCGCCGTCAACACGCCGCTCATCGTCGGTGCGGTGCTGAACGAACCACGCCCCGAGGTGTCCAACGCGTCGATGCTCTACCTGCCCGGCAAGGGCCTGAGCGACACCTACGTCAAGCAGCACCCGGTGCCGTTCGGCGAATACATCCCGTACCGCTCGTTCTTCCGCACGTTTTCCTCGCAGGTCGATCTCGTCAAGGCCGACTTCGCCTCCGGGCGCAAGGTCGGGTTGTTCACGCTGCCGAACGCGAAGGGTGACGTGAAGCTCGCCCCGATCATCTGCTTCGAGGTCGCCTACGACGATCTGCTGCGCAAACCGGCGAACCAGGGCGCACAGATCTTCGCCGTCCAGACGAACAACGCGACGTTCGGCCACACCGCCGAGTCGACGCAGCAACTCGCGATCTCGCGCCTACGCGCGCTCGAATACGGCCGCTCGATCATCCACGTCTCGACGGTCGGCGTCAGCGCCCTCATCACCCCCGACGGGCAGCTGCACGAGCGCAGCGAACTGTTCACGCAGAAGGTGCTGACCGGGCAGCTGCCCCTGCGTTCGGACGCGACGCCCGCCCAGCGGCTCGGACGCTGGCCCGAGATCGCCGCCTCCGTCGTCAGCGTCGTCGCGCTCGCGTTCGCGCTGCGTCATGCCCGCCTGCCGCGCCGTCGCCGCAAGAACGGTCGCGGCGACGCCTGAGCCCGCTTTCGCTGGTGCCCACCGGGGTTCCACGACCGGCGATCGCTTCACGATTCGTCGACGAATCGGAACTCTTCGAGCGTGCCCGCGCGTTGAACCAGATGTGAACACCACGACTCGACCTCGCCGCCGCGGCTTCGCGCGCTGGCTCATGCTGGCGTTGCTCGTCGTCCCCGTCGTCGAGGTCTTCATCATCCTCAAGGTCGGGCAGCAGATCGGTGGCCTCAGCACCTTCCTGCTGCTCCTGTTCTGGTCGGCGCTCGGCGCGTGGATCGTCAAGCGCGAGTTCTCGCGCGCGTTCGGCTCCCTCCGTCAGGCGTTCGGCTCTGGTCGTATGCCTGCGCGCGAGCTTTCCGACGCGGCGCTCGTCCTCATCGGCGGCACGCTGCTGCTCGCCCCGGGCTTCCTCACGGACGCACTCGGCCTGTTCGTCCTGCTGCCCCTCACGCGCCCGCTGACGCGCCGACTGCTCGAAGGTGCCGTCGCACACAAGCTGTTCGGTGCATCTCCCCTTGGTGCGGCCGCCTTTGGTGCCGCGAACGCGGCGCCCGGCCGAGTGCGCTTCACCCGCGTGCGCGCCGCCGATGCGGGCGGCTCTTCGGCGGCCGGTCCGTTACCCGCGCCCGGGCCATACCCCACCGCCGACGCGTTCGCCACGCAGGCCGGGCGAGACGCTGCCTGGAACTCTCCACGACGGGGTGCGTCCGACGTCGTCGAGGGCGAGATCATCGACTGAGTTCGTGAGACGGCTCGGCCGCAGTGCCCTCCGCCGTCACAGGCTGATACCCAAGGCCCTGAACAAGACAGGCGAGCACACACGAAGGCCGCCCCCGAACCGGGGGCGGCCTTGTTCGTCACGACGTGAGCGTCACTTGGACGCGGCAGCACGCTTTCGCTTCGGCTTTTCGCCGCGCGACTCGCGCAGCAGCGTGAGGCGCTCGTCGAGCAGCTCCTCGAGCTCTTCGACGGAACGGCGCTCGAGCAGCATGTCCCAGTGGGTACGCGCCGGCTTCGTGGGCTTGCGGTCGGGCTCGGGGCCGTCGACGAGCAGCGCCTCGAGGCCGCAACGGCACTCCCACAGCGCGGGCACGTCGGCCTCGACGGAGAACGGCAGCTCGATGACGTGGCCCTGAGCGCACTTGTAGCTGACCATCTGTCGCTCGCTGAACGCGATGCCCTCGTCGGTCTCGAGCGAGAGCGTGCTGAGGTTGGTGCCTCGCAGTGAACGTTCTGCCATGGTGTCTCCCTACGTCACACGGGGTTCGTGTTGGTTCGTGATGCGCTGAGCCTGCAGCCCGCGCGATCCTGACGGAACAACGCCGGCCGGGGGCCGTTTGTTCCGCACGCACGCCGACGCGCTGACACACCAGTCTACGGCGCGGACGGGACGCGTCACGAATCGCGTTCGGGGGAGCGGCCGGCGCGCATCCTGCCGCCGGTCTCGAGCCCGGGGCGTCAGCCGGCGGCGCGTGCCCGGGCGCTGCCTCGCTCGACGTCGACGCGGCGCAGCAGCACCGCGCCGAGCGCGAAGAAGACGACGAGCGCGACGATCGACAGGCGGTAGGAGCCAGTCAGCTGGTGCACGAGACCGAACGTGAGGGTGCCGAACCAGCTCGTCCCTCGCTCCATCGCCTGATAGAGGCTGAAGTACTCCGACTCCCGGCCCGTCGGCACGAGCCGCGAGTACAACGACCGGCTGAGTGCCTGCGACCCGCCGAGCACGATGCCGATGCCGACGCCCAACACGAGCCACAACCCGAACTGCCCCGACGGCAGGAAGAACGCTGCGAACACGACGAGCGTCCACAAGCCGAGGGAGAGCAACACGGCCCGTTTGGCGCCCATCGTCCGCGCGAGCCGACCGAACAGCAGCGCGCCGAGGAAGGCGACGAACTGCACGAGCAGGATCGTCACGATGAGCTGGCTGTCGCCGAAGCCCAGCTCCTCCTTGCCGTACAGGCTCGCCGAGACGATGACCGTCTGGATGCCGTCGTTGAAGAACAGGTACGCGAGCAGGAACGTCATCGTGTCGGGGAAATGCCGCAACTCCGCGAACGTCGAGCGAAGCTGACGGACGCTGCCGCTCACCGCCGCCGTCAGCGAGCCGGTCACGGCCGGGCCGACCCGACGCACGTCCCGTAGGCCGACAACCGGGATGATCGTGAACATGCCCCACCACACGCCGGCACTCAGCAGATTGACGCGCACGGCCTCGCCCGTCGACAGCCCCAACGAGTCGTGCATCGTCATGACGACGAGGTTGACGGCCAGCAGCAGCCCGCCGCCCAGATAGCCGAGCGCCCACCCCCGTGAACTGACGCGGTCACGCTCGTCGTCGCTCGAGATCTGAACGAGCAGCCCGTCGTAGACGACGAGGGAGGCACCCAGACACTGGTTCGCCAGGATGAGCACGACAACACCGAGCTGCCAGTTGCTGCCTGCGACGAAGAACATCGAACTCGCCCCGAGGGCACCGACGAACGCGAACGCGCCCAGCAGGTGCGCCGGGCGCGAGATGCGGTCGGCGATCGCGCCGACGAAGATGAGCAGGATCGCGCTGATGATCGTCGAGACCGTCACCGTGTACGGCGCGAGCGAGCCGGGCGAGATCGGTAGACCGAGCACGTGCAGGTCGGTGTGGCACGCCAGGTCCGTATCCTGCCCCGGGCAGGCCGCCGACTTCGCGACCGCAGTGAGATACGGGGAGAACAGCACCGTCGACGTCGTCGTCACGTACGCCGAGTTGGCCCAGTCGTAGAAGTACCAGCTGCGCTGGCGCCTCGTCCGAACGGTGTCGGGGGGCGGGGTGGGGGCTTCGATCACGGGTGAAGCGTGTCACATCGACGACGCGATTTTCGGTGATGCGAGCCTCTGAGAGGTCAGCGCCGCCGATCGAGGCGCTGCTTGTCGAGGTAGCGCCCAGCCGAGGCGCGCGCCTTCGTGATCTGCGCCGAGTACTTGCGGCCCGTGCGCTGGTCGACGAACTCGCCGGCCTTGTCGGTCATGGCGCGCACCTTCTCGGGATTTTGCTGCACGTAGCGGCGACCCTGCGCGACGAGCTGCCTGGCGATGTTGGTCTTCATGGGGCGTGATCCTAGTGGACGTCCGCCGTCTCGTCCTGTGCCCGGGGCAGCAGCAGTGCCGCGAGCTGCTCGGCGGTGTCGACGACGGCCACGGCTCCCGCGCGCGCGAGCTCGTCGTCCGCGGCGTAGCCCCAGCTCACCCCGATCGTCGCGATGCCGTGACGCGCGGCGCCCTCGACGTCGTGGAGGCGGTCGCCGACCATGACGACGTCCGGCCCGGCGTCGCGACCGAGCGCGGCCAGCGCCCGGACGATGACGTCCGCCTTCGCGTCGTCCGGGCGCGTGATGTCGGCCCCGAAGACGCCGTCGAGACCCCCGGTCAGGTATGGCTCGAGGCCGAAGTGGGCGACGATGCGGCGCGCCGTCGGCTGCGGTTTCGACGTCGCGACGGCGACGCTGACGCCGGCAGCGTGCAGCTCGGCGAGCAGGTCGGCCATGCCGGGGTAGAGGTCGTTGTCGAACAGGCGCCCGGCGTTGTAATCCTCGCGGTAGGTGCCGACGATGCCCGGTACCTGCTCGGCCGGGATACCGATGCCTTCGAGGGCGACCTTGAACGGCGGGCCGACGAACGAGTCGAGCACGTGTTGCTCGGGCACCGCGACGTCGTGCACGCCCAGCGCATGCCGCATCGATGCTGTGATGCCGCGCGCCGAGTCGGACAACGTCCCGTCGAGATCGAACAGCACGAGAGTGAGCGGGCCGTGCGGCCAGGTGGTGTCGGCGTCAGCCTGGTGTGAAGCGCCTGTCATGACGCGGCCTGCGCGGTGCCGTGGGTGGGGTTCGCGGTGATGCGCGCGGAGCCGGCCGCGGCGCGGCGCTCAGCGTCGGCGGTGACGGCGTCGACGAACCACGTGAACACCTGCTGCGAACGCACGTCGGCCCCGCTCATCATCTCCGGGTGCCACTGCACGGCCGCGAGGCACCACGCGTCGTCCGCGTGCTGCACCGCCTCGACGAGGCCGTCGTCGGCGCGCGCGACGACCCGCAGCGCGTCGGCGACGGCGTCGAGCGCCTGGTGGTGGAAGGAGTTGACGGCCGCCTTCGTCACACCCCACGCGTCGTGGAGGAACGAGCGCTCCTCGACGCTGATGTGGTGCAGCGGCGAGGCGGGGTTGCCCATCGCCATGTGCTGCTGGTCGGTGCCCGCGTAGCGCAGATCCTGGAACAGGCTCCCGCCGAGGGCCACGTTGATGAGCTGCATGCCGCGGCAGATGCCGAGCACGGGCAGCCGGTTCTCGCGCGCGAGCCGGAGCGCCTCGATCTCGTACGCGTCGCGGATCGGCGACGTCGTCTGGCATTCCTGCTTCGCGGGCTGGCCGTACAGCAGCGGGTCGACGTCGGAACCACCGGCGAGCAGCAAGCCGTCGAGCAGGGCCAGCTGTTGCGGCAGCGTCGAGTGATCCGTCGACGGCGGCAACATGATCGGAATGCCGCCGGCCTGCGTGATCGAGCGCGAATAGTCCTCATTGACGGCGACGCGCCGGTAGCCGGGGAAGAGGTAGTGCGGGTCGTACTCGACGTTGGTGATGATGCCGATGACGGGTTTGCGGGCGCTCATCGTGCGTCCTTCCTGGCCTGGCCCTCGTGGGGCGGTGCGAATATGACCGTGAATCGCGGATGTATCCGCAGATCGCCGATGTGACCGTAGATCACGAATGTGTCCGTGAATCGCCGATGTGTCAGCTCAGCGGTCCTCGGGGAGCTGCTTCGGGGTGTCGTCGTAGACGCCCAGCTTCCACGGCAAGTACAACGCCGCCGGCAACACGACGTAGCCGACGATCATCGCTGCGACCGCCCACAGGTTGAGGCCGCCGCCAGGGTTGCTGAACTGGCCACGCCAGTCGAACTCGACCATGAGGAACACCGACGCGGCGATCGACAGGATCGGGAACACGACGTCGAGGACGACGCTGCGCTTCACATCGTTCGGGCGGTGCCGCGTGCGCCCGAGGAAGCACAGGATGAGCGCGAGCGGCACCATGACGAACTGCACGAACCGCGTCACCGAACTGATGACCATGATGCCGCGCATCGAGTACCCGAACGCCATCGGCACGACGATCGCGAGCACCGCCGTCACGACGAACGCGACGACCGGCACCCCGCGCTGCGACGTCCGACTTGCCGCGGCGGGCAGCATCCGACGGCGGCTCATCGCGTCGAAGATGCGCGGCGTGTTGAAGCTCGCCGCGACGTTGATGCCGAACATGCTGACGAGGGCGCCGAGGACGATGAGGTCGCGCACGATCGAGTTGTCGAAGGCGCTCGCGAGCACGACGGCGTCCTTCGACTCGAGCACGCCGGTCGGGTTGATCATCATCGCCACGGACACGACGGCCACGTACACGACGATGACGACCGCGACACCGATCGGGATGGCGCGCGGCAGGTTACGGGCCGGGTCTTCCATCTCGCTCGCGGCGCTGCCGGCGCCCTCGAACCCGGTGAACGCGTAGAACGCCGCGAGCATCGCGCCGACGAACGCGGTCGTGTCCATGCTCGGCACGAGAGGGCTGCCGTCGGGGCCCTCGAGATGCGTGAGATCGGAGAAGTGGTTGTCGCCGGTCATCGCCAGCACGACGAGGCCGGCGACGATCGTCAGGACGAGCGCGGCGACCTTACCGATCGTCGAGATGTTGTTGACGACCTTCGTGATGCGTGTGCCCGCCAGGTTGATCGCGAGCAGCACCACCATGAGCAGGACGAAGCCGATCGTGATGTTCGTCGTCGTCACCGCCTCGTGGCCGCCGAAGACGGTGAGCACGGTCGTCACGACGGCCGTCGCCATGACACCCCACGCGATCGCGGCGCCGACGAAGCGCGTCAGGCCGACGTAGAACCCGACGTCGTCACCGAACGCGACCCGCGTGTACGCGAACGCCGCGCCGTTCTCGCTCGTCCAACGGGCCGCGGCGGCGAACATCACGGCGAGGACGGCCGCGAAGACACCGGCGATGACGTAGACGAGCGGCGTCCACGTGCCCGCGACCTTCATGACGGCGCCGGGGGAGAGAAAGATGCCCGAGCCGATGATGCCGTTGATCGTCAGCAGGACGATTGACGCGAGCCCGAACTTGGCGCGCGAGGTCTTGCGCCCGCTGGTGTCATCCCGATTCGCCGCGTCCTGCGGCGTCCCGCCGCGAGTGCGCTGATCAGGCGTCGTCGCGGGCGTCGACGACCCGTCGGCGCTCGCAGACGGGGGTCGAACCCGCCGATGATGCGGCCATGACGACTTCCTCTCCTCGGGCTGTGCCCCGGCGAGGGGACGACGGCGTCAGTCGCGGTGAGTCGCCCACAGACGCATCGCCGCGTGATTCGTCCTCATCTGTCTAGTGCTGCGTTGGCCGCCGGCGACGTGACGTCCGAGGGTTGGGCAGGACGTCAGCGTGGTCACGCCGGCGACGGAGCCGCGGTGCCGTCGGGCCAGGTGAGGGTGCGCGCCGATGTGAAGTGGCGGGGGGTGCCGTCGACGGGGTCGACGAACGCGAGCGTCTTCGCGAGCAACTGCAGCGGACGCGTGAAGTCGTCGATGTCGTCGTCGAGACGCACGTGCGGATAGAGCGGATCGCCGACGATCGGGATGCCGAGACCGTTGAGGTGCAGGCGCAGCTGATGGGTGCGGCCCGTGGCGGGGGTGAGTCGGTAGGTGGCGACGTCGCCGCGCACCTGCCCGAGTTCGATGTCGGTGATGGCGTTGACCGGCGCCCCCGGCACCTCGAACGCCTGCGCGAGGCCGTGCTGCTTGCGGATGTGCGACTCGACCCGACGCGGCAGCTCGAGCGACGGGTCGTACGCCGCGACGGCCTCGTACGTCTTGCTCACCTGCCGCGCTTCGAAGATGCCCTGGTATGCGGCGCGCCAGCGTGGCTCGCGCGTCAGCAGGAGCACCCCCGCGGTGAGCCGGTCGAGGCGGTGAACGGGCACGAGCGTCGGTTCGTCGAGCATCGCGCGCGCCTTGACGACGACCGACTGCGTGACGTGCCTGCCGCGCGGGATGGAAGCGAGGAAGTGCGGCTTGTCGACGACGACGATGCGTTCGTCCTCGTGCAGCACCGTGAGTTCGAACGGCACCTCCGGCTCCTCGCGCAGCTCGCGGTGGAAGTGGACGAACGTGTGCGGCCGGTACGGTTCGTCACCGTTCCAGGATCGGCCGTGGTCGTCGACGAAACGGCCGCGTTCGAGCATCCCGTCGACGTCGACGTGGTCGGGCAGCTTGTCGTGCAGGAACGCCCGCATCGTCGGCCAGGGCATGGGGTTCGTGCGGTCACGATCGGGCGTGCGCACCCATGCGGCACTGAGGCCGTGACGGCGGGGAAGGGGATGAAAATCTGGCACGGACGGCGCTCGCGAACCGTCAGGCGCCCGCGGGCGCGCGGCCCGTCGCGGCGGCGTCGAGGGCGGCGAGGCCCTTGTCGACGTCCTTCGCCACTTTCGCGTTCATGCGGATGAGGGTGAACAGGACGCGCTGCGGCGCGCTCTGCGGACCCGTCATCGTCCAGGTGACGTCGGTTCCGCCGTCAGCGGCGGGGGAGAAGGCGAAGTGGGAGGTGTTCTCCGACTCGAACGGCGCCGTGAACGTGAGCGCGACGGTGATCTCGTGCGGCGTCGAGTCGAGGATCTCCATGTGTCCCGACCCGGCCTTCTTGTCGCCGGCCCACTCGTACTGCGCGCCGACGCCACGTGCGGCCCCCGAATAGGTGCGGCGCAGCTGCGGATCGAGCCCCTCCCACGGTGACCAGTGCACCCACTCGTGGAAGTCGTCGACGAACCCGTGCACCTGCTCGAGCGGCGCAGCGATGTGACGGCTGCGACTGACGCGGAACTCACCCATGCCCCAGAGGATATGCGGGAGCCGCCCGAGCTGCCGCATGCACGGTCCGCTGCCCGTCGGCTGCTCAGCCGAGTGGGATGACAGGGCGGGCTGCGGTCGTCCCCCGGTCGCCCGCGTGGCCTACCTCGCAGCAGGAGTCGCGGAGACAAGGAGCAGGGCGCCGGGCGCCCGCAGGTGCCTCCAGCCACGTAGATTCACGGCATGGGAATCTTTCAGGGCCTCGCCGGCAACATGCAGCAGATCGACCCGCAGCAAGCACATGAGCTCTACGGCCCCTGGCTGCTCGAGGGTGAGCAGATCCAGTCGGCGTACAAGATGCTGCGCGACGGCTTCTGCATGACCAACTTCCGCATCATCACGCTCGATCACCAGGGTGCGACGGGGAAGAAGACTCGCGTCAAGTCGATCCAGCTGGCTGCGATCGTGGACGTCACCGCAGAGACCGCAGGCGGAGGAGTCGACGACTCGGAGATCACGATCACGTACGTCGTGACGCCTTACCTCAGGGCCCACACCCTGCAGTACGGCGAGTACACGTTCGAGTTCCCCAAGAACTTCGACATCGCGGCGCTGTATCGGCATCTCATGGGCATCGCCCTCAACAACCGTCAGAACCTGAACCGCGCGTGACAGTGGTGCCTGCCGGCCTGCGTGCGTAGCCGCTCGACGCGGGGCGGCGCGCCGAGCGAGATGTCGCCTGCGCGCCGAGTTGGGGACTCGACGCGCATGACAGGATCGGGCAATGGTCGAGACGGACGCGTTGATCCCCGAGTCGCTGCGAGCGCTGATGGCCGGTCGGGCGGCTGACGGCGCCGGGCTGCCTGACGGTGAGGCGTGGCTGCGCAGCGTCCCGAAGACGCTCGAGACGCTGCTGGGCACCTGGCGTCTGACGCCGGACGGGCCGTCTATGCACGGTCAGTGCGCGCTCGTCGTGCCGGTGCGGCGGGGTTCGGAGCGGCTCGCGCTCAAGCTCGCGTGGCCGCACGCCGAGGCGCGGCACGAGCACCTGGCGCTGCGCGCGTGGCGCGGTGTCGGAGCGGTCAAGCTCGTCGCGGCCGAACCGTCGTCATGGGCGCTGCTGCTCGAACGGTGTCGGCCGGCGACGCAGCTGGTGGAGATGTCGTCGCTCGACGCGGCGGAGACGATCGGCGCGATCCACCGGCGTCTCGCCGTGCCGGCGTTGCCGCAGCTCGACACGGCGTCTGCGTGGTGCGGCCGGATCGCCGAGCGGCTGACGGGGGAGGAGCTGCCGATGCCGAGGCGGTTCGTCACCCAGGGGGTGTCGTTGGCGAGATCGCTCGCGCAAGAGCGTGGTGTCGACGCGACGCTCGTGCACTCGGATCTGCACGACGACAACGTCATGAGCGTGACGCGAGCCGGAGCTATTGGCGGGCTCGTCGCGATCGATCCGAAACCGGTCGCGGGAAACCTCGCGCTCGCGGTTGCACCGTTGTTGTGGAACCGGTGGGACGAGGCCGCTGACGCCTACAACCTGAGGAATCATCTGCGTTTTCGCGTCGATTACGCGTGCGACCCGATGGGCGTCGCGCCCGAAGCGGCCCGGGCATGGACGATCATTCGGGTGCTTGCCAACGCCTGGTGGGCCTGCCACGACGCGCGCGAGCGACGCGCTCCTGCACCGGATCTGACTCGCGAGGTCGCCATCATCAAGGCCATGCAGGGCTGACGTTCACCCCTGCCCGAACGCCTCGGTTCGAAGGCCTCAGAGAGCTTCCGACTACTGCCCAGCGGCCCCGCCCCACGTGCGATGTACGTCCCCATTCGCGATCTGCGTAGCCATCGGCGACTCACGTCCACCTTCGCGATCTGCGTCCCCATCTGCGATTTTCGGAAGCATTCGCCCCGGCCGTCGCACGTGGCAGGTGAGGTGCCCGGGCCGTGCGGAGCGTCGCGCCACCCGGCGGCGGGCCATCTCGTACGCTGTGGCCATGAGCCATCCCACTGATTCGTCGACGCCCGCCGCGCCCGTCAGCTCGGCCCCGGCGCCTGCGGCGCCACCCGCCGCATCGACCGCCATCCTCACCCCTGAAGCGATCGCGACGGCTGCCGAGGCCGCGATGGCCAAGCGGCCTGTGCGCGAACCGTGGCGCATCGCCATGCTCGCCGTGCTGGGCGGCGCATGGATCGCGCTCGGTTTTGTCTTCTACATCACGACGCAAACGGGCGCGTCGACGATGCCGTGGGGCATCTCGCGCACCATTGGCGGCGTCGCGTTCTCCGTCGGCCTGCTGCTCGTCATCGTGACGGGCGCGGAGCTGTTCACGTCCTCGACGATGACGATCATCGCCAAGGTCGTTGGACGCATCACGTGGCCCCAGTTCGCGCTGCACTGGGTGATCGTGTGGGTGTTCAACTTCGTCGGCGCGCTGCTCGTCGCGGCGCTGTGCTACTTCGGTGGGCTGCAGACGAACGGCAAGAACGGGTGGGGCAAGGTCGTCCTCGACGGCGCGGCCGCCAAGCTGCATCACTCGTGGGGTGAGGCGTTCGTCCTCGGCATCTTCGCGAACCTCGCGGTCTGCCTCGCGGTGTGGATGGCGTTCGCCGGCAAGACGCTCGTCGACAAGGCGTTCGCCGTCGTCGGGCCGGTCGCGCTGTTCGTCGCGACGGGTCTGGAGCACTCGATCGCCAACATGTTCTTCCTGCCGCTCGCCATGATCTTCAAGGATCACGGGGGAGCGAAGTTCCTCAAGGGCCTCGACATGTCGGCGTACTCGGATCTCACCTGGACGCATGTCTTCGTCAACAATCTGCTGCCGGTGACGCTCGGCAACATCATCGGTGGCGGGCTCATCGCGGGCCTGTACCAGTGGTACGCGAACCGTCCGAAGGTCGAGGCAGCTGCGGTCTGAGGATCGCGCTTTACATCCATTAGCTATATTTATGGCGCAGGGGAGTTGCGTCAGGAGGAGACCACCGTGAGCGATGTCGACAAGGCGCAGGTCCTGAAGGACCTCGTCGCACACCTGAGTGAGCGCCTCGACCAGGCCGACGAGGCTGTGCGCCTGCGCCAGCAGGTCGGCGAGGTGATCGAGCAGGACGAACACCGCGTCGACGACGTCTCGCATCAGGAGGACGCTGGCGACATGCACGACACGCTCCAAGAGGTCGACAAGACGCAGCAGCGCATCGTCGAGACGGCGAAGGCGTTGACGACGGCGTGTGACGTCGTCAAGCCCGGCGCGGTCATCAGTTTCGGCGGCGAGCACTTCGTCGTCGGCGTGGCGACGGACGAGTTCACCTCGGGCGGCACTACCTACCTGGGCATCTCACCGGACGCACCGATCTACGCAGCCATCGAGGGCAAGCGAGCCGAAGACACATTCGAGTTCAACGGCACGATGTTGACGCTCGACGACGTGTCCTGACGCTTCGGGCGCGCGGACGTAAGCGTCAGCAGTCTGGCGGCGAGAGCCAGCAGTGGGTCACATCGCACACAGCGGTGTGACCCACTGTCATTGGGACCTCTTCTGCGCCACGTTCGTCATCCGATAATCGACATTATGTTAAGTAAGCGGATGAGGGGCCTTCCCCAGCACCCACACCCCCTGTCGCTTTGCTTCCAGGGTGAACCAAGAGCAGATAGCCAGGACCACGCCGCCTATTTGTTGCATCCAATTTGAACCGCGCCGCCCGGTTACAGGCCGACCGGGTGGAATGACCGCTTCTTGTCCCCGATGAGGGAAACGGCCGGTGCTTCCCGACCGGACGTGGGTCGTCGAGCGGTAGCGGCACCCGGTGCACCGCCGCCCGTACGCGGACTAAAAGAGATGGGGACACAGTACGGGCTACGCTGGGCCGTCACGCGCAGAGCGCGCGAGACGCGCCCAGTGCGGCTGTCGCGAACCCACGATCGGGAATACGGATGAACCCCCTACCACCGCCGCCCTTTTCCAACATGTTCAGCGGACCCGGGGCGGAGCGGCCATGAACGACGCCTTGTCCCTCTTGACCGGTGTCGTCGTCGTTCTTGCGATCACCGCAGTGACCGCGTACTTCGTGGCGCAAGAGTTCGCCTACATGTCCGTGGACCGCTCCAAGCTGACGGCTCGCGCGCAGGCAGGCGATGACACGGCACGCCGCACCCTCGCTATCACCCGCCGCACCTCGTTCCTCCTGTCCGGCGCGCAGCTCGGTATCACCGTGACAGGCCTGCTTGTCGGCTACGTGGCCGAACCACTCATCGGAATGGCGCTGTCGTCCATGCTGGGCGGAGTCGGCATCCCCACCGGCATCGGCCTGACCGTGGGCGGCATTCTCGCAATCACCTTCTCCACGTTCGTGCAGATGCTGTTCGGTGAGCTTTACCCGAAGAACTACGCTATAGCTCGCCCCGAGCAGGTCAGCGGCGCTCTCGCACGGTCGAGCGCCCTGTACTTGAAGGTGTTCGGCCCGGCCATCTGGGTGTTCGACAAGTCCGCTGAGCTGCTGTTGAAGCGTGTCGGCATCGAACCGGTGCACGACGTCGAGCAGGCCGCCACAGCGGATGACCTGCACCACGTTGTCGAGGCGTCGAAGCAGACGGGCGACCTCGCGCCGGAACTGTCAGACATGCTGGATCGCATCATCGACTTTCCCACCGAGAACGTCGCTCACGCGATGATCCCCCGCGCTCAGGTCGACTCAGTGCGAACTGAAACAAACATCGCTGAGATGCGCGCTCTCATGGCGAGCGGGCACACGCGCTACCCCGTGATCGACGGCACCGACGACGTCGCCGGTGTCGTGCACCTCGTCGATGTGCTCGCCGCGCAGGATGGCGCTCGGCCGGTCTCGTCGGTGATGCGTCCGGCACTGATCGTTCCTGAGCTGATGGGGTTGTCCACCGCGTTGAGCGAACTCGACCGCGCCAAGCAGCAACTCGCATGTGTCATCGACGAGTTCGGCGGGTTCACCGGCATCATCACCGTCGAAGACCTGGCAGAGGAAGTTGTCGGGGAAATCACCGACGAGCACGACCCGGTCCTACCCGAGTATGCGCCGCTGCCCGATGACGGCCAGTGGGTGATGCAAGGGTCCGTGCACATCGACGAGGTCGAACGTGCTCTTGACGTAGACCTGCCCGAGGGTGAATACGAAACGGTGGCGGGCCTCGTGGTGGGTCGCCTCGGTACGCTCCCGCGCGTCGGTGAGCGTGTCGTCATCGACGTACCCCAGGGCCCGCGTGTACTGGCCGTGGATGAGGACGCCCCGCCATCCCGCCTCGACATCGAAGTTCTTGCTGTGGAACGGCACGTGCCGTCCCTGCTCAGGTTGACCCTGCTCGAACCAGAATCAGCCCCGCACGACACCGAGGAAGAAGGGAGCGACCGATGAATCCCTTCGCCACGACTATCGCGACAATCGCCATCATCGCCCTGTCGGCGTTCTTCGTCGCCGCCGAGTTCTCCCTCATCAACGCGCGCACCCACCGCCTTGAAGACAACCCGTCAGCGTCCGCGCGTGCCGCGCTTCGCAGCTCGGGCGAAATCACGATGCTCCTCGCAGCGTCACAGCTTGGGATCACCGTGTGCACCCTCGCATTGGGTGCCATCACCAAACCTGCCGTGCACCACGCCCTGATGAGACCCCTGGAGATGGTCGGCCTGGGTGAGACGGCTGCCGACGTCGCCGCGTTCGTCCTCGCGCTCATCATCGTCACGTTCCTGCACCTCGTCATCGGGGAAATGGCGCCCAAGTCATGGGCGATCGCACACCCCGAAAAGTCCGCGATCATGCTGGCGCTGCCGATGCGCGCTTTCATGCGTGTCACACGTCCGATCCTTGCGGCGTTGAACCGTGCCGCGAACTGGCTCGTGCGCCGCTCCGGTGTCGAACCGGTCGATGAAGTCAGCGAATCGCAAGACTCGACGTCATTGCGCCAGCTCGTCGAGCACTCAGCGAGCGTCGGAGCGCTCGACCTCGCCTACCGCACCTCACTGACAAGTGCAATCGACCTTGAACGCCTGACGATCGCAGACCTGCTTGACGGGCGTGGCGCCCCTACGGCGGCTCCCGCCACGGCAACCGTCGGTGATGTTCAGGCTGCCGTGATGCGCAAGGGGCACACGCGCGTGTTGCTGATGGAGCCCGCCGGCGCTGGTTCCGGCGTACGGGGCGTCGTGCACGTGCGAGACACGCTGATGCTCCCCGAGGCGACACCTGCGGACACCGTGGCCCGTCCCGTCCTCGAACTGCCCCGCGACACGGCCCTGCATGAAGCGCTTCGGCTGATGCGTGAAGGCAGCCACCAGCTCGCCGTCGTCACCGACAACGGCGCTTTCAGTGGCGTCGTCACCCTGGGCGACATCCTGCCCAAACTGCTGCCCCGCGCAGACGCGGTGACAGACGGCGCGGCGTGACGCTCGCCTCCCCGAGCTATTTGCCTGCTTGGTTCGCTTCGGATGCAAACCTGGAGTCGTCATCGACGCTCCGCGAAGGGCCTGATCCTCACACCGCGCGCGCAGAGGTCAACATTCCTCGGGCCGACGTCGTCATCGAGCCCGGGGGCGACGGTTCGCTCGAGCGTCTGCGAAACGAGAGCCACCGCGGCTGGCTGCAGGAGGCTGCGCAGCGAGATGCCATCGGCGCGAGTGTTTGCACGGTCGCTCGCCTCCTTGCCGCCGCGGGGTTGCTGCACCAGCGCCCGTTCACGACCTACCACGACACGTTCGCCAGCGTCGCGGCCCTCGACCCCAAGGCCCAACCATGCCCGGGTCAGCGATGGATCGACGACGGGCAGGTCATCACGGACGCAGGCGTCTCCGCCGGCATCGACATGGCCCTGCATCTCGTCGGACGCCCCGCCACCCCTGAGCGCGCACGCGAGGTCCAAGATGGGATCGAGTACCGCCCGGCGCCCCCGACGTGGGCGTCCCGATCATGACCACGCTGTGCCCCGCCGACACGGGGACGAGCACGTCGCACACCTCGTTGGCGTGGCGCGGACGTGTGATCGAACGCGTAGCATCCATCTGAACGACAACCATTCCAGGAGACCGCCATGAACGCACCCCGTCCCCCTGTCCCACCCTTCACAGCCGAGACAGCGGCCGCAAAGGTGCAAGCTGCCGAGGACGCGTGGAACACGCGAGACCCCGAACGCGTCGCCGGCGCCTATACGCCGGACACCGTGTGGCGAAACCGCGGCGAGAGCATCGTCGGGCGTGACGCCGTCATCGAGTTCCTCACTCGCAAGTGGGCGCGCGAACACGAATACCGGTTGCGCAAGAACCTGTGGGCGTTCACCGACGACCGCATCGCCGTGCGTTTCCAGTACGAGTGGCATGACGATGACGGTCAGTGGTGGCGTTCCTACGGCAACGAGCTGTGGCACTTCGATGCCGACGGTTACATGAGCCGTCGCGAGGCGAGCATCAACGATGTCGCCATCACCGAGGCCGAACGACGCGTACGGCCCGGACGAGGCGAACTTCCACCCTCCTGAACCCGCGCGCAGGCAGCGGTGCCGGCGTTCGAGTCACACCCGGCGCTGCAAGCGTCGATCAGAGGGGCGCACGCGCCATGGAGGTGACGCCTCCAGCGTTGTCGCTACGACCTCGCGAGCGTCGTCCGGGCCGCCACTCGGGACGACTCGACCCCCAGAAGCTCCCGAACCGGATCCAGCGACCCGGGCACACTGCGGTAGTAGACCCACGTGCCGCGACGTTCTGAGGTGACGAGCCCAGCGTCGCGCAGCTTGCGCAGGTGATGCGAGATCGTCGCCTGCGACAATTCCAGGTCCGGCAGGTCGCAGACACAGATCTCCCCTGGCGCCGCCGCGACGATCGCGTCGAACAGGCGTAGACGCGCCGAATCGCCGAGCGCCTTGAACACGGCAGCAGCGCGCGCAACATCTTCGTCGTTCGCCACGACTCGAGGCGCACCATCCCGCGACGTCGCCTCACCCCGCCGCTCACACCCGTCGATCGTCACTCAACTATTTTGACACATGTCGAATCACGCCTCACGATGGCACCGTATTCACCGATGACGAAAAAAGGCGGCCGACCGTGAACTCCCCTGCATCGCCCCGCGCGAGACTGTCGACGCTCGACCGCTTCCTGCCCGTGTGGATCATCGCCGCCATGGTGGCAGGCCTCCTGTTGGGACGCCTCGTGCCCGGCCTCGACGACGCCTTGTCAGCCGTCGAGATCCAGGGGGTCTCGCTGCCCATCGCCATCGGGTTGCTCATCATGATGTACCCGGTGCTCGCCAAGGTGCGTTACGACAAGCTCGACGCCGTCACGTCCGACCGGCGGCTACTCGGCGCCTCGCTCGCACTCAACTGGATGGTCGGGCCGTTGCTCATGTTCGCCCTCGCGTGGATCTTCCTGCCGGATCTGCCGACCTACCGCACCGGCCTCATCATCGTCGGCCTCGCGCGCTGCATCGCCATGGTCATCATCTGGAATGACCTCGCCTGCGGCGACCGCGACGCGGCTGCTGTGCTCGTCGCGCTCAACGCGCTGTTCCAGATCGTCGCGTTCGCCGCGCTCGGCTGGTTCTACCTCAGCGTCCTGCCCGGCTGGCTCGGCCTCGACCAATCACATCTCGACGTCTCCCCCTGGCACATCGCCGCGTCGGTTCTCGTCTTCCTCGGCCTCCCGCTGCTCGCGGGTTACCTCAGTCGGCGCATCGGCGAGAGGCGTTGGGGCCGTGAGGCGTACGAGTCGCGTTTTCTGCCCCGCATCGGGCCGTGGGCGCTCTACGGCCTGCTGTTCACCATCGTCGTCCTGTTTGCGTTGCAGGGCGCACAGATCACGTCGCACCCCCTCGACGTCGCCCGCATCGCGCTGCCCCTGCTCGCCTACTTCGCGCTCATGTGGGGCGGCGGCTACCTGCTCGGCCGGGCCCTGGGCATGGGCTACGAACGGACGACGACTCTCGCCTTCACCGCTGCCGGCAACAACTTCGAGCTCGCCATCGCCGTCGCCATCGCGACGTTCGGCGTCACCTCCGGCCAGGCACTCGCCGGGGTCGTCGGCCCGCTCATCGAGGTCCCCGTTCTCGTCGCTCTGGTCTACGTCAGCCTGGCTCTGCGCGATCGCTTCCCCCAACCCATGCTCGAGGCCGACCACGATGCCCCGCGCTGACCGTCCCACCTCCTCGCCCGATGGCGCAGCTGACGCGGATCGTCGACCGCGCGTCCTCTTCGTCTGCGTCAAGAACGCTGGCAAGTCGCAGATGGCGGCCGCGCTCACGCGCCATTTCGCTCGCGAGCGCCTCGATGTCCACTCCGCCGGCACTCAGCCCGGCAGGGCCGTGAACGCGGAGTCGGCGACCGCCGTCGCCACCCTCGGCGCAACCTTCGACGGCGAACATCCCAAGGCCATCGACCCCGCCGTGCTGCGCACTGCCGACCGCGTCATCATCGTCGGCTCTGCTGCACGGCTCGAACCGATCGACGGCATGCTCGCAACGATCGAGACGTGGCACACCGATGAGCCGTCGACGCGCGGCATCGAGGGCACCGAGCGCATGCAGCTCATCCGCGACGACATCGCCGAGCGCTGTCGCACGCTCGTCGGCGAGATGCTCCACCGAACTCAGGGGTGAACAGAACTACCTCCCCCAGGCGCAAGATGGCCTTTGTCGACGCCCCGCCCGTTGATGCGTCGCACCTCGCGCCCTCGGGCCCGCCATGACGCTGGGCGACGACGCACAGGACGGACGCTTCTTTGTCAGTGTTGTCGTCGTCTGGAGTGGTTACTGCCGACAGCACGCCTACCGCGCTCGCCACGAGCTGGGTGCGTCAGCGACGCGGGTCGATCATCGTCACGCCGGAGAGCGGCGAGGCGTCGAACGTCGGCAGCATCGCCGCGCCGTCGTCGAGGCTGACGGTGCGGGCGATGAGTCGCCCGGGATCTAGTCGGCCGTCGGCGACGAGCGCCAGCATCGCCGGATAGTCGGCGGCGGCCATGCCATGGCTGCCGAACACGTCGAGCTCCCAACCGATGACGCGCGCCATCGGCACGCGCGGATGCCCGTCCACCGGCGGCAACAACCCCACCTGCACGTGCCGCCCACGACGCCGCAGCGCATGAATCGCGTCAGAACACGTCGATTCGCTGCCCACCGCGTCGACGGCGACGTGCGCTCCGCCACCCGTGATCTCGTGGACGCGGGCCGCCACGTCGACAGGCTCGTTGGTCTCAGCGACCCCGGCGCCCCTGGCCAGGACGACGGCGTCCGCGCCCTCGCACGTCGCGAGCGCCAGCGCGTCGGCGTTGCGGTCCACGGCGACGACACGCGCCCCGAGCGACTTCGCGATCATGACGGCGCTGAGTCCGACTCCCCCGGCGCCGACGACGCACACCCATTCACCCGGCTGCACATCAGCACGAGCCGTCAGAGCTCGAAAGGCCGTCGCGAACCGGCACCCGAGGCTCGCGGCGGCCGCGAAGCTCACAGCGTCGGGGATTGCGACGAGGTTCGTGTCCGCGCGTCGCGCGACGACGTACTGCGCGAACGATCCCCAGTGCGTGAACCCCGGCTGATCCTGGGTCGGACAGACCTGCGCGTCACCGGTGCGACACCACTCGCAGGCGCCGCAGCCCTCGACGAACGGCATCGTCACCCGCTGCCCGACCCGCCAGTTCACGACGTCCGAACCGACCTCAGTGATCACCCCGGCGAACTCGTGACCGGGCACGTGCGGCAGCTCGACGTCATCATGACCGGCCCACGTGTGCCAGTCGCTGCGGCACAACCCCGTCGCGCGCACCTCGACGAGGACGGCGTCGTCAGGCAGGGCGGGCACCTCGACCTCCTCGACGCCGACGGCCCCCGCGATCTCTTGCATTACCACTGCGCGCATCGTCATCCCGCCACTGTGGCAGATCGCGAGAACACGTGCTCTACGGAAGCCACCCGATCTCGAGGGGTGTTCAGCGGCCGCCGGTCGTATCGACGTCACCGAATCCCGGCGGCAACCCGGCGATCCCGACCAGCAACTGCGGGTCGATGCTCTCGCCGCGCCGGACGACCGTCAGCGTGCCGCGCGGTTCGAGGACGGCGAGGGCGACGTCGTCGAGGTGCCGCACTCCCCCGGCTCGCAACCGTTCGTGCAACCGCTCGGCGGTGAGGCCGATGTGGCGCAGGGCGTCCGGGCGTGCCCGCCCGTCGATCATGACGGCCCACGCCCGGGCGCGGCCCGCGGCGCGGTGGCTGCGCATCGACATCACCGCGTGCAGCCGTCCGAAACCGAACTCCAGGACGAACAGGGTGGCCATCGCGACGAGCGCACCGCACAACGTCGGCGAGTTGCCCAGCATCGCGCGGGCGCACAGCGCCCCGAGGACGGTGAACACGGCGACGGACATCGTCGAACCGGCCGCCAGATACCGTACGCCCCAGAAATGCAGGATCGCGACGAAGACGGCGTACAGCACCACTGTCGCGACGACGACGCCGACGACGCCACTGGCGCCGATGCCGATGTGCGGCCAGATGTTCACACCGCCCCCTTTCGCACCTGTCCCCCGGCGACCAGTGTCTCCTACCCCCTCATACCGTTCCGAGCCGGCCCCGGCGCGCAGCTGCACGAGTTCTGCGCATCTGCACGAGGAATATCGCGCACATTCCTCGTGCAGATGCTCAAAAGTCATGCAACGTCGCGGCCGTGCGCTGCGCGCCCTCCACCACCTGCCGCACGGGCGTCAGCCGACACAGCGACGCCACAGGTCGGCGACAGCGGACCCCACGGTGCGTCACCTTCACTTGGTCTCAACACGTCGACGCACCGCCGTCGCCGTCGCCCTCGCGCCAACACATCGCGACGCCAGGGACGCACACCATCGCAAGCCCGAGCACTCGCCCCAAGGAGCATCCCATGCGCAGCCCCGCCCTCGTCGCCCTCACCGCAGCATGCTCGGCCGCCATCGCCGCCCCCTTGGCAATCGGCGTGCACGACGGTTCCCTCAGCGCGTTCGACGCCGGCTCCGTCACCCGTCAGCTGCGCAGTCAGCTCGACGCCGCCAGCGCTCGCAGCACCACCGATTCGGGCAGCTCATCCACTGACACGGATCAGGGCGGCGCCTCGACGCCGCAAACCGCACCCGACGGCTCGAGCACATCGCCGTCGAACGGCGGCGCGCAAGCCAGTGGCGCGTCATCCAGCGGAACGACGACGCGCGCCACCGCCGCTCAGAGCAAGGGCGTCGTCATGATCGACGTGGCCACCTCGAGCGGTGAGGCTGCGGGCTCCGGCATGGTGCTCACGGCCGATGGCACCGTCCTGACGAACTACCACGTCGTCTCCGGCTCGACGCAGATCCGCGTCACCGTCCCGAACGGCGGGTCATACACGGCGAGCGTCGTCGGGCACGACGAATCCCACGACGTCGCCGTGCTCAAGCTCAGCGGTGCGAAGAACCTCGATACCGTCACTCTGGACACCGACGGAGTCAGGACGGCCGAAGAGGTTCTCGCCGTCGGCCAAGGCGGCGGCGAGGGCGTGCTCTACGCCGCCTCCGGCATCGTGACGGCGACGGGGCGCTCGATCACCGCCTCCGAACAGGGGTCATTGTCGTCCGGTGAGAACCTGACGAACCTCGTGCAGACGAACGCGCCCATCGTCGGCGGCTACTCCGGCGGGCCTCTGTTCGACGCCGCGGGCTAGGTCGTCGGAATCGACACCGCCGCATCCGCGACGAACTCGCTCACCGGCTATCAGCGCAGCAACGCCGAGGGGTACGCCATCCCGATCACGCAGGCCAAGTCGATCGCCGACGACATCCTCGCCGGCCGCAAGACGACGACGAATCACATCGGCGCGAAGGCCGCCCTCGGCGTGGCCGTCGTCCCGAGCTCGTCGTTGCGGGGCGCCAGCGACACCGGCGTCGTCGTGCAGCAGGTGCTGAACGGCTCGGCTGTCGCAAGCACGGGGATGACGGCGGGTGACACGATCACCGCCCTCGACGGCAAGGCCGTCACCTCGACCGACTCCCTCAGCTCGCTCATGGGCACCCGCTACCCCGGCTCGACGATGAAGGTGACGTGGAGCGACACCTCCGGCGCGTCGCACACGGCGTCCGTCACGCTGCAGAAGTCGACCGCGAACTGACGCGTCGCGGGTCTCGAGGTGGCCTTGCGCCATCTCGAGACCCGCGTGCCCGGCATCGGGACGCACGAGAGCAACTCGCCCCCTTGCATCCCGATCCAGCCGGGCCGGGCGCCACCGTCAGCAGCTCGTCAGGACGCAAGATCCTCGGCGTATGCCTGACCGGCGGCGATCATGTCCTCACGGGACACGACCTTGACGCGCTCGCGGCCGGCGCTCTCGCCGAGGGCGATCTCGTGGGCGTCGAGACGCTCCCAGTGATCCCAGAGCGTGATCTCGACACCCGAATCAAGCAGGTGACGTAGCAGCGCGTCCGGGTCGCCGCCACTGGGCGTGGGCAGCGAGTCGAGGTCCTCGAGCAGGCACGCAATGGTCTCCGATGCATCCGACTTCGTGTGCCCGATGAGCCCGACGGGGCCGCGCTTGATCCACCCCGTCACGTACGTCGCCGGCATCACCTCGCCGCTGACGTCCGTCACGCGGCCCGCCTCGTTGGGCACGACGCCCGCGGCGTCGTCGAAGGGCAGGTCGCGCAGCGGCGAACTGTAGTACCCGACGGCGCGGTAGACGGCCTGTACGTCCCAGTCGCGGAACTCGCCCGTGCCGTGCGTCGTCGCGTCGCCGTTGAACTCCTGGTGCTCGGTGCGCAGGCCGACGACGCGGCCGTCCTCGCCGAGGATCTCGACGGGCGCCTCGCACAGGTGCAGGTGGATCTGGTGCGGCGCGCGGCTCGGCTCGTTCTCGAGGTACTTGAGCAGCGTGTTGACGACGAGCTTCGTCGACTTGCTCGCGTTGATCGCGGCCTGGCCGGCCTCGTCGATCTCGAAGCCCTCCTCGTGCACGATGACGTCGATGCTCGGGCTGTGCGACAGCTCGCGGAACTCCATCGGTGAGAACTTCAGCTGCGCCGGGCCGCGGCGCGCGAAGACGTGCACCTCCGTCGCCTGGTTCGCCTTCAACCCCTCGTAGACGTTCTGGGGGATTTCGGTCGTCAGCTGCTCGTCGGCGGGCTTGGCGAGCATGCGCGCGACGTCGAGGGCGACGTTGCCGGCGCCGAGGACGGCGACCTTGCGCGCCGTCAGCGGCCATTCGCGCGGCACGTCGGGGTGGCCGTCGTACCAGGAGACGAAGTCTGCGGCGCCGAAGCTACCGTCGAGGTCGATGCCGGGGATGTTCAGCGGTCGGTCGCTCGAGGCGCCCGTGGAGAAGATGACGGCGTCGTAGTGCTCCTGCAGCTGTTCGAGGTCGAGGTCGGTGCCGTAGTCGACGTTGCCGATGAAGCGGATGCGATCTCCCGACAGCACGCGGCGCAGCGCCTTGATGATCTCCTTGATGCGCGGGTGGTCGGGCGCCACGCCATAGCGCACGAGGCCGTACGGTGCGGGCAGCCGGTCGAACAGGTCGACGCGCGCACCCTCGTGCTGCTTCGTCAGGATGTCCGAGGCGTAGATGCCGGCCGGGCCGGCTCCGATGACGGCGACGCGAAGGTCTCGCATGCAATCCCCTTCTGCAGGTGGCACGGCGTTGGCCGTGCGGTGGTGGCGTCGTCGGGCAGGGTGATGTCCGGCAGGCGTCATGAACGAGTTGTTAGCGTAAACATAACCAGGCATTACTTGTCGAACGGTTCGTCGACGCTTCTCATGCCATGTTAGGTCTGCCTAACGTCCAGCACCAATCCCCCACGACGCGAACGGCGCTCGCCTCTCACGAGACGAGCGCCGGTCTGCGGCGGGATGCCGTCAGGCGTCGGCGGGCGAGCGCTTGCGCCCACGATGTGGCAGGAACGTGCCGTCCTGCAGGCTCGACTCGATCTCTTCGAGGCTGCGACCCCTCGTCTCAGGAACGAAGAAGTACACCGTCACCCAGGCGATGACGTTGATCACGGCGTAGAAGATCATCGCGCCCGGCAGCGACAGCCAGTCGATGAGCGTGAGGGCGGTCAGCGTGATGAGCAGGTTCGAACCCCACAGCGCGGCCGCGTGCAGCGCCGTCGCCGCCGAACGCACCTTGAGCGGGTACAGCTCCGAACCCATGAGCCACCCGACGACCTGGATGCCGCCGGCCTGGAAGAACATGAAGGACAGGATGAGCGCGAGCGCGACGCCCGCAGGCGGGTCGTCGTTCGTCACCCAGAACGCGATGCCGAACGCGGCGATAGACACTGCGGCTCCGGGCAGCATGACGAGCATGAGACGGCGACGCCCGATGCGGTCGACGACGAACTTGCCGAGCGTCGTCATGACGAGATAGACGACGCCGACGCCGACGTTGCCCGCCTGCGCCATGTCGTCGGAGAAGCCGACGTTGTTCTTCAGGATCGTCGGCGTGTAGTAGATCATCATCTCCAAGCCGGTGATCTGCGTGAAGATCGCGACCATGATGCCGGCGAACAGTGCCGGGCGAATCCACTTCTCGCTGAACAGGGTTCGCCACTCCCCCTCACCGGAGGCCTGCTGCTCCTCGCGGTAGGTGCGCTTGATCTCGGCGATCTCCGCGTCGACCGCGCGCGTGCTCGGACGCACCCAGCGCAGCACCCGACGAGCGGGGTTGACGAACCCCTGCTGCACCAGCCAGCGTGGACTCTCCGGCAGCGGCTTCATCCCGATGAGCAGCACGAGCGCCGGAACGACAGCGGCGGCGATCCGGACCCGCCAGCTGATCGCGGAGTCGCGGAAGTAGTTGACGAGACTCGCGGTGAGGATGCCGACGCCGATCGCGACGTTGAAGAACGTCACGTAGCTGCCGCGCTTCGCGGGCGGTGCGAGCTCGGAGATGTACGTCGGGATCGCCATCGTCGAGCCACCGACGGCGAGGCCGAGGAAGACGCGCGCGAGCGACAGCGTCCACCAGTCGTTCGCGGCGCCGCTGAGCAGCACGCCGATCGCGAACACGGCCGCGATGCCGATGATCGCCTTGCGCCGCCCGCCCCTCTTGACGATGACGCTCGTGCCCAGCGCACCGAGCACCGCGCCGAGCAGGATCGATGAGGTGATGATCTCCGTGATGTTGTGCGCCGCCGAGCCGAAGCGCTCCTCGTTGATGTGGAACTCTTCGGTGACGTGCAGCATCGCACCCGAGATCACGCCGGTGTCGTAGCCGTAGAGCAGCCCGCCGAACGCGGCGAGGAACGACACGTGCAGCACATGTCGACGCGCCAGACGCTCCGCTTCAACGGGGCTGACGTCGTCGTCGCGGGCTGCGTCGGGGATGCCGCCGAGGCGACGCTCGGCGTCGGTCAACTCGTTCGGGGCGCCCTCGGCACCCGGTGCGTCGGACATGCGCCATCCATTCTCGAGGCCTGCCCAGCGACGCGACAGGAGGAACCAGGGTCGAGAGTGAACCTATCCAACGCGCGTTCGAGCTGCGAAACCGGCCGGCGCGGCACCCGAGACCCGGCCACGGCCCCTACGTGCGGCGCTGATGCAGGCCAGCGGGCCGCTGACGTACCGTAGGCACATGCCAGTCTCGAACCAATCCCGCGCGGTCGATCTGCGCGTCACCGGCACTGTTCAGGGCGTCAGCTACCGCGCCGCGTGCGCCGAGCAGGCGCGCACGCTGGGGCTCGTCGGCTACATCGAGAACCTCGATGACGGCGCGGTGCACGTCGTCGCCGAGGGTACGCCGGACGCCGTCGAATCGCTCGTGGACTGGTGTCACGACGGCCCCGACGCGGCGTCCGTCGACGACGTCGAGGTGCGAGACGTCGCCCCCGAGGGTTACGACGACTTCACCGTCCGCCGCTGAGCGCGTGCACTGCCACTATTTCGACGTCGGTGCGTGCCGCTCGTGCACGAACCTGGCCGTGCCGTACGACGAGCAACTCATGCGCAAGCAGACGTCCGTCGAGCACACCCTCGCCGCACGAGTGGCGCCCGAGGCGTGGCTCTCCCCCGCCGCATCGCGCCCGGCCGCGTTTCGCAACAAGGTGAAGCTCGCCGTCGGCGGCCACGTCGACGCTCCGACGCTCGGGCTCGCACTGCCCGGGCGCCCTGCCGTCGACCTGCGCGAGTGCCCCATCCAGGAACGGCCGATCTGGGACGTCGTGCCCGACCTCGCCGGGTTCATCACCTACGCACGTCTCATGCCCTATGACGTCGACGCGCGCACGGGCGAGCTCAAGTTCGTCATCGTCACCACCAACACTGACGGCGAGTTGCTCGTCCGCTTCGTCGTGCGCACCAATGACGGAGTTGACCGACTCAGCGCCGCCCTGCCCGCCCTGACGGACCGCCTGCCGCAGATCGTCGCCGTCTCTGCGAACATCCATCCGGAGCACAAGGCCGTCGTCGAGGGGGATGTCGAGATCGCCCTGACGCCCACGCAGACGCTGCGTGCGGCCGTCGGCGACGTGACGCTGTACCTGCAGCACCGCAGCTTCTTCCAGACGAACACCGATGTCGCCGCGGCGTTGTACCGCCAGGCGCGCGCGTGGGCCGACGACGTCGACGCTCGTCAGGTGCTCGACCTGTACTGCGGCGTCGGCGGCTTCGCCCTCCATCTTGCGGACGGCACCCGCCGCGTCCACGGCGTCGAGATCGAACCGAGCGCCATCGACAGCGCCCGCCGCAGCGCTGCGGACGCCGGCCTCGAGGCAAGCGTGACGTTCGACGTCGGCGACGCGAGCACCCTCGTCATGCCCGAGCACGGCGTTCCGGATCTCGTCGTCGTCAACCCGCCGCGACGCGGCATCGAAGCGCTCGCCGACGCGCTCGAGCGCAGCTGCGTCGCGCACGTCATCTACTCGAGCTGCAACCCGACGAGCCTCGCCGCCGATCTCGCCGCGATGCCGAGCTTCGACGTGCGGGCCGCGCGACTGTTCGACATGTTTCCGCACACCAACCACGCCGAGGTCGCGGCGCTCCTGTCACGCGGGCCCGCGTGAGTTGAGTCACGGCCCGAACTCGTAGTTGACCGGAGCCCGCGAGCGCCCCCGCCCACAGCGGGCATCGATTTCGTCACAAAATCCGGTGTGAGGTACCCCACCTCGTGGTTCGTCTGATCTTCACCCTAGGGTGAACGGCGTCACAGTTCAGCCGCAAGATCGGGAGCCATCCGTGCCGGATCAGTACGACTACGACGTATCGTCGTCGCCCACGCCACCACCGCGCAGTTCCGCCGAGGGCGCGCCGCCGGAGGTCTCCACGGCAGCGACATCTCCCAAGAGGGATCGCAGCCACTACCTCTACATCGGCGTCATCGTCGCCGTCATCGCCGGCATCGTCTTCGGTCTCGTCGCGCCGGATGCGGCCAAGGCCTGGAAGCCGCTCGGTGAGATGTTCGTCAGCCTCATCAAGATGATGATCACGCCGGTCATCTTCTGCACGATCGTGCTGGGCATCGGCTCCGTCCGCAAGGCCGCGACAGTCGGGCGCGCAGGAGGCATGGCGCTCGCCTACTTCCTCACCATGTCGACGTTCGCGCTTGCGATCGGTCTCGTCGTCGGCAACATCATCCAGCCGGGCCACGGGCTGACGGTCAAGCACGGATCGGCCGACAAGTACGTCAAGACGGCCGAGAAGTCGGGTGGGTTCATCGACTTCCTCAAGAGCATCATCCCCGACACGTTCTTCTCCGCGTTCACCTCCGGCAGCGTCCTGCAGGTGCTGTTCATCGCACTGCTCGTCGGCTTCGCCATCCAGCGGATCGGCGACTCCGCCGAACCCGCGCTGCGTGCGATCGCCACGATGCAGAAGATCGTGTTCCGCGTGCTGTCGATGGTGCTGTGGCTCGCCCCGATCGGCGCGTTCGGTGCGATGGCGGCCGTCGTCGGCGAATCCGGCGCCAAGGCCGTCGGTGAGATGGCGAAACTGATGGCGGGCTTCTACGTCACGTGCGCGCTGTTCATCTTCGTCATTCTCGGCGCGCTGCTGTGGGTCGTCGCGCGCGTCAACATCTGGAAGCTGCTCAAGTACCTCGGCCGCGAGTTCCTCCTCATCCTTGCGACATCGTCGTCGGAGTCGGCGCTGCCGAACCTCATGGCGAAGATGGAGCACGCCGGCATCGACCGCTCCACCGTCGGCATCGTCGTGCCGACGGGGTACTCGTTCAACCTCGACGGCACCGCGATCTACCTGACGATGAGTTCGCTCTTCATCGCCGACGCGATGAACATGCCCATGTCGATCGGGGAACAGATCGGCCTGCTCGTCTTCATGATCGTCGCCTCCAAGGGTGCGGCCGGCGTCACCGGCGCCGGTCTCGCCACCCTCGCCGGTGGCCTCAGCAGCCACAAGCCCGAGCTCGTCGACGGCGTCGGCCTCATCGTCGGCATCGACCGCTTCATGTCAGAGGCCCGCGCACTGACGAACTTCGCGGGCAACTCGGTCGCGACCGTCCTGATCGGCACGTGGACGAAGACGATCGACCGCGAGCGCCTCGGTGATGTGCTCGGCGGGCGCGATCCGTTCGACTACTCCTCGATGGAGGACGATCCGCACTCCTCCGGCGTGCGCGGCGCGTCGCCCGTCGCGCAGCACTGACGGTTTCGAGCGTCACGACACATGACGAGCGGGTCCCCACCTCGAGGTGGGGACCCGCTCGTCAGGTCAGTCACGCTGC
Source organism: Dermacoccus sp. NHGro5 (assembly GCF_017565385.1). NCBI lineage: Bacteria > Bacillati > Actinomycetota > Actinomycetes > Micrococcales > Dermacoccaceae > Dermacoccus > Dermacoccus sp. NHGro5. Next base: position 96 of record NZ_JAGEKQ010000004.1, on the reverse strand, counting down.
CGCGACGGCGCGCCGTCGCGCGGCCGGTTCAGCCGACGCGGCGCCCGCGCGAACCGCTCTCGGTCGCGGCGCCTCAGTCCTCGCTGACGGTGATGG
>NZ_JAGEKQ010000039.1:0-5621 GCF_017565385.1 Dermacoccus sp. NHGro5 | reverse complement strand
AATGGCGCAACAACACCACACCGCCAGGAGTGTGAGGTCACCGCTCGTGCGCCAGGTCGCCGCTGCGGGCTTCCCGCGCGATCAGGTCACGGGACGCGGCGTCGTCGGCACGGACCCGATGGGCGGTCTCGAGCACATCGTCGATGTCGCTGTCGGGAATGACGACGGCTCCCGATGAGTCGCAGAAGATGTACTGGCCCGGATAGATGCCCACTCCGTCGATGACGACGGGGATGTTCGCCTGAAACGGCGTGACGACAGCTCCACCCCAGGCGACGGCCTCTCCCGAGCACCAGGCTGCGAAAGGTTCCTCGGCCAGCTCGTCGAAGTCGCGAAGGCGGCCGTCGGTCAGGACGCCGGCGAGGCCGACGTTGGTCGCACGGGAGAGCTTCGTCCCACCGGCGAGAGACGTCGAGCTGTGGCCGTTGCTGGCCATCACGAGGACCGTGTTGGCGGGATCGGCAGGTGATCCGTCGACGGCCTGGTGGAACAGCCGTCCGAACGTGTATTGCTCCGGGTCGAGTACGGCATGGCACGTTGGGAAGAAGGAGATCGTCGCGACCCGACCGAACAGGGTGCGTTCGGGTGTCGGACTGACCAGCCCGGTGACATGGGCACGGTGACGATGCTTCCGGCCGAGCGCGTCGGTCAGATCGGCACACGTCAGGCCTGCGGCTGATGCTGCGCGACGCCGCTCCACCGTGTTGTCTTCATCGTTGTTCACGGTCACTCCGCATCATTTCTCAGTCACTGATGACGCGAGGGCGTGCCACCGGCTCAGCGGTGGCACGCCCCCACGAGTACATGGTCAGACGGAAGCCTCCGTCGTCTCGATGCGGCGGGGCAGGACCCAGCCGGCGCGAGGGTAGTGGCAGTTGTAGCCGTTCGGATACCGCTGCAGGTAGTCCTGGTGCTCAGGCTCGGCCTCCCAGAACGGGCCGGCGGGCTCGATCGTGGTGACGGCCGAGCCTGGCCACAGGCCGGAGGCGTCGACGTCGGCGATCGTCTCCTTGGCGATCTGCTCCTGCTCGGGGGTGAGCGGGAAGATCGTCGAGCGGTAGCTCGTGCCGATGTCGTTGCCCTGACGGTTCAGGGTCGACGGGTCGTGGATCTGGAAGAAGAACGCCAGGATGTCCCGGTACGTCGTCTTCGACGGATCGAAGACGATCTCCACAGCCTCGGCGTGGCCGGGGTGGTTGCGGTAGGTGGCGTGATCGTTCTGTCCGCCGGTGTATCCGGCACGGGTGCTGATCACGCCCGGCTGCTTGCGGATGAGCTCGTCGACGCCCCAGAAGCAGCCGCCGGCGAGGACGGCCGTCTCGGTGCCTGGTGTGCGGGTGACCTCTCCGGTGTCGTGAATTCCACTGGTCATGATGCGTGCTCCTTCGTGGTCGTGGTGGTGGTCTCGAACAGTGAGCGGAACTCGCCATACCCCTCGGCCTCCAGGTCGGAGACGGGGATGAACCGCAGCGCGGCGGAGTTCATGCAGTAGCGCAGGCCGCCAGCGTTCGCGGGGCCGTCGTCGAAGACGTGTCCGAGGTGGCTGTCCGCCCCGGTGGAGCGGACCTCGGTGCGGGGCATCCAGAGGGATCGGTCCGTCTTCGTGTGGACGGCGTCCGCGACGACCGGCTTGGTGAAGCTGGGCCATCCGGTTCCACTGTCGTACTTGTCGGTGGATGAGAACAGGGGCTGCCCGGAAACGACGTCCACGTACAGGCCGTCCTCGTGGTTGTCCCAGTACTCGTTGCGGAAAGCCGGCTCGGTGCCGTCCTTCTGGGTGACGCGGTACTGCTGGTCGTTGAGGCGGCTCAGGGCCTCAGAAGTCTTGCTGTAGTCGTGCGACACGATTTCCTCCTTGTCCGGCGCCGCTGGCTGCGGCGTCACTGTTGATAACGCCGGGGTGACGCGGTTTGGTCCCGCTAATCTGGGAATAGGCTGTGACTTGAAGAACCCTCCTGTTGCTATTTCGGATCATGCGCTATTTGCTTCACCGAAGACCCATGTCGTGCTCGACTGACTGTCGCTGAGCACGATGCCGGCGGCGTCGAGTTCGTCACGGATACGGTCTGCCGTGCGGAAGTCCCCGACCGTGCGGGCCTGGGCTCGCTGGTCGAGCGCCTGGGCGATCAGAATCTCCAACGCCCGCTCGACGCGCAGGGGTCCAGCGGTTGATTTGCCCCACGGCATCTCGTGCGGATTGATGCCGAGGACGCCCGTCATGGCGAGCACGGCGTCCCGTGCGTCGGCACCGGCCCGCGCGTCGTGCTGGGTGAGGGCGGTATTGCCGCGCCTGACCTCGTCGTGGAGGACGGCGAGGGCCATGGGGATGTTGAGGTCGTCATCCAAGGCGTTTCTGAATGCGACCGGCAGCTTGCTCGCATCCGCCGTCTGCCTCGAGTCGTTCGCGCTCCGGGCGATGAAGTCTTCGATTCTGCGCATCGCCGCCGCGGCGGATCGCAGGGCGGATTCGGTCAGCTCCAGGTTCGACCGGTAATGGGCCGATCCGAGGTAGTAGCGCAGGTCGATAGGACGTATCCCCTGCAGAAGATCGTCGACGGGTGTCGCGTTGCCGAGGGACTTGCTGATCTTGTCGCCGCCGGACGTGACCCAGCCATTGTGCATCCAGTAGCGCGCGAATCCGTATCCGGCGGCACGGGACTGCGCCTGCTCATTCTCATGATGAGGAAAACGCAGGTCGAGCCCTCCACCGTGGATGTCGAAGCTCTCTCCCAGGTAGCGGAGGATCATCGTCGAGCAGCTCAGATGCCATCCCGGGCGTCCCGGCCCGTAAGGCGAATCCCATGCCGCGCCCGCGGCACTCGCCTCTCCTACCGCCACATCTGAGGGAACGGATTTCCAGAGCGCGAAGTCGCGAGGGTCGCGTTTCCCCGTCGCCTGATCGGCATGTTCGTCTCCGGGGAGAGTGCCGGTCTCCTGTGAGGTCAGAGAACCGTAGTCAGGCCATGATGAGACGTCGAAGTAGACGTCTCTCTCATCGTCTCCCGCTCGGTACGCGTGGCCTCGTTTGATCAGCCGGTCGATGAACGCAAGCATCTCGGCGGTATGCCCCGTCGCGCGCGGCTCGATCGTCGGCGGCAAGATACCGATCATGCGATAGGCGTCGGCGAACGCCCTCTCCTGGCGAGCAGCCCACGCCCACCATGGAACGCCCGCCGTGTTGCTCGCAGCAAGAATCTTGTCGTCCAGGTCGGTGATGTTTCGGACCAGGGTCACGTCGAGCTCGTGGCCGATCTGGAGCCATCGTCGCAACTGGTCGAAGACCACTGCCGAGCGGAGATGGCCGACGTGTGGCGGAGCCTGAACGGTCGGACCGCACAGATAGATGCCGACGCGACCCGGTCGCAGGGGCGCGAACGTGCACAACGATGATGTTCCGCTGTCGAAGAGCCGTAACGTCATCGATCAGCTCATCTCACGGGTGCGCTGCTCTCGGAGCGCACGGAGGTGGACCGCGGCCCAGGAGCGGAAGGGGCGCCAGCGTTCTGCGACCTCCTCAAGCAGCGATTCGGGCCCGTACTGGTAGGAGATCTCGGCGTAAAGGCGGCGTTCCGCGCGCGGAAGGACGTCCTGGGCGTTGGCGCCGCGGATAAGGACGAGGTCCGCGGCGAACGGTCCGATGCCTGTCACCGTGAGGAGCTCGCGGCGAGCAGATTCTTCGGGCGTAGTTCGGAGCCGGGGACCGTTGAGCAGTCCGGTGAGCGCAGCCTCGGCGACAGCCCGGAGATAGTCTGGCTTCCGACCGGGTAGGTCCAGTTCTCCGGCGTCGATGGCGCGGATGAGCGCATCGGGCGCGGGAAAGGCCCCGTCGTCCCCGTGCGCGACGATAAGGTCGCGGCGGACTCGGGCAGCAACCGGGACGCGAGTGCGCTGCGACAAGACGCACCAGGCTGCGGCTTCGTAGGGCGAATGGAAGCCGCACGGGCGATATCCGGGGAGAGCCCTTTGGGCGGTGGCGATGATCGGGTCGCGATCGCCGACAGCCGCCCAGGCCCGCGCGTCCACATCAAGAGAGAGGAAGCGGCACACCTGCTCAGCTGCTGCGGCCAGATCGCCAGTGCCGGACAGGCTGATCTGGGCGCTCTCCCCGCGCTGGGTGACGCGGGCGGACACGGGCGTCCAGTCATGCTCGCTCATAAAGCGCGCAGAGAGGACGTCCGGGTCGCCGCCGGCCGCGATCGCGGTAGGGGTGAATTCTTCCCAGAACCGCTTGCTGGTGCGCAAGGACCACGGCCCGAGGACCTGGACCGAGAGGGTGTGCTGCGCCATGGTGGCATTAGGCGCGGGCGTGAATGGTGACGACGTAGCCGTCGGGGTCACGGAATGAGAACTGCAGTCCGAACGGCCCCTCGAACGGTTCCTGCGCGATCGCCACTCCCGCGTCGACCAGGCGTGCATGCACGCCTTCCGCGTCGTCGTTGTGGAACCAGACTCCGGCGCCGGCGCCGAGCTGAGGCATCGCGTCGAGATCCACACCGGGGAACGGGTCGCGGACGGCGAACGCGGCTCCTCCTGCGGAGAAGACGGTCGCCGCGGGGTTCGAGTCTGGGAGGCGTGTGAGTCCGACGAGCTCCTCGTAGAACTTCGCGGAGACGGCGCGGTCCCGCACCTGGAAAGAGACGAAGTCCGGGCCGGTGGTTGTTGCTGCCATGAGCAGGCTCCTGTTCTGTTCAATATCGCCAGTGTCAATATCCTGACACTCGTTGGAGTGTGTGTCAAACTATTGACATGGATGCATTGGACCGGAGCCCGGAGTCGCTGGGGGTGCTGATCAAGGAGACGCAGTCGCTCCTGAACCAGCGAATGGACGATCGGCTTCGCCCGCTGGCGCTGAGTGTGCCGCAGTACGCGTGCTTGACCGCCTTGCAGGACACGCCAGGCATCACGAGCTCCGAACTCGCCCGGCGCGCGTTCGTGTCTCGCCAGTCGATGAACGTGCTGCTTCAGGGGCTGGAGAAGCGGGGACTGGTCACCCGCTCGAGTGATCCTGGGCCCAGGCGGGAACGGAGCGTGGTGCTGAACGATGCCGCAGAACTCCTCCTCGAACGCGCACATGAGGAAGTCTCCTCGGTCGTTCATCGCATGACCGTGGAGGTTGAGCCGGTGGAGCGCGTCCGTCTTTACGAGCTTCTGGCTCGTTGCCGCGACGCCCTGCTCATTCCTTGACGGCATTGTCAGGCCCGGGGAGCTGATACCGGCCGATGGCGCTGTAGGACCCGCGGCGGAAGCGGAGACCAGCGATCCGCCCGTCTTCGACGAGCCAGCGCAGTTCATAGCACGCGCGGTAGTCCGGCGGCCAGAAGGAACAGAACTGCCCCTCTGCATCCACATACCACTCCCCCAACGTGGGTCTTCCGTTCTCGACGTACACGGTCTTGCCGTCCTCGGCGAATGCCTGCGTTGCCCCGTCCTCGTACAGGATCGATGCGGCCGTCAGCGCGCGAGGGATATCCGGTGCTCGAACTTCCTCCGCGTCGATGACGGTGAGGTCAGATAGCGGCTCGTTCATCAGTACGTCTCCTCTGGCCTGATCTGCTGCGGGCGGTCCAGTCGGCTCTCGTCCTGGGTCTCATCGGGGCGAGGTGTGGTGTTGTTGCGCCATT